>CAYZSG010000018.1:0-37559 GCA_964481045.1 uncultured Candidatus Odyssella sp. | reverse complement strand
TGCCGTAATAGCGCCCGCCGATCGTCGCGATGCGGATGCCGGCCTGTCCGGCGATGTCTTTCTCGAACTGCGCGAGATAGCCGAGCGCGCTGCGCGGCGGAGTATCGCGCCCGTCGAGGAAGCCGTGCACCGCGACCTTGAGGCCCGCGGCCGCGAGATCGCGGGCCATCGCCGCGAAGTGCGCCTGGTGCGAGTGCACGCCGCCGGGCGAAAGCAGGCCCATCACATGCACGGTGCCGGCCTTCGCCTTGGCGGCGAATTCCTTGAACGCGGGCAGCTTCGGAATCGCGTGCTCGCGCACCGCCTTGTCGATGCGCGGCAGCTCCTGCATCACGACGCGGCCGGCGCCGATGTTCATGTGCCCCACTTCGGAATTGCCCATCTGGCCCTCGGGCAGGCCGACATGCAGCTCCGAGGCGTCGAGGAGCGCGTGCGGGCATTCGGCGGTGAGGCGCTCCCAGTGCGAGGGATGCGCCTGGCAGATCGCGTTGTCTTCGCACTCGACGCGATGGCCCCAGCCGTCGAGCACGCACAGCACGACGGGGCGGAGCGCGGGGCGGCGGACAGGCGGTCGTTCCTGGCTCATTGGTTAATGTCGAAGCCCGAAATTCCTTGAGACAACCGCTATATAAGCCTTGTGGGGCGCCCGATACAGCGCCCGTTCCGCCGCATGCCTTAACCTTTGCCAGCAACTGTGGCGGATGTTTGTTGCCGCCCGGGCGCGCTACGCGCGGTGGTAGGGGTGACCGGTCAAGATCGTGTGAGCGCGGTAGATCTGCTCCAGCAGCATCGCGCGGGCGAGCATATGCGGCCATGTCATCGTGCCGAGCGCGAGGCGTGCCGCCGCTTTTTCGAGCACCGCGGGCGCGAGGCCGTCGGCGCCGCCGATGAGGAAGGCGAGGTTGTCGCCGCTGCGCTCGCGCCACGCCGCGAACTGTTTCGCGAAGCCCGCGCTGTCGTAGGGCTTGCCGCGCTCGTCGAGCGCCACGGCGAGGGCACCCTTCGGCAGCTCTTTCAGGATCAGATCGCCTTCGCGTTGTTTGCGCTCGTCGCCCGAAACCGGGCGGCGCTCCTCCACCTCGCGGATATCGAGCGGCAGCGGAATGCGGCGGCGGAACTCGTCGCACAAATCCCGGAGCGGGCCGGTCTTGAGCCGGCCGACGGCAACAATCGTGATCATCCCGGCAGGCGAGCGCGTTCGCTCGCCCGAAGCTCTGCTACGCGATCCGCTCGGCGGCGCGTGCCGGCGCCGGCTCGTCGGACCAGAGCTTCTCGAGATTGTAGAAGCTCCGGATTTCGGGGCGGAACAGGTGCACGACGACGTCGCCCGAATCGAGCAGCACCCAGTCGCGCTGGGTCATGCCCTCGGCCGGCACCCGGCTTATCCCTTTCGCTTTGAGCTTCTGGACGAGATGGTCGGCCATCGCGCCCACTTGCCGGTCCGATCTGCCGGTGGCGATGACCATGTAGTCGGCAAAATTCGCTTTGCCCACGAGATCGACGACGACCACATCCTCGGCTTTGTCGTCGTCGAGCGACGCCGTGATCAGCCGCAATTGCTCCTCGGCCGACGGCGTGCCGCTTTTCAGCTTGGGTATGGCGTTGCTCTCCTCTGGGGGCGGCCGCTGCGGTGGACTGAGGGGCGGCCCCCTCCGGTTGGCCAGTTCCCGCCGCGTGCCTCACGAGGCGCGCTTGCGGGCGCGGATCGCGCTGGCCGACGCTGCGACCAGCCGGGAATGGATGAACATCCACGCCGGCGGCCGGTGCCGGGCCAAACTCCGCGCTGCCCTTTCGGGCAGACGGCCGTCCCGGAACCGCGCAGAAGCAGCACCTGACAGCGCACGCTCAAGATAGTGGGGACGGGCGAAGACGGCAACGGGAACCGTGTGAAAAATCAATGACCAACCCTTCCAGGCCGGGATCTGGGCGAGGTTGTCGGCGCCCATGAGCCAGACAAAGGAAAGCCGCGGATAACGGGCCTTCAAGCGCGGGAGCGCCTCCGCCGTGTAGCGCGTGCCGAGATCGCGCTCGATGTCGGTCACGCGCATGGCGGGGCCGGCGCGCGAGACCGCCGAGGCAAAGCGCTCGGTCAGCGGCGCCATGCCGGCCACCGGCTTCAACGGATTGCCGGGCGAAACCAGCCACCACACCTCGTCGAGCCCGAGCCGCTCGATGGCGACCCGCGCGATGTGCGCGTGGCCTTCATGCGCCGGATTGAACGAGCCGCCGAGCAAGCCCACCGCAGCGCGGCGGAACGGCGAGGGCGGGCCGGGGTGCCAGCGCGTCGCGGCCGGAGTCGCGAGGGTCCGCTTCGCCGTCACTTATCGTTTCACGGCCGGATCTGTCCGCTGCCGCGCACCACGTATTTCATCGAGGTGAGCTGCTCGGCGCCGACGGGGCCGCGCGCGTGCAGGCGGCCGGTGGAGATGCCGATCTCGGCGCCCATGCCGAACTCGGCGCCGTCGGCGAACTGCGTCGAGGCGTTGACGAGCACGATCGCGCTGTCCACCTCGCGCGTGAAGCGCTCGGCCGCGGCCTTGTCTTCGGTCACGATCGCATCGGTGTGGTGCGAGCCGTATTTCTCGACATGGGCGATCGCCGCGCCGACGCCGTCGACGACCTTGGCGGCGATGATCGGCTCGAGGAACTCGGTGTAGTAGTCGTCTTCTGTCGCGGGCTTCACGCGCGGATCGGCGGCGCGGACGGCTTCGTCGCCGCGCACCTCGCAGCCGGCGTCGAGCAGGTCTTTCACGATCGGCGCGAGATGCGTCGAGGCGGAGGCGCGGTCGAACAGCACGGTTTCCGCCGCGCCGCAGACCGAAACGCGGCGCATCTTCGCGTTGAGCACGACCCTGCGCGCCATCGCGAGATCGGCCTTGCCGTCGACATAGACGTGGCAGTTGCCGTCGAGATGCGCGATCACCGGGATGCGGCTTTCCTGCTGCACGCGCGCGATCAGCGATTTGCCGCCGCGCGGCACGATCACGTCGATATATTCGCTCATCGTCAGCATGTGGCCCACCGCCTCGCGGTCGGTGGTCGGCACGAGCTGGATCGCGTCTTCGGGCAATTCGGCCTCGCGCAGGCCCCTGGTGAGGCAGGCGCCGATCGCGCGCGAGGTGTGGAAGCTCTCGGAGCCGCCGCGCAGGATCGCGGCGTTGCCGGCCTTCAGGCACAGCCCGCCGGCATCGGCCGTCACGTTCGGGCGCGATTCATAAATCACGCCGATCACGCCGAGCGGCACGCGCACGCGCTGGATCGCGAGGCCGTTCGGCCGGCTCCATTCGTCCATCACCTGGCCGACCGGGTCGGGGAACGCCGCCACGTCGTCGAGGCCCTTGGCGGTGCCGGCGATGCGCGCCTCGGTCATCAGCAGGCGGTCCACGAACGCCTCGGTGGCGCCGCGCGCCTTCACGGCCTCCACGTCGCGCGCATTGGCGGCGAGGATCGCCTTGGTCTCGTCGCGCATCGCCTGGGCGGACGCGCGCAGCGCCGCGTCCTTGCGCTCGGTCGCGGCGAGCTTGAGCTTCGCGGCGGCCGCGCGCGCGCGCGCGCCGAGCCCTTTCATGGTCTCGGCGAGGTCGGCGGGCGTGGTGGCGCGCAATGCGGTCATGGGCCTGAAAGTAGCCCACTCACCGCCGAAAAGCACGGGCGAACACGGACTTGCACGGACGAGGGTCGTCCGTGAACGTCCGTGCCGCGCGCTTAGCGCCGCGTGGCGTGGCTCGGCCGCGGCTGCCCAGTGCCGCCGAGCAGCGCGCGCGACTGCTGCTCGATGCGCGCCACGGCCGGCTCAGGGTCCTGCTGGTTCTGCTTGAGGTCGGACGACCAGCTCTTGATGTGGCCGTTGTTGATGCGGCGCACGGCATTCTCCTTCGCCCACTCGTAGCCGATGCTCTGGCCGAGCAGCACGAGCCGCGTGCGGAGGCGCTCCTGCCGCTCCGCCGGCACGCCGGCGAGCAGCCGCTGCATGATCTCGCCCCAATAGGGCGCGCCCGACACGCAGATCACCTTCAGCTCCTTGCAGCTGCCGGTCCAGAAGCGGACATACCAGCCGCGATGCTTGGCGTCGTCGAACGCGATGCCGTCTTGGGAAACCTGCTGCGCCGGAACGGCGGTCGCGCAGGCGGCGGAAAGAACGAGCCCGGAAAGGCCGCGGACAATGGCTTGCAATGCAGTCATCCCTATCGTTTCGAGTTGGCGGAAACGGCCTCGCGAATTATGCGGGCTGGCATGCGGCGCGCGGCCGGCATCGCCCTTCGCTTCGAAGCCACCGGGGAGGCGCCATGGCGCCCCACGCTACACGGCGGACCGGAACCGGTTCCACGACCGAGCCGAAAATCCCGCCGTGCCGCGGCCCCTTTGCCTCTCAAATCGCGCTCCGGGCCGCAGGGGCGAGACTAGCCAATATCTTGGCATGAATGGGGCGCGCTGCTTAGGCCTTTAGCACTAGGCGCGAGGCCGCCGCCATTGAGCCGCCCGGAGCACCGCTCTATCCTCGCGCCGGGTTAGGGGAAGTCCTTGTCGGATGCGCTGATCCACGCTCTGCCGGTCGGGCACGAGCTCGACGGCTATCGCATCCTGCGCATCCTTGGCGTGGGCGGCTTCGGCGTCACCTATCTCGCGGAGGAAATCCGGCTCCGCCGCCGCGTCGCGATCAAGGAATACCTGCCGCGCAACATCGCCGGGCGCGAGATCACCAGCGCCAACGTCCGCGCGCTCGATCCGAGCCTGCACAAGCAGTTGATGGAAGGCCTCGACCGCTTCCGCCAAGAGGCGATGACGCTCGTGAATTTCGAGCACCCGAACATCGTCGGCGTGCACCGCTACGTCGAGGCGAACGGCACTGCCTATCTCGTGATGCAGTACGTCGAGGGCAAGCCGCTCGATGCGCTGCTCGCGGGCGGCAAGACGCTCGAGGAATCGGAGATCGAGGAGGTGATTCTTCCCATCCTCGAAGGCCTCGGGCAGGTGCACGCCGCGAATTTTCTCCACCGCGACATCAAGCCGGCGAACATCTACATCCGCATGGACGGGCGGCCGGTGCTGCTCGATTTCGGCGCGGCGCGGCAGGCGTTCCAGGGCGCGGACAAGAGCGTCACCGCGATCGTCTCGGAAGGCTACGCGCCGTTCGAGCAATATGAAGGGCGCGGCGACCAGGGCCCGTGGACGGATATCTACGGGATCGGCGCGGTGCTTTACCGCTGCGTCGCCGGCGACCGGCCGCCGGCGGCGCCCGAGCGCATCTCGGCGCGGCTGCGCCAGGCTCCGGATCCGATGCGCCCGGCGCGCGAGGCCGGCGCCGGCCGCTACAGCGCGCGGCTTCTGGAGGCGATCGATCTCGCGCTCGGCCTCACGCGCGCCGAGCGGCCGCAAAGCATCGTCGAGCTGCGGCGGCTGCTCGAAGGTGGCGAAGGAAAAGGGGAATCGCCCGCGCCGCAAGCGGTTCCGCCGCCGCAAGCGTCGCCGGTCGCCATGGCACCCGCGCCGGTCATCCCGCCCGCGGCCGAGATGTCGCGCACCGGCGGCATACGCACGGCCGCGGCGCGCGTGATGATCGCGCTCTCGCGCCTGCCGCCGCCGCTCACGCTGTTCGTGCTCGTCGTGCTCGGCATGCTCGTGAACGGCGTGAGCCTCTTCATCGGCGTCGGCAATTTCGAATACACGCTGGTGCTCGAGGGGGGCACGCTGCGCAAGGAAGTGGGCTTCCTTTCGGCGCTCAACTGGTCGCTCGGATGCCTCGTCATCAGCCCCGCGATCGTCGCGTTCGGCCTCTATACGTATCGCCAGCTTCCGCGCATCTTCGAGCAGCTCGCGAAGCGGCACATGGTCGTCGACGAAAGCCTGAGAGCCGTCGACGCCGCGACGATCCAGCAGCAATGGCGCCGCTACGGGCGCACGATCGCGATTTTCTCGGCCGCGGCCTTCATCGTCGCGGTCGCCTATTCGCTGTGGGAGTATTACTACGTCGTCGGCCAGCACTATCTGCGCGGCGGGTTCCCGACCGAGCTGCGCCTGGCCGATGCCTATCAGGAGCGCGACTGGTCGGTGGCGGCGCTGCTCGGCACGAGCGAATCCGGGGGCATCAGCAGGATCGCCAACGCCGTCTTCGCGCTCTTCGTCTATTTCCTCTATGCCGGGCTCACCTCCGGTTTCGTCTTCAGCATCTACGCTTATCTCGTGGGCGTCGCGATCTTCGTCTATGCGCTGGCGTATCGCGAGCAGGGCTTGCGTCTCGTTCCGGACCTGAGCGGCGGCGAGGCGGCCTACGACCGGCGCGCCGGCCTGCAGGTGTTCGAGCCGCTGGTGCAGAACGCGCTGTTCGTCACGCTGCTGAGCTTCCTGATGCTGTTCCTCATCCACCTGCAGAACGTGTATCTGCGGGTCCCGGTGCCGTCGGTGTTCGAATTCGCGTTTCCCAATCTGGGAGACGGCGGTAAGGGTTGGATGGGGTTTCTCGAATCGCTCGCCGGCGCCGTCACTGCGCGCGCGGGGCTCGCGAACCTCAATAGCGCGCTGGCCTACGGTTTCGGCTCGTTCCTGTTCCTGATCGTGTTGGCGCTGCTGGCGGCGACGCTGCGCCTCGCCGCGCAGCGCAGCCGCCAGCGCCTGTTCGATGCACTCGCCGGCGAGAACGCGGCGCTGCCGCCATGGCTGTCGCCGCTCGGCCGCGAGAAGTGCCTCGCGCGGCTCGAAGCGATGTCGATGTGGCCGGCGCGCTGGCCGCGCGTGAACCAGCTCGCGCTCGCGAGCGTCGTCGCGGCGGTGTGCCTCGTGTTCTACAAGGTGGGGCTAGTCGTCGTGGCGCTCGGCCTCCTGCTGGTCTGCTACCGCCTGTTTTCGGCCAAGGCCGCGCTCGTGCGCTGAGCGATCACCGCTTCGCGAGCAATGCCGCAGCTTCGGTCTCGACGCGTGCGATGGCCGCCTCGCCGTCCACGGTTCCGTCCAGCCGCGCGTACCAGACGCGGATGTGTTCCGTGCTGATCTTGCGGACGTCGTTCTCCTTCGCCCATTCGTGGCCGATCTTACGGCCGAGCGCGAAGAGGCGCGCCGAAAACGCCGCGCGCCGCCCGTCCGGCGCCGCGGCCACGAGGCGGCGTAACGTTTCGTGCCAATAGGGTGTGCCGGAGCGGCAGACGAAGAAGCTCAGCCCCGTGCAGTGGCCGGTCCAGAATCGCGCGTACCAGAGGCGGTGATTGGCGTCGTCGAACGCGAGCCCTTCATGGGGAACGGGCAGGTGGTCCGCCTGCGCCGCGACCGGCAGGCCGGCTAGAATCGCCGCCGCGGCAAGTGCTCTGAGGCCCCACACATCCCGTCTCCGTTGCCGCGCGAGCGTCCCGCGCCGGCCGCGGCCCGTCAAGCGACGAGGCGGACGAAGACCCCGTAGTGATCGGCGACGGTGACGCTGCCTTCGCCGGGCACCGTCACGACCGGCTCGGTGAGCACGATCCGCGCCTCGGCCACGCGCCACTGCGCCAGCCGCTCGCGCTTCAGGAAAACGTGGTCGATGCGCTGCGGGCGCTGATGGTTGTGCGGCCCGCGCTTGTTCAGCGGCTGCTGCGAATCCCACGTCACCGCGCCGGCCGCTGCGGCTTCGCCCACGCTCTCGACGAGGAGATCGGCATAGCCGCGCGCCAGAACCTGGCGGTAATTGCCCATCGAGACGGGCGGCCCGGCGTTGAGGTCGCCGATCAGCACCGCGGCGGAATCCGCGGGGCCGTTTTCGGCGAGATCGAGGATCGCGTCGATCTGGCGCGCGCGGATCGCATCGGCCTCGGCCGATTCGGGATCGTGTCGCGTGCCACCCGCTGTCGTGTGAAAGGACAGAAGGCGCAGCGCGCCCATCCCCGGAACATCGTGCGTCGTCTCGAATGCGCCGCGATGCACGAAAAGCCTCTCGTCGCGCGGCGCCGCCTTGAACGGGTGAAAGCGCGCGGATGGGAGCGGAAAGCGCGAAAGCACGAGCAGGCCGCTGTCGAGCTTGTGCGGCGGCCGCCCGCGCGGGAAATCCGCGTAAGGCCAGCGGTCGGCGAGCGCCTTCATCACCTCGCGCTTATGCGCGGTTTTGTAGATCTCCTGCAACGCGATGATGTCGGCATCGACGCCGCGCAGCGCCGCCGGCAAGGCCGCGAGGCGCGGCGCGATGAACGGCGCCGGCTCCAGCAGCGCGCGCCCCAGCGCGCCGATCCGCAGCAGCCCGCAGTTCAGCGTAAGGAGCGAGACCGAGGCCGCCACGGCATCAGGCCCTTTCGGTGACGACGAGGTCGTCGCGGTGGATCAGCTCGTCGCGCCCGCGATAGCCGAGGATGGCCTCGATCTCGGCGCTTTTGCGGCCCTTGATGAGCGTCGCGTCCTCGGCGGAATAGGCGGAAAGCCCGCGCGCCAGCTCGCGGCCGCCCTTGTCGCGCACCATGATCGCGTCGCCGCGCTTGAAGCGCCCTTCGATCGAAACGACCCCGGCCGGCAGAAGGCTGCGCCCGCCGCGCAAGGCCTTGGCCGCGCCGTCGTCCACCGTCACGGCGCCGCCCGAGAGAATCGCCGAGGCGATCCAGCGCTTCCGCGCCGTGCGCGGCTCGGCCGGGGGCAGGAACCAGGTGCAGCGCGCGCCGCGGCGGAGCGCCCGCAGCGGATGCAGGATGCGCCCGTCGCCGATCGCCATGCGGCAGCCGGCGCCGAACGCGATCTTCGCCGCCTCGATCTTCGTGATCATGCCGCCACGGCTGTCGGCGCTGATCGGCGCGCCGGCCATGGCCACGATCTCGGGCGTGATTTCGCGGATCTCGGGCAGGTGCTTCGCCGCGTCGTCGGTCTTTGGATTCGCGGTGTAGAGGCCGTCGATGTCGGAGAACAGCACGAGCGTGTCGGCGCTCGCCATCTGCGCCACGCGCGCGCCGAGCCGGTCGTTGTCGCCGAAGCGGATCTCCTCGGTGGCGACCGTGTCGTTCTCGTTGATCACCGGCACCGCGCCGAGCTCGAGGAGGGCCAGCAATGTCGCGCGCCCGTTCAGGTGGCGCCGGCGTTCCTCGGTGTCGCTGAGCGTCAGCAGCACCTGCGCGGCGATGATCTCGTGGCGCGCGAGCGCCTCCTGATAGGCCTGCGCGAGCCGCACCTGGCCCACCGCCGCGGCCGCCTGCTTCTCCTCGAGGCGCAATTCGCCGCCGGCCAGGCCGAGCAGGCGCTTGCCCGAGGCGATGGCGCCGGAGCTGACGATCACCACCTCTTGGCCGGCCTTGCGGCATTCGGCGACGTCGTCGGCGAGCGCGTCGAGCCAGTCGCGCCGGATCTGTCCGGCCTTGTCGTCGACGAGCAGCGCCGAGCCGATCTTGAGGACGATGCGCTTCGCCTCCGCGATGCGATCCGGCGCGGTCACGCAGCCTGCTGCGCGCGGCGTTCGGCGTCGCGCGCCTCCTGGATCACGGCGTAGAGCGCCTTCAGCACGTCGTCGCGGCCCTGGCCGCTCACGCCCGAGAGCAGGTGCACGGGCTTCTTGGCACTGCGGCGCAGCTTCGTCTGCTTTTCCTTGATCGCGGCGGCATCGAGCGCGTCGATCTTGTTGAGCGCCACGATCTCGGCCTTCTCGGCGAGGCCGTGGCCATAGGCCTTGAGCTCGCCGCGGATCGTGCGGTAGCTGGCCTGCACGTCATCGGCCGTGCCGTCCACGAGGTGCAGCAGCACGCGGCAGCGCTCGACATGGCCCAGGAATCGGTCGCCGATTCCCTTGCCCTCGTGCGCGCCCTCGATGAGGCCGGGAATGTCGGCGAGCACGAACTCGCCGTCGCCGGCCGAAACGACGCCCAATTGCGGATGCAGCGTGGTGAACGGGTAGTCGGCAATCTTCGGCTTCGCGTGCGAGACGATCGAGAGGAACGTCGACTTGCCGGCGTTCGGCAGGCCGACGATGCCGGCGTCCGCGATGAGCTTCAGGCGCAGCCACAGCCAGCGCTCCTCGCCCGGCCAGCCGGGCTCGGCCTTCCGCGGCGCGCGGTTGGTCGAGCTCTTGAACGCCGCGTTGCCGCGGCCGCCGTCGCCGCCCTTGGCCAGCAGCACGCGCTGGCCCGGCTTGGTGAGATCGGCGACGAGCGTCTCCTTGTCGTCCTCGAAGATCTGCGTGCCCGCCGGCACCTTGATGACGATCGTATCGGAGCTGGCGCCGTGCATATCCTTGCCCATGCCGCGCCCGCCGCGATCCGCCTTGAAATGCTGGCGGTAGCGGAAGTCGATCAGCGTGTTGAGCCCGTCGGCGGCCTCGGCGATCACGTCGCCGCCGCGCCCGCCGTCGCCGCCGTTGGGGCCGCCCATGTCGACATACTTCTCGCGCCGGAACGCGACCGCGCCCGGCCCGCCGTCGCCCGACTTCACGAAAATCTTTGCTTCGTCGAGGAATTTCATTTTGCGGTCAGTCTAAGGGAACAGGAGACGGGGAGGCGGGGAGAAGAAAGAAAGGTTTGCAACACCGAGAGCACAGAGGACACGGAGAAGGAAGCAATGCGCCGCGAGGGCGGCGCGAAGGGTGATCGTCTTCCTTTCGCGCGCGTCTTCGCGCGCAATCCTTGTTTTTCCTCTCCGTGTCCTCTGTGCTCTCCGTGTTTCATTTTCTTACTTCCTTCTCCCCGTCTCCCCGCCTCCTGTCCTCTTCTTCTCTTTCGATCTCGGCGCGCAAAAGAAAAGGGGGACGGCGCTGGGCCGTCCCCCTGTTCGCGAATGTGCGTGTCCGGTGGACGGCGTTATTCGGCGGCGCCGCCCGGGGCCGGCACGATCGTGACGAAATTGCGCTCATTGGCCTTGCGGTAGAACTTCACGGTGCCCGGAACGAGCGCGAACAGCGTGTGATCCTTGCCGATGCCGACATTCGGGCCCGGATGATAGACCGTGCCACGCTGGCGAACGATGATCATGCCCGATACCACCGCCTGGCCGCCGAAGCGCTTTACGCCGAGTCGCTGGCCGTCGGAGTCGCGCCCGTTGCGCGAAGAGCCGCCTGCTTTCTTATGTGCCATCGTATTGCTCCTGCTGCCGCGGCCGCTACTTCGTCTCGGCCTTGGCTTCGACCTTGGCCGGATTGGCGGGCTTCGCGCCGCCGGTGAGGATTTCCTCGATGCGCAGCACGGTGAGGTGCTGGCGGTGGCCCTTCGTGCGGCGGTAATTGTGCCGGCGCCGCTTCTTGAAGATCATCACCTTGTCGGCGCGGTCTTGCGCGATCACGCGCGCGGCAACCGAGGCGCCCGAAACGAGCGGGGCGCCCACCGCGACGGTGTCGCCGCCGGTGACCGCGAGCACTTCGCCGAAAACGATCTGATCGCCGGCGTCGCCCGCGAGGCGCTCGACCTTGATCACGTCGTTCGCGGCGACGCGGTATTGCTTTCCGCCGGTGCGGATGACGGCCTGGACCATGTTTCTAACCGATTGGCGCCGTTCACAAAAATATAGTCCGGCCAGGGCGCCCCGGGCCGGAACGGGCGGAATATAGCCGCGCGAAGAGGGGTGTCAAGCCGCGCCAACGCCGCGATTCCGTCGCGCCTGCCGCGGCGGGAATTCGCGCTTGTTCGCTTCCGGTGCGCTCCCTAAAGTCCGCCGCCTTCGCCCAACCCGGATCGCCAGGGGAGACTTTGGAATAATGACGGCGCCCACGATTGCCAAGAAAGAACCCGCCGGCCTCACGCTCGAGGCGGGCAAAACCTATGCGTGGTGCGCCTGCGGCCTCTCGCAGAAGCAGCCGTTCTGCGACGGCGCGCACAAGGTGACGGAATTCCGCCCGGTCGTCTTCAAGCAGGAGAAGACCGAGGAAGTCTGGCTCTGCCAGTGCAAGCAGACGAAGGACAAGCCGTTCTGCGACGGCACGCATAACGGCCTCTGAGCGTAACGAAAAAAGGGGTCAGACCCCCTTTTCACCGAGGAATGGACGGCGGGGTTTTGATGAAGCGATTTTCGATGGCGGCCGCGGCATTGCTCGGTCTCGGCCTGCTCGCGGGCTGCGGCGGCATCCCGAAGGAGCGCGGCATCTGCCCGCGCGTGGCGATCCTCGCCGACGCCGGCAAGATCACGAAGTTCCGCGCCGGCGCGCCCGAGACGCCCGAGAACGTCGAGTTCACGGCCCAGATGCGCGAGATCAAGATCACGTGCAAATACAACGACCAGCTCAACACCGAGCTCGAGGGCGACGTCTACGTCACGATGGTGCTCGAGAAGGGGCCGGCGATGAGCGGCGACGTCGCGGAGGTGCCGTATTTCATCAGCGTCACCGACCGGCGCGGCACGGTGCTCAACAAGCGCGAATTTCCGCTGCGCGTGAATTTCTCGGGCAACCGCGCGGTCGAGCACACGGAGCGGAGCTGGCAGTATTACCGCCTGCGCCGCGGCTATTCCGGCCTCGAATACGAAACCTGGGCCGGCTTCCAGCTCGACGACCGCCAGCTCGAATACAACCGCCGCAGCGCGGCGCAGTGAGCGTCTTTTTCGCGGCCCCGCTTCTTGACAAGTGGGGGTACCGCACTAGCTAATCGCCTCTCGCACGGCCGAAGACCTCGACGGGAGAGAGCGAACCTGCCAAGGCAGGTTCGCCGCCGAAGGAGCAACCGCCCCGGAAACTCTCAGGCAAACGGACCGTCGGGCGAGGCGACTCTGGAAAGCGAAGCGAGCGCGGGCCGCGATCGGCACGCGCGCGCTTCCACCGAAGGAGAAAGCGGCGCTCGCCAGCACGAGCGTGCAGCGAATCTCTCAGGTCCCAAGACAGAGTGGGGCGTTCTCTCCGATACGCGCGCAAGCGCGTATCGGAGCGGCGCAACCGCGGACCGGGGCCGTGATGTGACGCAATCCCAGGGCGAGAGTTTGAAAACGACGCCGCTCCATGCGCTGCACAAGGCGCTCGGCGCGCGCATGGTGCCCTTCGCC
Source organism: uncultured Candidatus Odyssella sp. (assembly GCA_964481045.1). Lineage (GTDB taxonomy): Bacteria > Pseudomonadota > Alphaproteobacteria > Bin65 > Bin65 > SBBV01. The sequence goes on along the minus strand of CAYZSG010000018.1, from coordinate 24,671 downwards.
GGCTACGACATGCCGGTGCAATACCCCTCCGGAATCCTGAAAGAGCACGAGCAGTGCCGCGCCAAGGCGGCGCTGTTCGACGTCTCGCACATGGGCCAGGCGGTGCTGCGCGGGCCGAACGTCGAGGCGGCGCTCGAAACGCTCGTGCCGGGCGATATCGAGGGCCTCGGCGTCGACCGCATGCGCTACACGCAGTTCACGAACGCCGCCGGCGGAATCCTCGACGACCTGATGGTCACGCGCCGCGCCGACCGGCTGTTCCTCGTCGTCAACGCCGCGCGGAAAGAACACGATTTCGCGCATCTCGAACGGCATCTCGCGGCGCGCGGCTGCGCGCTCGAAATCCTCGCGACGCGGGCGCTGCTCGCGCTGCAGGGGCCGGCCGCCGCGGCGGCGATCGCGCGCATCGTGCCTGGCGCGGAGAAGCTGGAGTTCATGGCCGGCGCCGATCTCCGCGCCGGCGACATTCCGGTCTATGTCAGCCGCTCGGGCTACACCGGCGAGGACGGTTTCGAGATCTCGATCGCGGCGGAAAGCGCCGACGCCTTCGCGCGCCGGTTGTTGTCGGAGGCCGAAGTCGCGCCGGCCGGTCTGGGCGCGCGCGATTCGCTGCGCCTCGAAGCGGGGCTCTGCCTCTACGGCCACGATATCGACGAAACGACGTCGCCGATCGAGGCAGGCCTTGCCTGGTCGATCGCGCGCCGCCGCCGCGAGCAGGGCGGCTTTCCCGGCGCCGCGCGCATTCAGCGCGAATTGAAGGAAGGTGCCGCGCGCCGGCGCGTGGGCATGCGGCCCGAAGGCCGCGTGCCGGCGCGCGAGGGCACCGAGATCACCGACGAAGGCGGCAAGCCGATCGGCAAGGTGACGAGCGGCGGCTTCGGCGCCACCGCCAGCGGCCCGGTCGCGATGGGCTATGTGGCGCCCGAAGCCGCCAAGCTGGGCACGCGCGTGAACTTCCTCGTGCGCGGCGAGGCGCGGCCGGGCACCGTCGTGAAAATGCCGTTCGTGCCGCACCGCTACGCGAAGGGATAAAGGAACGGAGGGGAAAAAATGGCGAAGCAGTACACGAAAGAACACGAGTGGATCGAATTGGCCGGCGATGTCGGCACCGTCGGCATCAGCGAGTACGCTCAGGAGCAGCTGGGCGACGTCGTGTTCGTCGAATTGCCGAAGGTCGGTGCCACGGTCGCGCAGCACGGTCAGATCGCGGTGGTTGAATCCGTGAAGGCCGCGAGCGAGATCTATGCGCCGGTGTCGGGCACGGTGACGGAGATCAACGACGCGGTCGCCAAAGAACCGGCGCTCGTGAATCAGTCGGCCGAGGACAAGGGCTGGTTCTTCAAGATCAAGCTCTCGAATCCCGGCGAGCTGGCGGGGCTGATGGACGCCGCGGCCTACAAGAAATTCACCGAGGGGAAGGCGTGAAGCCACAGGAGCGAGCCCCATGAACGTCATCCCCGGCGGCGCGCGGCCCGCGCTGGAAGCGCTGGAGCAGCGCGACGATTTCGTGCGCCGGCACATCGGGCCCGGCGAGGCCGAGATCCGCGCGATGCTCGCGGCGCTCGGCGAGAGCGCGCTCGACAAGCTCGTCGCGCACGCGATGCCGAAGGCGATCTTCGATCCGGCGCCGCTCGATCTGCCACCGGCGATGACGGAGAATGAGGCGCGCCGCCTGCTGCACGGGATGGCGCTCAAGAACCGCGATCTCGTCTCGATGATCGGGCTCGGTTATTCGGGCACGATCACGCCGGCGGTGATTCGCCGGAACGTGCTCGAGAATCCGGGCTGGTACACGGCCTACACGCCCTATCAGCCGGAGATCTCGCAGGGCCGGCTCGAACTGCTGCTCGCCTACCAGACGATGATCGGCGATCTCACCGGCATGGAGATCGCCAACGCCTCGATGCTCGACGAGGCCACGGCCGCGGCCGAGGCGATGACGCTGGCCAAGCGCGTCGCGTCGAGCAAGAGCGACGCGTTCTTCGTTTCGTCGTCGTGCCATCCGCAGACGATCGCCGTGGTGGAAACGCGCGCCGAGCCGCTCGGCATCCATATCGTGAAGGGCGATCCGCTGCGCGACCTCGATCCCGCCAAGGTGTTCGGCGCGCTCGTGCAGTATCCGGCGACGACAGGCGCCGTCGAGGATAACGCGGCGCTCGCGAAACGCCTGCACGATGCGGGCGCGCTGCTCGTCGCGGCCACCGATCTGCTGGCGCTGACGTTGCTGGCGCCGCCCGGCGAGTGGGGCGCCGACGTGGCCGTGGGCTCGAGCCAGCGCTTCGGCGTGCCGCTCGGCTTCGGCGGCCCGCATGCCGGCTTCATGGCAACGAAGGATGCCTACAAGCGCTCGATGCCGGGGCGCCTCGTCGGCGTCTCGATCGATGCGCAGGGCCGCAGCGCCTATCGCCTCGCCTTGCAGACGCGCGAGCAGCACATCCGCCGCGAGAAGGCCACGAGCAACATCTGCACCGCGCAGGTGCTGCTGGCGATCATCGCCACGCTATACGCGGCCTGGCACGGCCCGGCAGGACTCGAAACGATCGCGCGGCGCACGCACCGCTTCGCCGCGATCCTTGCCGAAGGGCTGAAGCGCCGCGGCCACGCGCTGGCCCACGACGCGTTCTTCGACACGGTCACGGTGCGCGCGCCGGGCAAGGCCGAGGGCCTCGCCGCGCACGCGCTCGAGCACGAGATCAACATCCGCCGCGTCGATGCCGACACGGTCTCGATCGCGTGCGACGAGCTCACGTCGCGCGAGCACGTGGCGGCGCTGCTGCATGCGTTCTCGGGCGGCGGGGAATCCTTCGGCAACGGCAAGGCGGCACTGCTCGCGGAGATCGACAGGCTTGCGAACGAGGCGCCCGAGCGCATTCCGGCGGGCCTGCGCCGAAAGTCGCAATTCCTCACCCATCCGGTCTTCAACACCTACCGCAGCGAAACCGAGATGATGCGGTTTCTCGCGCGGCTCGCGGAGAAAGACATCGCGCTGAACCGCTCGATGATCCCGCTCGGTTCCTGCACGATGAAGCTCAACGCGGCGGCGGAGATGGAGCCGGTCACCTGGCCGAAATTCGCCGATATCCACCCGTTCGCGCCGGCCGATCAGGCGCAGGGCTATGCGGCGATGATCCGCGATCTCGAAGCGCTGCTCTGCCGGATCACCGGCATGGCGGCGGTCACGCTCCAGCCCAATGCCGGCTCGCAAGGCGAATATGCGGGCCTGCTCGTGATCCGCGCGTTCCACAAGAAGAACGGGCAGGGGCACCGCAATGTGTGCCTGATCCCGAGCAGCGCGCACGGCACCAATCCGGCCAGCGCCGTGATGGCGGGGATGGACGTCGTCGTCGTCGCCTGCGATGCGAACGGCAACATCGATCTCGCCGATCTCGCGAAGAAGGCCGCAGCGAACAAGGAGAAGCTCGCCGCGCTGATGGTGACGTATCCTTCGACGCACGGCGTGTTCGAGGAAGGCATCGTCGAGATCTGCCGCATCGTCCACGAGGCCGGCGGGCAGGTGTACATGGACGGCGCCAACATGAACGCGCTCGTCGGCTATGCGCGCCCCGGCGTGTTCGGCCCCGACGTGTTGCACCTCAACCTACACAAGACGTTCTGCATCCCGCATGGCGGCGGCGGCCCCGGCGTGGGCCCGATCGGCGTGAAGGCGCATCTGGCGCCGTTCCTGCCCGGCCATCCGCTGCGCCCCGATTGCGGCGGCAAGGACGCGATCGGGCCGATTTCCGCGGCGCCCTGGGGCAGCCCGCTGATCCTGCCGATCCCGTGGGCCTATATCCGCATGATGGGCGCCGCCGGCCTCGCGCGCGCGACCGAGGTGGCGATCCTCAATGCGAACTACGTCGCCGCGCGGCTCGCCCCGCATTATCCGGTGCTCTACACGGGAAAGAACGGCCGCGTGGCGCACGAATGCATCATCGACCTGCGCCCGATGAAGGATTGGGCCTCGGCAGAAGACGTGGCGAAGCGGCTCATGGATTTCGGCTTCCACGCGCCCACGATGTCGTTCCCGGTCGCCGGCACCTTGATGATCGAGCCGACCGAGAGCGAATCGAAGGCCGAGCTCGACCGCTTCTGCGACGCGATGATCAAGATCCGCGAGGAGATCCGCGCGGTCGAGCAGGGGCGCTGGCCGAAGGACGACAATCCGCTGGTCAACGCGCCGCACGGCGCGGCCGATCTGCTTGCGGACGCGTGGAAGCATCCCTATACCCGCGCCGAGGCCGCGTATCCGCTTCCCTGGGTCAAGGGCGCCAAGTATTGGCCGCCGGTCGGGCGCATCGACAACGTTTACGGCGACCGCAACTTGGTCTGCGCCTGCCCGCCGATGGAAGCCTACGCGGCGTAGCGCCGAGAGGGATCGATGCCGCGAATCGAAACGCGAACCAGCGCGAGACTGCTCGCGGCCGCCGCCGCGCTCGCGCTGCTGCTCGCCGCCCCGGCCGCGCGGGCCGAGGCCGATCCCGATTTCGCCGCCGCGAGGCGCGCCTACGATGCGTCGGAGTTCGTCGACGCGGCGCGGCTCGTGCGCCCGCTGGCCGAGAGCGGCAATCCCAACGCGCAGTTCCTGATGGGGCAGATGCTGTTCTTCGGCCTCGGCATGGAGCGCGACGACGCGAAGGCGGCGCAGTGGTACGGCATGGCCGCGCAGGCCGGCAACGCCGAGGCGCAATACCGGCTTGGCTACCTGCACGCGACCGGGCAGGGCGTCGCCTACGACGTGGCCGCGGCCGAGCGTTTCTGGATCGCGGCGGCGAGCAAGCGCCACCGCGGCGCGATCGTGGCGCTCGCCGATTTCTATCACGAGGGCCTCTACCGCAAGGAAGACGAGACGCTCGCGCGCCGCTGGCTCAACCGCGCGGCCATGACCGGCGACATCGAATCGATGTACAAGCTCGGCCGCCGCCTGATGACGCCCGAGAAGGTGGCCACTGATTTCCGCCGCGCCTATGCGTGGCTCTACATCGCCGCCAATCGCGGCCACACGGCGGCGAAAAGCTTCATCGAGAAGAACAAGCGCTTCTTCGCGCCGCACGAAGTCCGCCGCGGCGAAGCCTGGGGCAAGGCCTTCATCCAGAAGGGCACCCCCGTGCCCGCGCCGCCGGGCGAGAGCTGAGCGTACCGAGCTTCCACATCGTCATCCCGACCGAAGCACGGCACTCTTGTGCCGTGCGAAGTGGAGGGATCGTGCGACGCTGGCCCGCGATCCCTCCGCTACGCGGCGCGAAGGCGCGCCGCTTCGGTCGGGATGACGCGGTTTGAAACGAAAAAGGGCGCCCATGAGGGCGCCCTGTGCGTTCGTGTGGTGCCGCTGCGCCGCTACTGCAGCCTGCGCGGCAGCTCGGCGATCGCGTCGCTGACGAGCGCCTCTGCTTTCGCGGGATCGAGGTTTTCGGTGAGGATCTTCTGCGTGGCCGACACGGCGAGGTCGGCGGCCAGGTTGCGCACTTCGGCGAGGGCCTGCGCCTCGGCCTGCGCGATGCGGTCGAGCGCCTGCTGCTCGCGGCGCTTCATGGCCGCGGCGAGATCGACCTCGGCCTTGGCCCTGAGGCGCTTCGCTTCCTCGTGGGCCTGCTTCAACATCGCCTCGGCTTCGCCGAGGGCCTCGCGCTGCTTCTTCTGATACTCGCCGAGAAGGGCCTGGGCTTCCTCGCGCAGGCGCTGCGCCTCGTCGATCTCGGCCTTGATGCGGGCCGCGCGCGAGTCGAGGCCGCCGACCAGGGCCTTGCGCGCCTTCCACACCATGAAGCCGACGAACAGGATGAACGCGACGAGGACCCAGAACTCGCCGCCGCTCACGTCGAACAGGCCCTTGAGCCAGCCCCCGATCGTGCCCTGCTCCTGCTGGCCCTTGCTCACCGCCATCAGCAGCGAGAACGGATCGCGGAAGAGATCGCTCATGCCCCGCGCTCCCGGGACACGGCGCCGACGGCCCTGGCCGCGGCCGCCGCGTCCACCTTCACGCCGATCAGGCGCTCGGCCGCCGCCTGCGCGAGCTCGGCCGAAACGCGCTCGACATTCGTGAGCGCCGCCTTGCGCGCCGCGTCGATGCGCTCCTCGGCGCCCTTGATCTGCTGCGCGAGCTTCTGGCCGAGCGCGTCCTGCGCGGCGGTGGCTTTCGCCTGCGCCTCGTCGCCCACCTTGCGCAGCAGCGCCTGCGCCTCTTCGCGGCCCTTGGCCAAGGCGGCCTGGTATTGCGCCAGCGCCTTCTCCGCGTCGGACTTGAGCGCCGCCGCCTTCTCGAGGTCGCCCTCGATCTTGCGCCGGCGCGCGTCGAGCACCTCCGTCACCTTCGGCAGCGCGACCGCGCGCAGGAAGAGGAAGAGGCCCACGAACGTGACCACCAGCCAGAAGATCTGGGAGGGGAAGGTGTAGAGCTGCTCGAGTTGCGGCATCTCGGTCCTACTTCGGTTCCTTGTCATTCCCGCGTAAGCGGGAATCCACGAGCGCGACGTGCGTTGGGCGCGTGGGTCCCCGCTTTCGCGGGGACGACAACAAGAAGGCCGTCTAGCCGAACAGGATGATCAGCGCGATGACGAGCGCGAACAGCGCGATGGCTTCGACCAGCGCGAAGCCCAGCATCGTCATCGTGAACACGTCGCCGCGGGCCGAGGGGTTGCGCCCCACCGCCTGGATGAACGACGAGAACACGTTGCCGATGCCGATGCCGGCGCCGATGAGGCCGATCACGGCGAGGCCGGCGCCCACCGCCTTCATGGCGGCAAGGAAGGTCGCAGCGTCCATAGGAAAGATCCTTTCGGGTTGAGGGTCGAAGCTCGTTGCGCCGATCAGTGCAGATGCAGCGCGTCGTTGATGTAGAGGCAGGTCAGGATCGCGAACACGTAGGCCTGCAGGAACGCGATCAGGATTTCGAGGCCGGTGAGGGCCGTGACGAAGGCGAGCGGGATGATGCCGGCCACGCCGAGCGCGGGCACGAAGCCCGCCAGCACCTTCAGGAGCGTGTGGCCGGCCAGCATGTTGGCGAACAGGCGCACCGAGAGCGAGATCGGGCGCGAGAAATACGAGATGATCTCGATCGGGATCAGCAGCGGCCACATCGCGATCGGCACGCCGGGCGGCACGAACAGGCTGAAGAAGTGCGCGCCGTGCTTGATGAAGCCCAGGATCGTGACCGCCACGAACACCACCGCGGCCATCGCGAACGTCACCGCGATGTGGCTCGTGAAGGTGAAGGTGGAGGGGATCATGCCGATCATGTTCCCGACCAGGATGAACATGAACAGCGTGAAGATCAGCGGGAAATAGCGGCGGCCCTCGGCGCCCACCGTCTCCTTGATCAGGTTGGCGACGAACTCGTAGGCCATCTCGGCGATGGACTGGATGCGGCCGGGCACCAGCCCGCGCTTGCCCATGCCGGCGGTCATCAGCAGCGCCACCAGCACCACCGCCACCACCATGAAGAGGGACGAGTTGGTGAAGGAAAGATCGACGCCGCCGATCTTGATCGGCACCAGCGGCTTGATCAGGAACTGCTCGAGCGGCGAATGCTTTTCCGCTGCCACGTGACTCCCCTCGGGCTATGAGCCCGCTTTCTTGCCTTCGTCGTCGGCCCGCTTTTCGCGCGCCGCCTTGTAGCCCACCTGGCCGCCGAGACCGGCGACCGCGCGGAAAACGTTCATCATGCCCGCCGCGGCGCCGAGAACGAAGAACGCGATCATCAGCCACGGCTTCGTGCCGAGCCACCGATCGAGCGCCCATCCGATCCCGACCCCCACGGCGATGCCGGCGACGAGTTCGGTGCCGATGCGGAACGCAAAGGACAGCCCCTTGCTCCGCTCGCTCCGCGTGTCCTCCGGCGGCCGCCGCGACTCGGCCTCCTTCAGCCGGGCTTCGAGCCGGGCGATATCGGAGGGTTTTTCCGGGTCGGACATGGCGGGCCGGCGACTCTATCCCCGGCGCCCCGAGGGGCATGAATGGCTGTGGCCGGGGACGAGCCCCGGCCACGACCGGGCCGCAAGTTACGGAAGCGACCGCCGGGGGTCAAGCCGAACGCGCGCCCGAAAATCCGCGGCAAATCGCTGATTCGCGCCGCTTTTCACGGGTGCGACGTTTCGGCGTCGGCGGCTTCCGCGGCAATGCGAAAGCCGCCGCAGCCGGGGCGGCTATGCCTGATCGAGGAACTGCGCCACCAGCGGGTTCACGAGCTCGGGCCGCGTCAGCGGCGCCATGTGGCCGCCGCTGTTGATGCGCGCGAAGTCCCATCCGGCGCCGGCCAGCGAGAGGAGATCGGCGATCTCGCGCGAGGGCCTCGTCGTGTCGGCCGCGAAGGTCACGAGCGTTTGGCGCGGGAGCGAATCGCGCCACTCGTCGAGCATCAGGCGCGCGCCGAACGCGGCGGCGAACTCGTTGCGCACGAGGCCGATGCCGCGCATGTAGGCCGTGCGGCGCGGCTCGGGCGTCGCGGCCCAGGCGCCGGGGCCGGACCAGTAGTCGATGAAGCGCTCGGCCGCCGGCTCGGGCGGGTTGAGGCCGGTGTCGCGCGCCACGGCCATGATCTCCGCATGGGCGTCGCGGCGCCCGCACATCTCGAGCAGCGCGAAGATGCTCGGCTCCAGCAGCACGAGCTTCCGCGCGCGGCCGCCGAGGCGCCGCGCGGCCTGCATCGCGACCGCGCCGCCGAAGGAATGTCCGATCAGCGTGACGTCCTCGGCGCCGGCGGGAAGCGCCGCCATCACGAGATCGGCGTAATCGTCGAGCGTCGGCACCGCGGGCGCCGGCCAGGCCGGCGTGCGCCCGTAGCCGAACAGGTTGAGCGCGCGCGTGGCGTAGCGCTGCTCGAGCGCCGCCGTGAGCGCGCCCCACTGGCGCGCGTTCGAGAGGCTGGCGTGCAGGAGCACGACCAGCGGGCCGGTGCCGGCATCGAGATAATCGGGAGCAAAGAGGCGTCGATCGGACATGGAAACACCGTTTCGTTGTTAGCCGACGCCCCCTGGCCTGTTAGCTCCGACGTTTTTTTGCGCCGTCGTTGCGCGGACGGCGAGACGGCGATTGCCGCGGCCGCTCAATGGCCGGCGTTCGCCGTCGATGGATCGATGATCTTGCCGATCTCGGTCACGCGATGCGCCGGGAAGCCCGAGAGCCGCGCGTGCTCCTGGATGATCTCGGGGCTTTCCGCGAGGTAGATGCAGAACAGCTTGTCCGCGGTCACGTAGGACTGGATCCACTGCACCTTAGGCGCCAGCGTGCGCAAGACCTCGTTCGATTTGGCGGCGGCGGCGCGCAATTGCTCGCGGCCCAGCGTGCCGACGGCCGGGATTTCGCGTTCGATGATGTATTTCTTCAAGGCGTCAACTCCGTTTAGGCACGTGCCCAAGACCCATCAGACCTCAGCGTGCCGATCGGAGCATGGCCGTGGACGGCGCGATAGTTCTCGATCTGTAGTGCCGGGCGGCGGCGCCGCCGCCGCCCGGAATCGCCTCAGGGCCGCGCTTCGAGGATCAGGTTGAACGGCGTCTCGGTCGCGCGGCGGAAGCGCGTGAAGCCCGCCGACGTGACGACCTCGCGCAGCCGCGTCTCGCCGGCCTGCGCGCCGAGCCCGAGCCCCACTTCCTGCAAGAGCGAGGCCGGCGTGCAGATCATCGTCGAGCCAGAGTAGTAGAGCCGCCCCACCGGGTTGAGGTTGTCGGCCACGTCGTCGTGCGCGAACGGCTCGACGAGCATGAACGTGCCGTCGGGCTTCAGCGCTTTCAGGATGTGCGCAGCGGCGCCCTGCGGATCGCCCATGTCGTGCAGCGCGTCGAAGCAGGCGACGAGATCGAAATCGCGGCCCGGGAAGTCCTTGGCCTTGGCGACCACGAAATTGGCGTTGGCGAGGCCGGCTTCGGCCGCCGCCGCGCGCGCGCGCTCGATCGACTCCTTGTGGTAGTCGTAGCCGACGAACGCGCTGTTCGGGAACGCCTTGGCCATCAGCACGGTCGAGGCGCCGTGCCCGCAGCCGATATCGGCCACCTTGGCGCCGCGTGCGAGCTTTTCGGAGACGCCGTCGAGCGCGGGGAGCCAGTCCTGTACGAGATGCGCCTGATACCCGGTGCGGAAGAAGCGCTCGACGCCGCGGAACAGGCAGTCGTGATGTTCGTGCCAGCCGACGCCTTGGCCGGTCTTGAAAGCGTTCGTCACCTTGGGCTCGTCGATGTAGCCCGATTTGATCACGTCGAAGGCGGCGGCGATGTAAACCGGGCTGTTCTCGTCGGCGAGCGCCATCGCCTGCTCGGGCGTCATCGAGAAGCGGCGCGTGGCCTTGCTGTATTCGATGTAGCCGGCGGCCGCCTGCGCGGCGAGCCATTCGCGCACATAGCGCTCGGACGTGCCGGTGCGCTTGGCGAGCTCGTCCGAGGTGGCCGGGCCGCCCTCGGCCAGCGCCTTGAAGAGGCCGAGCCGCTCGCCGATCAGCACCATGACGCCGCTCCAGGCGGCGCCCATGTCGCCGACGAGCTTGCCCATGAACGCCTGGAGCTTTTCGGCATCGACGGCGGGTTGCATCGTGTCCATAGGTAATCTCCGGGAAATGTGAGAACGGTCACAGACGGTTGGCAACGGGCTTCGCTAAGCACTCACCCGTCACGACGGGCGCGCGATATGCCTTCGGGCCCGGCTTGACTCAATGCTCGCGGCTCTGCGAGTCTTGACCGAGACGCCGGGGCGGGCGTCTTCAGACAGGGCAGCACCGACCACGAAGGGTGGGACCGATGGATGTCCTTGCCGATGCTTTGCGTGTCATGCGCGTTGCCTGCGGTGTGTTCTTCACCGCGAAGATGACGTTGCCCTGGTCGGTGACGTCGCCGCCGGCCGAGCGGCTGCGCCCGGTGCTGGCGCCCGAGGCCGATTGCCTCGCGCATTTCCATATCCTCGTCGAAGGCGAGCCGTGCTGGGTGGCGCTGCCGGGCCGCCCGCCGATCAGGATGATGCCGGGCGATCTCGTGATCCTGCCGCAGGGCGAGCAGCACGTGATGACGAGCGATCCCTCGATTCCGCCGCCGCCGGTCGAGCAGGCGCTGCGCGCGATCCCCGCCGTCGTGGCGAACGTGCCGCCAGGCCGCCTGCCGCATCTCTGCGATGGCGGCGCCGGGCCGGCGTCGAACCTCGTCTGCGGCTATCTGCAATGCGATCAGAGCTTCAACCCGCTGCTGGGCGCGCTGCCGCAGGCGGTGTTCGTCCGCGTCGGCGACGGTGCGGCCAGCGTGCAGACGACGGCGGGCACCAGCGAGCTGCGCGAGTTGGCGCTGCCGCCCGAAGCCGCGCGCTGGATCAAGACGACGCTGCGCTATGCGGTCACCGAGGCGCACGCCGCGAACGCCGCCGGCAGCACGATGCTGGCGCGGCTCGCCGAGCTCGTATTCACCGAAGTGATGCGCCGCTACATCGAGAAGGTGCCCGAGGGCGAGAAGGGCTGGCTCGCCGCGCTCAACGACGCGCAGGTCTCGCGCGTGCTGAAGCTCATTCACGGCGAACCGAAGCGCGACTGGACCGTGGCCGCGCTCGGCAAGGAGGCGGGCATCTCGCGTTCCGCCTTGGCCGAGCGGTTCGCGGCGATGGTCGGCGAATCGCCGATGCGCTACCTCGCGAACTGGCGCATGCAGCTCGCCAAGCGCCTGCTGCGCGAAAGCGGGCAGAACATCGCCGAGATCGCGTCGCAGGTGGGCTACGAATCCGAAGCGGCGTTCAACCGCGCGTTCCGCCGCCTCGTCGGCAAGCCGCCGGCGGCGTGGCGCGACGGCGGCAGGCGCGGAGCGGCGCGCGCGCCCTTCGTGCCGCCGGCCTTCGGCGCCCAGCTTTCCTCCGCTACGCGGGCCTGGTGAGGCGCGCGGCCGCCGTATCGCGAGGCCTCGGGTAAAACCGCGCCGCCGCTCAGCGCACGGCGGATGCGTCGCCGGCGGGCGGGCGGGCGCGCTCGAGCTTCAGCGCGTGGCCGAGCGCGTCGGCGAGATCGAACAGGTCGCCGAACTCCAGCAGCAGCGCCTCGATGCGCGCCGGGTCGTCGAGCGGCCTGAACAGCGACCCGCCCTCGAAGCGGTCCTTCTTCGAGCGGATCGCGAGCAACACGCGGTCGCCGGCGAGCGCGAGGGAGGGGCGGTCGGAGCCGAGCCGGTGCTGCAATTCGTGCAGGCGGCGCATCACGCGCTCGGTCAGCATCATCCGCGCCTCTTCGGGCAGCGTCGTGCGAATCTCGAGGTCGTCCTCGAGCTCGCCGACGCCGAGCGTGATGCGCTCGGCCGGCCGGCTCTCGAAGATGCGCGCGACGAAGCCGCGCTCGGGCATCACGAGCGTCAGCCCCTTGAACGGGCGCGGCGTGCGCGCGGCGAACAGCAGGCCGCGCCAGATCGTCCGGTAGTTGCTGCTGCCGCTCTTGCTGGTGCTGCGCACCTGGAGCCGCGCCTCGGCCGCCTCGAACAGGATGCCGGCCTCCTCGCTGGCAATCCCGTCCTCGAGGCCGTGGCGCGCGTGCCGCGGCAGCATGCCGGAGCCCAGGAACGCGTCGAAGGGGAAGGCCGGCGACGGCCCGGTGTAGTCGAGCTTCAGGCGCGCGGCGACCTTGGGCAGCAGAAAACCCTTCATCTGCGCGCGGAACATCGTCAGCATCAGCCACACCCCGGCGCCGCCGAGGAACGCCGGCACGATGCCGAACAGGATGATGGCCAGCATCGTGTCCATGCCGAAGACGCCGTGCATGAGCGCCTGCATGCCGGCGATCAGCACGATCGTCACGACGAGGACGATCGCGGCGCGGCGCAAGGTCTTGCGCCGTTGCTCTTCCTTCTCGACCAGCCAGGGCAGGATCTCGCGCTGATAGAAAGGCGCGAAGCCCAAGAAGCGCGGGTGTGCGGGAACGTCGATCGGGCGTGCGGCGCGAAGCGGCATGAAGCAAGAATGCGCGGGCGGCGCTGCCCGCGCAATCGCGCAAATGGAAAGAGGTTCGGCCTAAGCCGCTTCGCGCAGCCGCTCGGCCTGCTCGAGATCGACGGAGACGAGCTTCGAGACGCCGCGTTCGGCCATCGTTACGCCATAGAGGCGGTGCATGCGCGCCATCGTCATGCGGTGATGCGTGACGATCAGGAAGCGCGTGCCGGTCTTCCCCGCGATGTCTTCGACGAGCGAGCAGAAGCGATCGACGTTGGCGTCGTCGAGCGGCGCGTCCACCTCGTCGAGGATGCAGATCGGCGCGGGATTGGTGAGGAACACCGCGAACAGCAGCGAGAGCGCGGTCAGCGCCTGCTCGCCGCCCGAGAGCAGCGTCAGCGATTGCAGCTTCTTGCCCGGCGGCTGCGCCATCACCTCGAGGCCGGACTGCAGCGGGTCTTCGTTCTCGATGAGCTGCAGGTGCGCGCGCCCGCCGCCGAACAATTGGACGAACAGTTTCTCGAAATGCGAATTGACGGCCTCGAAAGAGGCCACGAGCCGCTCGCGGCCCTCGCGGTTGAGCTCGGCGATCGCGCGGCGGAAGCGGTCGATCGCGCCGACGAGGTCGGTCTTCTCGCTCTCGTAGCCGGCGATCTGCTGCTCGAGCTCGGTCGCTTCCTGCTCGGCGCGCAGGTTCACCGGCCCCATCGTCTCGCGCTCGTGCACGAGCCGCTCGAGCCGGCGCTCGACATCGGCCTGCGGCGGGATCTCCTGGCCTTCCTTGAGATCGGCGAGCGCGAGCGCACCGTCGGGCTCGACCGCGAGGCGCTCCTGGATGCGCTGCGCGATCTCGCCGAGCGCGTGCTCGGATTGCGCGACGGCGCCCTCGGCGCGGCCGCGCGCCTCGCGCTGGTCGGCGAGCCGCGCTTCGAGCGCTTTCAGCGACTTTTCGTGCTCGGTCTGGCGCGCTTCCGCTTCGGTGAGCAGGTCGGCGGCGGCGCGGCGGCGGGTTTCGGCGGCTTCGGCGGCGGCGATCAGCGCATTGCGGCGTTCGATGAGCGCGGCGGGCCGCGTCGCGAGATCGGCGAGTTCCGCCTCGGTCGCGGCGCGGCGTTCGGCCAGCGCCTGCATCTGGCGCTCGCCGCCGGCGCGGCGCGCGGCCCAGGATTGCTCCTCGGCGGCGATCGCAGAGAGCCGGCGCGTGCGCGCCTCGGCCTCGGCGGCCAGGCGGTTGGCCGCGTGCTGCTGCTCGGCCAGCGCGGTGCGCAGCCCTTCGAGCGTTGCGCGCTGCTCGGCCAGCGCGGCCTGGTCGCCCTCCGACGAGGGCAACGCGGCCGCGGCCGCGCGTGTCTCGGAAAGCTCGGCGTCGGCGGCGGCGTGATCGGCGGCGTTGCGGTCGCGCGCCTCGGAGAGCGCGGAAAGCCGCGCATTGCGCTCGGCGGCGATGCGCAGCGCGCGCGCCTGCTCCTCGCGCGCGAAGGTGAGAGTCGAGAGCGCGCGCTTCGTGGTATCGCGCAGCAGGCGCAGCTTCTCGAACGAAACTTGCGATTTCGCCTGCGCCTCGGTGGCGATGTCGCGCGCCGCATGGGCCGCCGTCTCCTGCGTCGCGATCTCGGCCTCGAGCTCGCGCAGCCGGCTCATCTGCAGGAGCTGCGTCACCTCGGCGGCCGGCGCGTCGGCGGATTTCCGGAGGCCGTCCCAGCGCCAGAGCGCGCCGGCCTTGGTCACGAGCCGCTGGCCCTGCACGAGCTGCGGCAGCAGCGCCAGCGCCGCCGCTTCGTCGGCGACGACGCCGATCTGCGCGAGGCGCCGCGCCAGCGCCGGCGGCGCCACGACGAATTTGACGAGCGCCTCGGCGCCCTCGGGCAGCGATGGCGGCAGCGAATGGTCCGGCGGCGCCTGCCAGCTCCGCGGCGCATCGGCATCGAGCGAGGCCTTGAGATCCTCGCCCAGCGCCGCGCCCAGAGCCGCCTCGTAGCCGCCTTCCACCGCGATGCGGTCGAGCACCGGCGGATGCTGGCCCGCCGGCGTCTGCGCCATCGCGGCGCGCAGGCCTTTTTCCTCGGCGCGCAGGCGCGTCAGCGTCTCGCCGGCGGCGTCGGCCGCGCGCTTCGTCTCGGCGGCCTCCGCCTCGGCGGCCGTGCGCGCATGCTCGGCGGCTTCCATCTCCGCCTGCGCGGCGTCGTAGTTCGCCTGCGCCGTGGTGACGGCTTCGTCTTCCCCACCGGCCGCGGCGCGCAACTGGTCTTCGATCGCCGCGATCTCGCGCGCCACGTCGGCGCCGCGCCGCGCGATCTCCGCGAGGCGCTTCTCGGCCGTCTCGATGCCGCGCGCGAGCTCGGCGCGCTTCGCCTCGTCGGACGCGATCTTGCGCGTGAGCTCGGTGACGGCGCCATCGAGCGCCTCCACTTCGGCGCGCGTGGCGGCGGCGCGTGCATCGGCCTCGCGCAGCTCCGCGGCGGCGCCGGCGGCGATCGCATCGAGCTCGGCCTTCTCGGCCGCGAGCTTCTCCAGCGCCGCGGCGGCGTCGGCGAGCAGCGCCTCCTCGCGCGCGCGGTCGGCGCCGATCTGCGCGAGCCGCGCTTCGGCTTCGCGCGTGGCTTGCGCCACGCGCTGTTCTTCGGCTGCGACCGCCTCGCCCTCGACGACGGCGCGATGGCGCTCGGCCGCGGCGGCGGCTTCGTCCTGGCGCAGGCCCGGCAGCACGGCGCCGGCTTCGGCGAGCGCCGTCGCCGCCTGCGCGGCCTCGACGGTCAGCGCCTGGATGTCGGCCTCGATCTCGGCCAGCCGCACGCCGGCAGCCACGCCCTCCATCGTCGCCTTCTGCCAGCGCAGATGATAGGCGAGCGCCTCGGCGCGGCGGATGTGGTCCGAGAGATTGCGATAGCGCGAGGCCTGGCGCGCCTGGCGCTTCAGGCCCTGAAGCTGGTTCTGGAGCGCCACGATCACGTCGTCGAGGCGCGCGAGGTTCTGCTCGGCCGCGCGCAGCTTCAGCTCGGCCTCGTGCCGGCGCGAATGAAGGCCGGTGATGCCGGCGGCCTCTTCCAGCAGCAGGCGCCGCTCGGGCGGCTTGGCCTGGATGATGGCGCTCACGCGCCCCTGGCTCACGATCGCCGTCGAGCGCGCGCCCGAGGAAAGGTCGGCGAACAGCAGCTGCACGTCGCGCGCGCGCACGTCTTTGCCGTTCACGCTGTAGGCCGAGCCGCTCTCGCGCTCGATGCGCCGGCAGATCTCGATCTCGTCGAGCTCGTTGAACGTGGCCGGCGCCCGGCGTTCGCGGTTGTCGAGGTGCAGGATCACTTCGGCCACGTTGCGGGCGGGGCGCTCCGACGTGCCGTTGAAGATCACGTCGTCCATGCCGCCGCCGCGCATCTGGCGCGCCGAGCTTTCGCCCATGCACCAGCGCAGGCCTTCGAGGAGGTTGGACTTTCCGCAGCCGTTGGGACCGACGATGCCGGTCAAGCCCTTCTGGATCTCGAACTCCGTCGCGTCGACGAAGGACTTGAAACCGGCGAGGCGGAGCTTCGTGAACTGGACCACTGCTGCGTACTGTCCTCGGTTATTTCTTGGGAAGCTTCTCGACGAGAGGCTTCAGCACCTTGTCGAACTCCTCGATCGGGCGATTGCCCGAGATGCGCGCGTCGCCGATCGCGAAGTGCGGCGTGCCCTCGACGCCGTGCTTCTCCACGCCCTCGCGCCAGCGCTCGGCCATCGCGCGCAGCATCTTCTCGTTCTTCATGCATGCGTCGAACTGCTCCTTCGTCATGCCGGCGAGGCGGCCATAGGCGGCGACGTTGTCGAGCAGCTGCTGGCCGGTTTCGGCCTTCGTCCACTTCTCCTGATCCTTGAACATCAGGTCGAGCATCGAGAAGTAGCGGTCGGGGCCGAGGCAGCGCGCCATCATCGCCGGGATGCGCGCCCACGGCTCGCGCGCCGTGCCGGGCCATTCACGGAAGATGATCTTCACGAGGCCCTTGTCGACGTATTGCTCCTTGAGCTTCGGCAAGGTGCCGCTGTGGAACGCCGCGCAGTGCGGGCACAGCAGCGATTCGTAGGCGATGATCGTGATCGGGGCGTCGGCCTTGCCGAGGAACATGTCCCCCGTGCCGTCGTTCGCCGCGGGCGTTTCCGCCAGGGCGGGGCCGCCGAGCGCGAGCGCTAGGCCAAAGCCGAGAGTTAACAAGATATTGCGGCGTTTCATAACGTCACCACTATGGTTGGGATGCTAGACCGGAGGGGGTTGAATTCGCAAGGGATTCGGCGCGGCTTTTACACAGGTTTTCGGGCCGGGCCAGACAACTTGTTCGTGACCGTTTTCGATACGCGTAGCGCACGCCGTTCCAGCGCGCGGCCGAGCGCCAGCACGCGCTCGCGCAGCTCCGGATCGTCGATCTTCGCCGTCATGGCGGCGAGGCGCGCCTCGGCCGCCGCCGGCAGCGGCGCGGGTGGGGCCGGCGCGCGTTTCGCCGCCGGCAGCGGCGCCTGGATGAACTGGATGCGCGCCACGGCCGCATGGCCGAAATATCCGTTGATGCGCGCGATGAGCCCGGGCGCCATGTGCTGGAACTCCAGCGCCCAGGCGCCGGCCACGCGCAGGCGCAGCGTTCCGCCCTGATCCGCGCCGCGTCCGCGCACGAGGCGCTCGGGCGCCGAGCGTTGGGCCACGGTGTCGCCGACAATCGCGCGCCAGTCGGTCACGATGCGCGCCTCGGCGAGGCCGCGCTTCTGGAGGATCGGCGCCGCCACGCGCGCGGCAGCCGCGGCCACGGGCGCCAATCCGCGGCGCATATTCTGGTCTCCGGTGCGTTTGGGTGTTGCCGCGGGAGGCATTGCTCGTTACAGCGGACCGGGGGATTTCGCCTTGTGCCAAGCGATCGTGGCATAAAGATGAGGCGGCAGGATAGCGCCGCCTCCAAGGCCGTGGCGCCCGATGGCGCCGCGCTCGCCGCCGCGCTGCTCGATTGGTACGACCGCCACCGCCGCCGGATGCCGTGGCGTGCATTGCCCGGCGAGCGCGCCGATCCATACAAAGTCTGGCTCAGCGAAATCATGCTGCAGCAGACGACCGTGGCCGCGGTCGGCCCCTACTACGCGCGCTTTCTCGAACGCTTTCCGTCGGTCCACGCGCTCGCCGCGGCGAAGCTCGACGAGGTCCTCGCGCTCTGGCAAGGGCTCGGCTACTACGCGCGCGCGCGCAACCTGCACCGCGCCGCGCAGATCGTGTCGCGCGATCTGCACGGGCGCTGGCCCGACACCGCCGAGGCGCTGCGCAAGCTGCCCGGCATCGGCGACTACACCGGCGCCGCGATCGCCGCGATCGCGTTCGGCCGCGCGGAGGCCGCGGTGGACGGCAATGTCGAGCGCGTGATGGCACGGCTGCACGCGGTCGAAATTCCGCTGCCGGCGGCCAAGCCCGCGCTGCGCGAGCTCGCGCGCCGCCTCGTGCCCGATGTGCGCCCCGGCGATTTCGCGCAGGCGCTGATGGATCTCGGCGCCACGGTCTGCACGCCGCGTTCGCCGCGCTGCCTCGTCTGCCCGTGGAGCGGCGCCTGCGCAGCGCGCGTGGGCGGCCTCGCCGAATCGCTGCCGCGCAAATTGGCGAAGCCGGCGCGCCCGGTGCGGCACGGCGTGGCGTTCTTTCTCATCGACCGCGAGGGTGCCATCCTGCTGCGCCGCCGGCCGGAAAAGGGCCTGCTCGGCGGGATGATGGAGGTGCCGTCCACCGGCTGGGCGGAGAAAGCGCCCTCGGCGCGCGAGGCGGCGGCGTCGGCGCCCGCGGCCGCCTCGTGGCGCGTGCTGCCAGGCACCGTGCATCACGGCTTCACGCATTTCGAATTGCGGCTCACCGTGTGGGCCGCGAGCGTCGCGCGTCGCCCGCGCGCCAAGGGCGTCTGGTGCCCCGGCGAGCAGCTTTCCACGCAGGCGCTGCCAACCGCGATGAAGAAGATCCTCAGCCACGCGCTCGCCGCGTTCGCGAAGCGCAGCGACCCGCCGGCGCGCCGCCGCAGCGCCCGGCGCTGAACAGACTCTTTCAATTCCAGAGGCTGGTGACGATCAGATGCGCCCCGAGCAGCAACAGGCCGCCATAAAAGCTGCGCCGGAAAATATCGGGGCGCAACCAGCGGCGCAGCCGCCGGCCGAGCATCATGCCGAGCAGCGCCGGCAGCAGGGCAAGCAGCGAGGCCTCGCCGAGCGCCGGGAAAAGCAGCCCGTCGCGCCAGAGCGGCAGCGCCAGTGCGAGCGTGGACGCCGTGAATGACAGGCCGAGCGCCTGCACCAGCGCGTCGCGTTCGAGCCGCAGCGCCTGCAAATAGGGAACTGCCGGCAGCACGAATATGCCGGTCGCCGCCGTCAGCGCGCCGGTGAGGGCGCCGGTCAGCGGCGCGAGCAGGGCTTCGCGCCGCGGCGCGATCGTCAAACCGAAAGCGACGAGTCCGCCCACGGAATAAAGCACGAGAACGGCACCGAGGGCGAACGTGGCGGCGCCTTTCCCGGCGCCGGCCAGGAGCCATGCGGCCGCGAGGGTGCCGGCGAAGATGCCGACCAGCATTGGCCACAACCGGCGCAGCAGTTCCGGCAGGGCGCCGCCGGCCGCCGCCTGCCATGCATTCGTGACCAGCGATGGAAGGATCATCAGCGCGGCAGCCTGGGCTGGGGTCATCAACGCGCCGAGCACGCCCACGGCTACGGTCGGCAGGCCAAACCCGATCACACCCTTGACCGCGCCCGCGACAAGGAACGTCAGCGCGATTGCCGCGTCCATGACAGTGACGGTGTCCATGGCCGAACTCTTGCCGCCGCCGCCGCCGCCCGACAATGTGGATGTCGCGCCGTCAGCCTTCGTTGTGGACGAAGGCTCGGCCTCGCCTCGGGGAGCGCGCGATGCGGTTCGATCTCACCGACCTCCGGCTGTTTCTGCATATCGCCGATTCCGGCAGCATCACGCAGGGCGCCGGTCGCGCCCACCTCGCACTGGCGTCGGCAAGCGCCCGCGTGCGCGGCCTCGAGGCGGCGCTGCGCGTGCGTCTGCTCGAGCGCGGGCGGCGCGGCGTCGCGCCCACGGCCGCCGGCCGCGCGCTCGCCCGCCACGCGCGTCTCATCCTCCAGCAGGTGGACTCTCTCAACGGCGAGCTTGGCGAATATGCCAGCGGGGCCAAGGGCCGCGTGCGCCTGCTGTGCAACACGGCCGCGCTGGCCGAGTTCGTGCCCGAGCGCCTCGCGGCATTTCTCGCATCCGAGCCCGAAACCGACGTCGAGGTGGAGGAGCAGGCGAGCCAACGGATCGTGCGCGCGATCGCCGAGGGCCGCGCCGAAATCGGCATCGTCTCGGACGCTGTCGATACGGCGGGGCTCGAAACGCTTCCGTTCCGCACCGACCAGCTTGTCCTCGTCGTGCCCCGGCGTCACGCCTGGGCGCGCCGGCGCGCCGTGGCGTTCCGCGAGGCGCTCGATCTTCCATTCGTCGGCCTTGGCGCCGGCAGCGCGCTGCAGGACCATCTCGGCGATCAGGCGGCGCGCCTTGGCCGCATCCTCGTTTTGCGGGTCCGCTTGCCGGGGTTCGATTCCATATGCCGCATGGTCGAGCGCGGCGCCGGATTCGCGATCGTGCCGGAAACGGCCGCGCGCCGCTGCCGCCGCTCCATGGCGATCGAGTTTGTGCGGCTCTCGGACCGCTGGGCGCTGCGGCGCCTGACAATCTGCGTCAGGAGGCAGGCGGCACTGCCCGCGCCGGCGCGCCGTCTCGTTGCCCACCTGGCGGCGCCCGAGACAAAAAGCGGCCCGCCGCGGGAGCGGCGGGCCGGGTGAGTTCGGCCGGCGTGAGGGGAGGAGGGCCGGCCGTCAGCACATCGTTTGCGACGCGTTCAGCGCCCGGGCGATTCGTAGGCCGGCGCGGAGTTCCACACGTCTGTGGGGTTCCGCGGATTGTGGAAGCGGTTGTAGATCGGGTCGCGGAAATTGCGCCGGCGATAGCCCTGGTCGTATTCGGGATTCGGGTAGGCGCTCTGCGGATAGCGGTAGGCGCGATAGTATTCCGGCATGTTCGCGTGATAGCCGCGCCGGTATTGCCCCGGCGGCGTGTAGACGTAGCCGGGCGGCTCGTAGCTGTAGGAAGGCGGCGTGTAGCTGTAGGGCGGCGGCTGATAGGAATAGGGCGGGCGCGTGTAGGAATAGCCCGGGCTCTGATAGCCGTAGCCTTGCGCCAGAACGGGCGCAGCGGCGGAAACGGCCAGCGCCGCGGCGGCAAGCGCGATCTTCATGTCTGATTCTCCCTGTGCGGGCGCGGCTTAGCAGGCGCGCGCTGAACCCTGCCTGACGCCGGCGTTCATGCGCGGTTCAGACAAACCTCGCTTCAAATACGTGGCGGGAACACGGCCCGTGTGGTCACGTTGCCGCGACGAGGGGTTCGGGGGCGAAGGGGAGTGCCGGAATGCCGCGGCCTCGGTTCAGGCGAGGTTCAGCGGCTGGGCATCATCATGCGGGCATGAAACGACGCATGGCCATAGCCGCGGCGCTTGCCGCGATCGCGCTCGGCGCCTTCTCGGGCGCCGCGGTCGCGCGCGACTGCGGCTGGCGCTGCGCGCAGCTCGCGCAGAACCGCGGCGGCAGCGCCGAGGACGATCGGCGCATCCAGCCGCCCTATCTGCGCGGGCCCGGGCGCGATGCCTATGGCGGGCAGACGCGCGACCGCCTGCGTTCGCTGCCGCCGGCCAACGCGCTGGGCAGCGAGCCGCTGCCCGACGGCCAGATCTGGGCCATCGCCAAAAGCCGCGTGCCCGGCCGCATCGTGAACGCCCGTTTGCAGGGGCCGGTCTATTCTTTTAGAATCCTCAGCAACCGGGGCAGCCTCGTCGATGTCGTTGTCGACCGGTATTCGGGCCGCATCGTGAGCGTGCGCGGCGGCCCCTGACCCTCTAACGGGCGGGAGTCCATGCGCGTTCTGGTCGTCGAAGACGATCCCGAGCTTTCGCGGCAGTTGAAGCAGGCCCTGACCGAAGCGGGTTACGCGGTCGATCACGCCGACGACGGCGAGGAGGGCCATTTTCTCGGCGACACCGAGCCCTACGACGTGGTGGTGCTCGATCTCGGCCTGCCCGAGATCGACGGCGTGACGGTGCTGAAGCGCTGGCGCACGGCCGGCAAGAAGATGCCGGTGCTGATCCTCACCGCGCGCGGCCAGTGGGGCGAGAAGGTGGCCGGCTTCGACGCCGGCGCCGACGATTACGTCACCAAGCCATTCCACATGGAGGAAGTGCTCGCCCGCGTGCGCGCGCTCATCCGCCGCTCGGGCGGCCATGCGGCGCCCGAGCTTTCGTGCGGCCCGGTGGTGCTCGACACCAACAGCAGCAAGGTGACGGTCAACGGCGTGCCGGTGAAGCTCACCGCGCAAGAGCTGCGCCTGCTCGCCTATCTCATGCACCACCAGGGCAAGGTGGTTTCGCGCACCGAGCTCACCGAGCACATCTACGACCACGATTTCGATCTCGATTCGAACACGATCGAGGTGTTCATCGGCAGGCTGCGCAAGAAGCTCGGCGTGCCGATCATCCACACCAAGCGCGGCCTCGGCTATCAGCTGGCGCCGCCGGGCGAAGGCGATTCGGTCTAAATGTTCCGCCGGCCACTCCGCCGGGCGAGGGCGTTCTACCGCGCGGCCGTTTCCTCGCTGGCCTGGCGGCTCGTGTTCGGCGCCGCCGCGGTCATCACGGTGGCGCTCGTCGCCGCGGCGATCGCGCTGCCGCAGCTCTATCGCGATGGGCTCGAGCGCCAGCTCGATTTCGAGCTCGACTACCTGCTGAACCGCCTCATCACGCGAATCGGCGCCGAGGCCAATGGCGAACTGATCCTCGCCGAGCCGATGACCGAGCGCGACTACGAAAGCGCCTACTCCGGCTATTACTGGCAGATCACCAGCGCGGGCAAGGCGGTGCTCGCCTCGCGCTCGCTGGCGGGATGGACGCTGGAGGTGCGCCCGCCCGAAGGCGCCGCGCGCGACATCGAGCAGGACATCGCCTTCGCCCGCCCGCCCGAGGGCGCCCAGCGCCTGCGCGCGGTGAGCCGCAACATCCGCTCCGACACGCTCAACAAGGATTTCGTCTACACGGTCGCGGCGGTGCGCACCGAGATGGACGAGAACATCGAGGATTTCCGGCTCACGATCGTGCTGACGATCCTGGGGCTCGGGCTCGTGCTGATCGGCACGGTGTGGCTCCAGGTGCGCTTCGGCCTCGGCCCGCTGCGCCGCATCCCGACGGCGCTGGCGGCGATCCGCTCGGGCGAGAGCGACCGGCTCACCGGCTCGTTCGCGGCCGAGGTGGCGCCGCTCGCGCGCGAGATCAACGCGCTGCTCGACCACAACGCCGAGGTCGTCGAGCGCGCGCGCACGCATGTCGGCAATCTTGCGCATGCCTTGAAGACGCCGATCGCCGTGCTCACCAACGAGGCCGGCAGCCAGAAGGGCGGCCTCGCCGAAACGGTGAAGGCCCAGATCGGAATCATGAAGGAGCAGGTGGATCACCACCTCTCCCGCGCGCGCATGGCGGCGCGCGCCGGCGTGCTCGGCGCGCGCACCAGCGTGATGCCGGTGCTGGAGGGGCTCGCGCGCACGCTCGAGAAGATCTACCGCGAGCGCGGTATTTCGATCGCGCTCGAAGGCCCGCCCGAGATCGCGTTCCGCGGCGAGCGGCAGGACCTCGAGGAGATGCTCGGCAACCTGCTCGACAACGCCTGCAAGTTCGCGACGTCGCGCGTCGCGGCCAAGGTGTCGCTGCACGGCGAGGGGCGCCTCGTCATCGAAATTGCCGACGACGGCCCCGGCGTTCCGGCCGATCAGCGCCGCGCGGTGCAGAAGCGCGGCGTCCGCCTCGACGAGCAGAAGCCGGGCAGCGGCCTCGGTCTCTCGATCGTGAAAGACATCGCCGAGATCTACGGCGGCAGCCTCGCGCTCGACGAATCCGCGCTTGGCGGCCTGCGCGTGACCCTCGAGCTGCCGCTCACCGGCGGCCCGGCGACGCGGAAAGTCAGGTAGGCCCAGCTTCTATTGTCGTCCCCGCGAAGGCGGGGACCCAGGGTGCCACACGCCGGGTATCGGCGCAGTGCAGCCGTCGCCTGAAACACGGGCCCCGCTTTCGCGGGGACGACACCATGTTGAACAGACCTACTTTGCCTTTCCGCCGGACGTGCGGCCCGGCTTCTTCTTCTCGTTCCGGAAATTGATCTCGACCGTCACGCCGTTGGGGTCGTCGAGGAACATCTGCACGAGGCCGCTGCCGGGCTGCACGCGTTCCTCGAATGGGATCGCCGCGGCTTTCAGGCGCCGGCGCATCGCGGGCGCGTTTTCGGCGCGGAACGCCACGTGGTCCACGGCGCCGCCGCCGGGCTTGTCGCCGTTGGCGGCCGGCACCTTCACCATGCCGCGGATCGCCTTGGGGTCGGCGAGCGGCACGAGATGCACCACCGGCGTCTCGCCGCAATAGAGCCAGTAGCCCGCGAAGGCCAGCGGCGGGCGCTTCCCGTTCCGGAGGCCGATCGCCTTGCAATAGAAATCGCGCGTCGCTTCCATGTCGGCGCTGCGGATCGTGTAGTGCTCGAGGAGTTGAAGCGGCATGGCGGTTCCTCCGGGGGCGGTTCTTGTTGGTTCTTTGCTTCCCGAGAGATTAGGCCCGCACCGCGCCTCTTTCCACAGCGTCATCCCGACCGGAGCACGGCGCATTTGGCGCCGTGCGGAGTGGAGGGATCGTGCGGTCGGGGCCAAGTGCGACTGCGCCGCGATCCCTCCACTTCGCGCAGTGCGAAGAGCACCG
>CAYZSG010000017.1:3211-38218 GCA_964481045.1 uncultured Candidatus Odyssella sp. | reverse complement strand
GATGTTCGAGGGCCGCATCGCGCACGGCATGCTCTCGGCGAGCTTCATCTCGACCCTGATCGGCACGCGCCTGCCCGGCCCGGGCGCCATCTACATGAGCCAGAGCCTGAAATTCCTGGCGCCGGTGCGCCCCGGCCAGTGCGTGAACACGCGCGCGACCGTGACCGACATCAACCACGAGAAGGCGCGCATCACCTTGCACACGCAGTGCATGGTGGGCGACGACGTGGTGATCGAGGGCGAGGCCCTCATCAAGGTGCCGGTGCGCAACCCGCCGGCCAAGTAGCCGCGCCGAACCGATTCGCCTCTTGCGTGCGGCGCTTCGGGCATTAGCTTGCTCGCGCGATGCGAATCTCCAACAGCCATGAAGGCCTGCCGGCCGACGCGCGCGGCGCCGTGGTCGCGATCGGCAATTTCGACGGCGTGCATCCCGGCCACCGCGCGGTGCTGACGCGCGCGAATGCGGTGGCCGAGAAGCTCGGCGCGCCGCTCGGCGTGCTCACCTTCGAGCCGCATCCGCGCCGTTATTTCCAGCCCGCCATTCCGCCGTTCCGGCTCACGCCGCCGCCGGCCAAGCGCCGCCTCGTCGCCGAGGCCGGCGCCACGCATTATTTCGAGCTGCCGTTCGATGCGGCGATGGCAGCGCTCACCGCGGAAGCCTTCATCGAACGGGTGCTGATCGCGGGGCTCGGCGTGCGCCATGTCGTCGTCGGCGCCGGCTTCGCGTTCGGCAAGGGCCGCACCGGCACCGTGAGTGTGCTCGAGCACGTGGCCGGGCACAAAGGCGGCGTCGGCGTCACGGTCGTGGCGCCGGTCTCCGGCGCGGACGGCGCGCTCTCCTCGTCCACGCGCGTGCGCGAGTGCCTGCTGCGCGGCGAGCCCGAGCGCGCGGCCGCGCTGCTGGGGCGCAACTTCGCGATCGAGGGCGAGGTGCTGCATGGCGACAAGCGCGGCCGCCTGCTCGGCTTTCCCACCGCCAACCTTTCGCTCGACGACTATCTGCGCCCCGCCTTCGGCGTCTATGCCGTACGCGCGGTGCCGCTCGGCGGCGGCGGCGAGCGCTGGAGCGGCGTCGCCAATCTCGGCAGCCGCCCGACCGTGGGCGGCACGCGCGCGCAGCTCGAAGCGCACCTGTTCGATTACGCGGGCGATCTCTACGGCCGGCGCCTCGCCATCGAGCTGCTCGCGTTCATCCGCCCGGAGCGGAAATTCGAGAGCCTCGACGCGCTCAAGGCGCAGATCGCCGAAGACAGCGCGCGGGCGCGCGGCATTCTTGCGGCCCGGCCGGCTTAGTTTTCATTTCAGGGCTGCGCGCAGCTTCGCCGCCAGCTCTTCGCGATGGAACGGCTTTCGCAGCAAATGCGCCGCCTGGTCGGCCTCGGTGAGGGCGGCGCCAGCTTCGCCCGTATAGCCGGACGTGAACAGCACCGGCAGGGCGGGCCTGAGCGCGCGCGCCGCGCGGGCGAGGTCCACGCCGCTCATGCCGCCCGGCATGGCCACGTCGGTGAAGAGGAGATCGAACGGCTCCGCGCGACCGAGCGCAGCAATGGCCTCGCTCCCGTTCGCCACGGCGGTGACGCGATAGCCGAGCTCTTCGAGCTGCCCGCGCACATGGTCGCGGACGAGATCGTCGTCCTCGACGAACAGGATCCGCTCGCTGCCCCTCTCGGCCACGCGCGGCCTTGCGTTCGCGGCCTTCGCGTCGTCGGCTGGGCCGGCCGCGGACGCGCGCGGCAGGTATATCGTGACCGTGGTGCCGCGGCCGCGCTCGGAAGCGATGCGCACGTGCCCCCGCGACTGCTTGGCGAAGCCATAGACCATGCTGAGACCGAGGCCGGTGCCCTTGCCGATCTCCTTGGTGGTGAAGAACGGCTCGAAGGCGCGCTCGGCCGTGGCGCGGTCCATGCCGACCCCGGTGTCGGCCACCGCGATCGACACATATTCGCCGCGGTCGAGCTCGCCTTCCGCCAGAGCCTGCACCGCATCCGGCCCGATATTCGCGGTCGCGATCGTGATCGTGCCGCCCGCCGGAATTGCATCGCGCGCATTGATGCAGAGGTTGAGGATCGCGACCTCGAGCTGCGCCGGATCGGCCAGCGCGTGCCAGGCATCCGGCGCCATCGCGAGCCGCATCTCGACGCGCGCCGAAATGGCGCGCTGCAGCAGGCTGTCCATGCCGGCGATCAGCCCATTCACGTCGACGAGTTTCGGCTGCAGCGTCTGGCGGCGCGAAAAGGCGAGCAGCTGCTGAGTCAACTCCGCGCCGCGCTCGGCGGCCTTGGCGGTCGTGTCGGCGAGCTTCCGGAGCGGCTCCGATCCGGCCATTCTCTCGCGCAGCAGCTCGGCATTGCCGAGGATGACGGTGAGCAGATTGTTGAAATCGTGCGCGATGCCGCCGGTGAGCCGGCCGATCGCACCGAGCCGCTCCGAACGCGCGAGCGCATCGGTCATGTTCCGGCCCTGGAGCATGCGTGCGATGTGCGCTGCCACCGCATCGATCAGTTCGCGCTCTTCCTCGAGGAACGGCCCCTCGCCGCCGCGCTGCGCGGGGCGGTCGTCGCGATAGCCGACCTCGACGAATCCCGCTCCGTGCCGGGCGCCCGAAATCGTCGCCCGCAGAGAGGCGGCGGGCTGGAGCCAGTTCTCGGAACGATGTTCGCGCTCGTCGATTACGATGCGGGCGACGGCGGCATCCTCGTGCATCAGGCTCGACGGCAGGAACCGCGCGACGTCGTCGCAGATGTCGCCCGTCGGGCGCGCGGGGTCCGACGTGAGTTCGAGCACCTGATAGAGGCAACGCAGTTCCTTGATGCGCTCGCGCAGTGAGGAGCGCATGGCGCGGATCGATTCGTCGAGCTTCGCGATCTCGTTCACGCGGGTGGGGCGCGGCGGCGGCGGCGCAAAATCGAGCCGCGCGATCTTCCCGACCTCGCCGGCGAAGCGCTCGACCGGCCTCGCGATCGCCGCGCTGACCAGCCAAACCGCGGGCACGACGATAAGCAGTGCCAGGCCGAGCACCTGCAGCAGCCGCGTCCGGATCGATCGAACGCCGCCGCCGAGTTCGTCGGCCGGAGCCGCCATCACGAACGACGTGCCCCGCGCGTCGAGCGGAACCACGGTCGAGATCCATTCGCGGCCGCCAGCCTCGATCGTGTCGTAGAGCCGCGCGCGCGCCGTTTTCGCCAGCGCGGCGAGCGTGTCGAGCACCGCCGAGCCCAGCTCCTTGGCTTGAGGCAGCGCACCGGCTTCGGCCGACGAGGCGCCACTCATCGTGCGATCGACGATGGCCTGCAGGCGGGCAACGTCGCCGTATGCGACGATCCGGCCTTCCCGGTCCAACACGGCCGCGACGGCGGAGACCGCCGGACGCCCTTTGGGAAGCCGCTCGGACAGCTCGCGCAGCGCAAGATCGACCCCGGCGATGGCGCCGGTCTCGGCCTTGCGCGCGGCGGTGATGCCGGGCTCGCGCGTCGTGAAGAAAATGTACGGCGCCGTCAGAATCGTATCGGCCGACTTGGCGGCATCGATGAACCACGGGCGCGTTCGCGGATCGAATGCGAAGGCCGGCTCGACGCGGCTTTCGATCGTCTTCAGATTCAGATCGAGAAAGTCGAACTGCGCAAGGCCGGTGCCCGCCCACTGAACGAGCCAGCGCGCGCCGGGCGGCGGACGCAAACGCTCGCCGAGGCGGCCGACAGGTCTCAGCAGCATGAAGTCGCCGTTGGGCCACCCGATAAAGGCAGCCGAGATGCCGGGCACCGAGCCCAGCACCGCCGCCAGCGTGTGAAGCCGATCGATGCGCTCCTGGCGGGAGGCGGCGCGGACGACGGGATCGGCTGCCAGCACTTCGGCCGCCGCCTTCGCCGTTTCCTCGAGCCGATGCAGCTCCTGCAATGCCAGCTCGGCGCTGCCCGCGAAGGATACCGCCACCGTGGCGTCGACGAGATCTTGCGAGCTGCGGCCCACGACCGCCCCGAGCGTCAGGGAGATCGCGCCGACGAGCACGAGGATCAATGCAGTGATGTGCAGCCGCAGGGGGAGGGCAAAGCGCCTTGCGGAGGCCGGCTCCGGCCGAATCCCGGCCTGCTCGGCCATTTCCCCCTCCCCATCGGTCCCCGGCAACCGGCAGGGACGATACCAGCAATTGTTTCGGCTTGCCCATAGTCGCGGGTGGAAGCACCCCGGCGGCCGACCGCCGCACTTGAGCTTTTTGCGCTGCACTCATATTCTCCGCCGCATGGCCCAGAGGCGCCTCAGCGTGGCGCGGATTGCGCGAATTACGGGCCCGGTCTTCGCGGAAGACCGGGACGTCCGTCCATTTGCGCCCTTCGCATCCACCGGGTTCCTTGGCCATGTCCAATCCTGACGCCGTTCACCCACCCTATTTCTCCTACCGGCTGCTGGCGCTCCGAGGCGCCGGCGTCGCTCCCCGCGTGATGGAATATTTCGCCAAGCGCGATCTCGTTCCCGAGCGCTTCCTGCTGCGCGCCGGCTCCGAAACCCTCGCGATCGAAGTCGACGTCGCCGGGCTCGACGAAGCCGCGGCGGGCCACATCGCGCGCTGCCTCGCCAACATCGCCGAAGTCGAGCGCGTGGCGCTCACGCGGGAATCCGAAAGCCTGAGAGCCAGCGCATGACTTCCGACGCCAAGACCGACTACAAGGCCACCGTCTTCCTGCCCAAGACCGACTTCCCGATGAAGGCCGGCCTGCCGCAGCGCGAGCCGCTGCTGATGGCGCGCTGGGAGAAGCTCGGCATCTTCCAGCGCCTGCGCGAACAGAGCAAAGGCCGCGAGAAGTTCATCCTCCACGACGGCCCGCCCTACGCGAACGGGCACATCCACATGGGCACCGCGCTCAACAAGGTGCTGAAGGATCTCGTCAACCGCTCGCAGCAGATGCTCGGCAAGGACGCCAACTACGTCCCCGGCTGGGATTGCCACGGCCTGCCGATCGAGTGGGAGGTGGAGAAGAAGTATCGCGCGGCCAAGAAGAACAAGGACGAAGTGCCGATCGTGGAATTCCGCAAGGAGTGCCGCGACTTCGCGCAGCACTGGATCGGCGTGCATACGAGCGAGTTCAAGCGCCTCGGCGTGTGCGGCGACTGGGAGCGCCATTACACGACGATGGCCTTCGCCTCCGAAGCGGCGATCGCGCGCGAGATCGGCAAGTTCCTGATGGACGGAAGCCTGTTCCGCGGCTCGCGCCCGGTGATGTGGTCGGTGGTCGAGAAGACGTCGCTCGCCGAGGCCGAGATCGAGTATCACGACCACACCTCGAAGACGATCTGGGTGCGCTTCCCGGTGGTGACGCCGTCGCGGCCCGATCTCGCCGGCGCCGCGATCGTGATCTGGACGACGACGCCGTGGACGATCCCCGGTAACCGCGCGATCGCCTATGGCGCCGAGATCGACTACGCGCTCGTCGAAGTGGCCGATGCGGGCGAGGCGAAATGGGCGAAGGCCGGCGAGAAATTCGTCGTGGCCGCGAATCTCGTCGAGTCGGTGACGAAAGCGGCGCGCATCGCCGCGGTGAAGACGCTCGCCACGTTCAAGGGCGAGGCGCTGGCCGGCACGGTCACGCATCATCCGCTGAAGGGCCAGGGATACGATTTCGACGTGAAGCTGTTCGCGGGTGATTTCGTCACCGCCGAGGACGGCACCGGCTTCGTGCACATCGCCCCCGGCCACGGCGAGGACGACTTCAATCTCGGCCAGAAGAACGGCCTGCCCGTGCCGCAGACCGTGGGCGAAGACGGCCTGTTCTACGCGCATGTGCCGCTGTTCGCCGGCATGTCCGTCTACACCGCCGACGGCAAGGAAGGCACGGCCAACGAGGGCGTGATCGCGAAATTGCTCGAGGCCGGCGCGCTGCTGGCGCGCGGCAAGCTCGTGCACGCCTATCCGTGCTCGTGGCGCTCCAAGGCACCGCTGATCTTCCGCAACGCGCCGCAATGGTTCATCTCGATGGAGAGCCACGGGCTGCGCGCGACGGCGCTGAAGGCCATCGACGAGACGCGCTTCGTGCCGGCCAAGGGCAAGAACCGCCTGCGCGGCATGATCGAGCAGCGGCCGGACTGGAACATCTCGCGCCAGCGCGCCTGGGGCGTGCCGCTGCCGATCTTCGTGAGCAAGAAGAACGGCGAGCCGTTGCGCGACCAGGCCGTGCTCGACCGCATCGTCGCCGCCTACGAAAAGGAAGGCGGCGACGCCTGGCACACGAGCAACCCGCAGCGCTTCCTCGGCACCGAATACCGCGCCGAGGACTACGAGCAGGTGAAGGACATCGCCGAGGTGTGGTTCGATTCGGGCGCCACGCACTCGTTCGTGCTCGAGGCGCGGCCCGAGCTGCAATGGCCGGCCTCGCTCTATCTCGAAGGCTCGGACCAGCATCGCGGCTGGTTCCACAGCTCGCTGCTCGAAAGCTGCGGCACGCGCGGCCGCGCGCCTTACGACGCCATTCTCACCCACGGCTTCGTCGTGGACGAGAAGGGCTACAAGATGTCGAAATCGGTCGGCAACGTGATCGCGCCGCAATCGATCATCGACCAGTACGGCGCCGACATCCTGCGCCTCTGGGTGGTCAATTCCGACTACAGCGAAGACATCGGCATCGGCCCCGAGATCCTGAAGCAGCAGGCGGACACCTATCGCCGCCTGCGCAACACGCTGCGCTATCTGCTCGGCGCCGTCGCCGGCTTTTCCGAGAGCGAACGGCTGCCGGAAAGCGAAATGCCGGAGCTCGAGCGCTACATCCTGCACCGGCTGTGGCAGCTCGACGCGCATCTGCGCCGCGCCTGCGCGGATTTCGAGTTCCACGGCTTCTTCGCGGCGCTCCACAATTTCTGCGCCGTGGAGCTTTCGGCGTTCTATTTCGACATCCGCAAGGACTCGCTCTACTGCGACCGGCCGGACAGCCTCCGCCGCCGCGCCGCGCGCACGATGATGGACACGCTCTTCTCGTGCCTCACCGCGTGGCTTGCGCCGGTGCTCGTGTTCACGGCCGAGGAGGCCTGGCTGGCGCGCTATGGCGAAGAGCCCAGGGGTGTCGCGGAAAGCGTGCATCTGCGCACCTTCCCCGAGGCTCCGGCCGCGTGGCGCAACGACCATCTCGCCGACAAGTGGGAGCGCGTGCGCACGATCCGCCGCGTCGTGACCGGCGCGCTCGAAAAAGAACGCGCCGAGAAGCGCATCGGCGCCAGCCTCGAGGCGGCGCCGACGGTCCACGTCGATTCCGAGGACTACGCGCTCTGCAACTCGGTGGAGTTCGCCGAAGTGTGCATCACGTCGTCCATCGACCTTTCGCCGATGCCGCCGCCCGACGACGCGTTCACCTTGCCCGACGTGCCGGGCGTGGCGGTGGCGCCGGCGCGCGCCCAGGGCGAGAAATGCGCGCGCTGCTGGCAGGTGCTGCCCGATGTGGGCGGCGAAGCCGATCACGCGACCTTGTGCAAGCGCTGCGCCGACGCGGTGCGGCACGTGCGCGCGGCGGCATGAGCCGGATTTAGGCCGATGGGACTACGCGCCGGCCTTTTTCTTGCCATTCTGGTGCTGTTTCTCGACCAGGTGACGAAGCTCGCGATCCTCGAATGGGTGAAGCCGCAGGGCGCCGGAATTGCCATCACCGGTTTCCTCGCCATCGTGCTGGTGTGGAACCGCGGCATGAGCTTCGGGATGTTCAACACCGGCGACCCCATCGTGCCGTGGATCCTGGGCGCCATCGCGATCGCGGTGGCGATCGGCCTTGTGTGGTGGCTGGCGCGTGCGCGGCACTGGCTGGTCGTCGTGGGCCTCGGGCTCGTCTTGGGCGGAGCGATCGGCAACCTCATCGACAGGGTGCTCTATGGCGCGGTGGTCGATTTCGTGCTGTTGCACGCGGGCGGGTGGCACTTTCCGGCCTTCAACGTGGCCGATAGTGCCATAACCTTGGGCGTCATCGCCCTTTTGTGGGATTCCTTGTTCACCAAGCCGGAATCCCCTAAATAGTTGCCGTTCAATGGGAAAGGGGCAAACCATGAAACGTGCTCTGGTAGCACTGGCGCTGGCCGGCATGGCTGGCGGCCTGGGGGGCTGCGGCCTGTTCCAGGACCTCCGCGCGGTTTCGGAAGAACTCGGCAAGGGCGCGCAGCGCGACGAGATCACGACCGGCGCGCCGCTGACCGTTCCGCCCGAGGCCACCCTGCGACCGCCGTCCACCAATGCGAGCAGCAATGAAGGCGCCGCACGCCGGGCGCAGGTGATCCTGCGCACCGACGAGCCGGCCCGCGCGCCGGGCGCGGCTCGCACCGCGCGCACCGGGCGCGAGGTCGGCCCCACCGCCGGCGAGCGCGAGCTGATGTCGCGCTCCGGCGTGACCAGCTCCACCTCCGACGTGGTCAAGCGCACCGTCGATATCGAGCAGGAGCGCCGCAGCACCGGACAGAAGGAATTTACCGACCGCGTGCTCAAATACGATCCCAAGGCACGGCCGGCGCGGTCCGACGACAAGAACGCCCGCGATGCCACCGGCGACAAGCCGGTGATCAAACGGCCGGGCGAACTCTAGCGACGCCGGCGCCCGCAGCCGGGCGTTTCGGGGGAAGACGAAGCCTGCACGAGACGACCGCCGGGGAGGGCGAAGGTCGTCGCCCATACAACGGACTCTCGGAGGTACGACTTGTCCCCACTTGGAAGAATCCGCGCCCTCGGCGCGTTCGCGTTGCTGGCCTTCGCCGCGATATCCGTCGCGGCACTGCGCCCGGCGGGCGCCGAGACCGGCAAGGGCGTGTTCCAGCCCGAGACGTTCACGCTCGCCAACGGCCTTCAGGTCGTCGTCGTCACCAACCGGCGCGCGCCGGTCGTGCTCCACATGATGTGGTACAAGGTGGGCGCGGCCGATGAGCCGCCGGGCAAGTCGGGCATCGCGCACTTCCTCGAGCACCTGATGTTCAAGGGCACCAAGGCGCTGCCCTCCGGCATGTTCTCGAAGATCGTCGCCAACAATGGCGGCCAGGAGAACGCGCTCACCTCTTCCGACTACACCGCCTACTACCAGAGCGTCGCGCGCGACCGCCTCGAAACCGTGATGAAGATCGAGGCCGACCGCATGACCAACCTCGACCTGCCCGAGAAGGAGGTCGAAGCCGAGCGCAAGGTGATCTTGGAAGAGCGCCGCCAGCGCACCGAGAACAGCCCGCGCTCGATCCTGTGGGAGCAGGCGAACGCCGCGCTCTATCTCAACCACCCCTATCGCATCCCGACGATCGGCTGGCAGCACGAGATGGAGGGCCTCACCAAGGCCGACGCGATGGCCTTCTATCGCCGCTGGTACGCCCCCAACAACGCGGTGCTCGTGATCGCCGGCGACGTGACCGCCGCCGACGTGCGCCCGCTGGCCGAGAAGTATTACGGCGCGATCGCGCGCGGCGACATTCCGGCGCGCGCGCGCCCGCTCGAGCCGCCGCATCGCCACGCGCGCCGCGTGACCTACAAGGACGCGCGCGTGGATCAGCCGAGCTGGTCGAAGTTCTTCATCGCGCCGAGCTACAATCGCGGCGAGACGAAGCACGTCTATGCGCTGCAGGTGTTGGCCGAGATCCTCGGCGGCGGCGCGACGAGCCGGCTCTATCAGGAAATCGTGGTGAAGCAGAAGCTGGCCGCCTCGGCCGGCGCGGGCTATTCGGGCTCGGCCTTCGACTACAGCAACTTCTACTTCTACGCCTCGCCGCGCACCGGCGTGGACATCGACCGCATCGAGAAAGCGGTCGAGGCGGCCATCGCCGAACTGCTCGAGAAGGGCGTGACCGCCGACGAGGTGGCGCGCGCCAAGCAGGTGATGATCGACCGCGCCGCCTTCGCGCACGACAACCTTCGCACCGGCGCCATGTCGTTCGGCGTGGCGCTCGCCACCGGCCGCACCGTGGCCGATGTCGAGGCCTGGCCGGACCGCATCGGCGCGGTGACGGCCGACTCCGTGATCGCCGCGGCGCGCGACGTGCTCAAGGACACGGGCTCGGTGACGGCGATCCTGCTCGGAACCGACAAGAAAACGACCGTGCGCAAGGCCGCCGTCGTGCCGGGCAGCGAGCCGGCCGAGGCGCCCGAAGAGATGGACGGGCCCGGCGAAGCGCCGGGCGCCGGCCAGCCGAACTGACAGGTCATACACCCATGAAGCGCAAGTTTCTCGGCCTCGCGGCGGCGTTCCTCGTCGTCGCAGGTCTCGCCGCGCCCGCCGCCGCCATCGACGTGAAGGTGGTGAAGAGCCCCAAGGGCGTCACCGCCTGGCTCGTCACCGACCGCACGGCGCCGGTGCTGCACATGGCCTTCGCCTTCCGCCCCGGCGCGCTGCGCGATCCCGTCGGCAAGGAAGGCCTGACCAACCTGCTGACGACGCTCATCGACGAAGGCGCCGGCGACCTCGACTCGCTGGCGTTCCAGCGGCGCATGGAGGAACTGGCGCTCACCTGGTCGATGAACGCCGGGCGCGACACGATCCACGCCGGTGTACGCACGCTCTCGCGCCATCAGAACGAGGTGTTCAAGCTCGTCGGCCTCGCGCTCACCAAGCCGCGCTTCGACGCCGAGCCGATCGAGCGCGCGCGCGCGCAGATCCGCGCGTTCCTCCGCCGCGAGATGACCGACCCCAACACGATCGCCTACCGCACTTGGATGAAGGGCATGTACCCCGAGCACCCCTATGGGCGCACGGTGGACGGCACACCCGACACGATCGCGAAGGTGACGCGCGAAGACCTCGTCGCGCAGCACCGCGCGGCCTTCGCGCGCGACAAACTCATCATCGGCGTCGTCGGCAACATCAGCGCCGAGGAGCTGGCGCCGCTGCTCGACGTGGCGTTCGGCGATCTTCCCGAGAAGTCGGTGCCGATGGAGATCGGCGAGGTGACGCCGCACGCGACCGGCGAAGTCACCGTGCAGCGCATGTCGATTCCGCAGAGCGTCGTGATGTTCGGCCACGGCGCGCTGAAGCGCGACGACAAGGAATTCTACGCCGCGATGGTGATGAACCACATCCTCGGCGGTGGCACTTTTTCATCCCGCCTCTACACCGAGGTGCGCGAGAAGCGCGGACTCGCCTATTCGGTCTATTCCTTCCTCAATCCGTTCGAGAAGGGGCCGCTCTACATGGGCCAGGTCTCGACCGAGAACGCGCGCGTCAAGGAATCGATCGACATCATCCGCGCCGAATGGAAGCGCATGGCTTCCGGCGAAGTGACGGCCGAGGAAGTGGACAGCGCCAAGACCTACATCACCGGCTCCTACGCGCTGCGCTTCGCCTCGGCCAGCGACATCTCGCGCATGCTCGTGAACACCCAGGTGGACGGCAACGGCCCCGACTACTTCGACAAGCGCAACGGCTACATCCAGTCCGTGACGCTCGCGGACGTGAAGCACGTCGCCGCGCGGCTGCTGCAGGCCGACAAGCTCACCTTCTTCGTCGTGGGCAATCCGGCCGGTCTCTGATTCGGTGTTGACCGGGCGGCCCGTTCGTTAACACTGTCGCTGACGTCCCATCCTGCGTAGGGGCGGGTCCCCGACCCGCCCGTGTGGCCACCGGACAATGTCCGCGACATGCCGTCCGCCTGCCGCGCGGGCGGGCGGGTCGGGGACCCGCCCCTACGTTTCCCCTGCTTGCGGGCTGCGCGCGCCATGAACGGCCTTCCCTATCGCCAGGACATCCAGGGCTGCCTTGCATGGCGCATCGCCGATGCGGGGCTTTCCGAAGCCGACCTCGCCGACACGCTGGAATCGCTGCGCGGCGCGATTCGCCGCGTCGTCGTCGAGCATCGCGCGGGCCTGCTGCCGCAGCTCGCGCTGCCCGACCGGCGCGACGATCTCGCCGCGCTCCAGCGCATCGCGCAGCGCCACCGCCGGATCGAGACGACCATCGTGCTCGGCATCGGCGGCTCGTCGCTGGGCGGGCAGGCCGTGTGCGCGCTGGCCAAGGGCGGGCCGCTGCGGCCCGACCGCGAGGGCAGCGACGTGGTGTTCCTCGAGAACATCGACCCCGACACGTTCGGGCCCTGGCTCGACGCCGCCGAGCGCCGCGACGCCGGCTTCATCGCGATCTCGAAATCCGGCTCCACGGCCGAGACGATCGCCCAGCTGCTCGCCGCGTGGGAGCGCATGCGCACGGCCCTCGGAGAGGAGGCGGCCGCCGACCACTTCACGATCATGACCGAGCCCGGCGACAACCCGCTCGCCCGCTTCGCGCGCGGGCATGGCATGCGCCTCGTCGAGCACGACCCGAAGCTCGGCGGCCGCTATTCGGTGCTCTCGACCGGCGCGCTGCCGGCGCTGATCGCCGGGCTCGACGCCGCGGCGCTGCGCATCGGCGCGCAGGAGGTGGTGAGCGGCTTCCTGGCCACGCAAAGCCCGGTCGATTGCCCCGCCGTGCTCGGCGCGGCGCTCAACCTCGCCTTCGCGAAGCGCGGGCGCCGCATCCACGTGATGTTCCCCTATGCCGACGCGCTGCGCCCCTTCGCGCTCTGGCACGCACAGCTCTGGGCCGAGAGCCTCGGCAAGGCCGGGCACGGCACCACGCCGGTGGCGGCGCTCGGCCCCGTCGATCAGCACAGCCAGCTCCAGCTCTGGCTCGACGGCCCGCGCGACAAGCTGTTCACCGTCGTGCAGCTCGACCGCGCCGGCACCGGCCCGTCGATCGCGGGCGCCGACATGGACGAGCGCCTCGCCTATCTCGACGGGCGCACGATGGGCGATCTGCTCGAGGCCGAGCAGCGCGCCACCACCGCCACCTTGATGAACAAGCGCTGCCCGGTGCGCGTGCTCCGCCTGCCGCGGCTCGACGAGCGCGCGCTCGGCGCGCTGTTCATGCATTTCATGCTCGAAACGATCATCACCGGCTACGCGCTCGGCGTCGACCCGTTCGACCAGCCGGCCGTGGAAGACGGCAAGGTGCTGACCCGCAAATACCTGTCGGAGCTGGGCAAGGGCGGCGTACAATAGCGGTCGCGTCGCGCTGGCGAGAGATCCTTCGCTGCGCTCAGGATGACGACAAACTTGCGGCGTCATGCTGGGCGGCCCCGCCTTCAGGGTCGCGAAGCATCTCTCGACCCTTTTGCACGGCGTTCGCGCCAAGGCCCATGACCATCCGCCTCCTTCCGCCCAATCTCGTGAAC
Source organism: uncultured Candidatus Odyssella sp. (assembly GCA_964481045.1). Classification (GTDB taxonomy): domain Bacteria; phylum Pseudomonadota; class Alphaproteobacteria; order Bin65; family Bin65; genus SBBV01. The sequence continues at coordinate 25,084 of CAYZSG010000017.1, read as the reverse complement.
CGCATCGCGGCGGGCGAGGTGGTGGAGCGGCCGGCGGCGGCGGTGAAGGAGCTGGTCGAGAACGCGATCGACGCCGGCGCCGCGCGCATAGAGGTGCATCTGCGCGAGGGCGGGCGCGCGTTGATCGCCGTCGCCGACGACGGCGGCGGCATGCGGCGCGAGGAACTGGCGCTCGCCGTCGAGCGCCACGCCACCTCGAAATTGCCCGGCGATGATCTGCTCGAATTGCGCTGGCTCGGCTTCCGCGGCGAGGCCCTGCCCTCGATCGGCGCGGTGAGCCGCCTCACGATCGTGAGCCGTCCGCGCGACGCCGATGCCGCATGGCAGATTGTCGTGGAAGGCGGCGCCAAATCCGCGCCCGCCCCGGCCGCGCATCCGCCAGGCACGCGAGTCGAGGTGCGCGATCTCTTCTACGCGACGCCGGCGCGCCTCAAATTCCTGAAAGGCGAGCGCGCCGAGCAGATGGCCTGCGTCGATGCCGTCGAGCGGCTCGCGATGGCGCATCCCGGCGTTTCGTTCCGCGTGCTGGCCGAAGGGGACCGCCGCCTCGTCGATCTGCCCGCCGCACCGGGCGATCACTTCAAAGCGCGGCTTGCGCGCCTTGCCGCGATTCTCGGCCGCGATTTCGGCACGAATGCCGTGCCGGTCTCGGCCGAGCGCGAGAACATCAGGCTTTCCGGCTATGCCGGCGTGCCCACATTTCATCGCGCGACGTCGCAGCACCAATACCTGTTCGTGAACGGCCGCCCGGTGCGCGACAAGCTGCTCTACGGAGCGGTGCGCGGCGCCTATCAGGATTTCCTCGCGCGCGACCGCCACCCGGTCGTGGCGCTGTTTCTCGAGCTTCCGCCCGCCGAGGTCGACGTGAACGTGCACCCGGCCAAGGCCGAGGTGCGCTTCCGCGACGCCGGCCTCGTGCGCGGCCTCATCGTCGGCGCCCTCAAGCACGCGCTCGCCGAGGCCGGCCACCGCGCTTCCACGACGGTGGCCGACGCCGCGCTGGGCGCGTTCCGCCCCGGCATGGCGGCCGGCGGGTTCTCTTCGGGCGTGCCGCGCGGATTGGCCGAGGCGGCGGCGACCTATTTCGCCGCGCCGCGGGCGGCCGAGGCTCCCGGCCTGCCCGGCCTCGCCGCGCCGTCAGCGCCCGCGGTGGAAGCCGGCGACGCGCCGCCCGCCGATTTCCCGCTCGGCGTCGCGCGCGCGCAATTGCACGAAACCTACATCGTCGCGCAGACCAAAGACGGCGTCGTTATCGTCGATCAGCACGCGGCGCATGAGCGCCTCGTTTACGAGCGCATCAAGGCGATGCTCGCGAATGGCGGCGTGGCGCGCCAGGGCCTGTTGCTGCCCGAAGTCGTCGAGCTGGAGCCCGCCGCCGTCGAGCGGCTCGCCGCGCGCGCCAAGGAACTGGCGGAACTCGGGCTCGAACTGGAGCGCTTCGGCAACGGCGCCGTCGTCGTGCGCGCGGTGCCGGGGCTGCTCGGCGAGACCGACGCGGCCGGCCTCGTGCGCGATCTCGCCGACGAATTGGCCGAATTGGGCGACGCGCCCGCGCTCAAGGAGCGTCTCGCCGACGTGTGCAGCACGATCGCGTGCCACGGCTCGATCCGCGCCGGCCGCCGCCTGCTACCCGAGGAGATGAACGCATTGCTGCGCCAGATGGAGGCGACGCCCCATTCCGGCCAATGCAATCACGGCCGCCCCACTTACGTCGAACTCAAGCTCGCCGACATCGAACGCCTGTTCGGCCGGCGGTGAAGCAAGCAGAGACGTGTGCAATGACCGAGTTCACCGAGGTTCCCGCCACCAGCGCGGACTGGATCGATGCCGCGATCCGGGCCGCGCTGCCGCGCGACGGCGGATGGCACGTTTCCTATCGGATCGCGCGCGAATCGGCGCACAAGCCCGCCCGCGAGGCGACGGTGCAGGACTACGAGTGGAAGATCTGGCACGACGACTTCGATCGGGACGGCTGGACACCCGACCTCACCTACTACATTGCGTTCGTCGACGGACGCGGCAATCTCGCGCTCATCTACGGCAACAACGACATCGGCGCCCCGAGCGGGAATCCTCTGCTCGTGCCGCAGAAGGCCTTGCTGCTGTCTCTCGCGAACGTCGAGCGCCTACTCGCGGGCGTGCTGCACAGGCGCGATGACTTTCCGCCGAACCGCTACGGTTATACCTGAGCGCCTTCACAAGCGCAGCTCCGCGCCCAGCAGCACGATCGCGCCGAGCGCGGCGAAGATCAGCGCTGCCACGATGCGGATGGACGCGAGCGGCAGGCGCCGCGCAATCGCGTCGCCGAATAGAACCACCGGCGCGTTGGCAATCATCATGCCGAGCGTCGTGCCGAGTGTGACGAGCAGGACCGCCTCGAAGCGCGCCGCCAGCGCCACGGTGGCGAGTTGCGTCTTGTCGCCGATCTCGACCAGGAAGAAGGCCACGAGCGTCGCCACGAATGCGCCGGCGCCGGCCGCGCGTTCCGGCATGCCGCCATCCTTGTCCGGGATCAGGCACCACGCGGCCATTGCGATGAACATGACGCCGAGCATCCAGCGCAAGGCGGTGGGGCCGACCCACGCCGCGGCAAGACCGCCGGCCCACGCCGCGAGCGCGTGGTTGGCGAGCGTGGCGACGAGGATTCCGAGAATGATCGGCAGCGGCCGCCGATAGCGCGCGGCCAGCACGAGCGCCAGCAGCTGCGTCTTGTCGCCGATCTCGGCGATGGCGACGACTCCGGTCGAGACGAGGAAGGCTTCCATCGTGCGGTGCGGGCCGGGGCGAGGCAACCGATGACCCATCGCGCCGCCCGATCCCGCGGGTGAAAGCGCAACGAGCCAAAGGTCTCGCCAAGCTCGATGCCGGAAGCGCCATGGCCGAAGCCAAGTGTGTTGACGCTTCCCCCTCTCAGGCGAGGGCGGCTACTCCCCAATGACCTTGCAGAGATAGAAGGCGATGCGGCGCGGCGCAACTCGGCCTGCTGCGACCTATTCTCCGGCGCGCGCGGCGACACCGCGGTAGCGCAGCAGCGTCACGCGGGCGGCGCCGTAGCGGCGGTCTTGCAGCGCCTCGAAGTCCGGCGGCGGCACCAGCGCCGGCGCGCGCGCGGCTTCTTCGACCAGGCAAAGCGCGCCGGTCTCCAGCCAGCCCCGTTCGGCGAAGCCGGCGAGCGCCGCGGCGGCGACGGCTTCCGCGTAGGGCGGATCGAAGAAAGCGAGCGTGGCCGGCAGAACTTCCTTGGGCCGCGGCGGCGGGCGCGTGGCATCGGCGGCGATCACGCGCGCCGCGGCCTGCTCCTTCAACGCCGCGATGTTGGCGCGTGCGGCGACGAGCGATTGCGGCTCGTTGTCGACGAAGACGGCGCGCGCGGCGCCGCGCGAGAGCGCCTCGAGCCCCATCGCCCCGGTGCCGCAAAACGCATCGAGCACAACCGCGCCGGCGACGATCGATGCTCCGCCCGCGCCGAAGCCGCCATGCGCGAGGATGTTGAACACGGCCTCGCGCGCGCGGTCGCTGGTGGGGCGCACCGCTTCGCCCGGCGGCGCCGCGAGGCGGCGGCCCCTATGCTTGCCGCCGACGATGCGCATCCGCGCCCTCCGCGAGAACATCGGCATAGACGCGCCCGAGCGCCGCGGCGAACGGCCCGGCCGCGAAGCGGCGCTCGAACGTCGCGCGCGCGCGGACGCCCATCGCGAGGCGCAGCGCGGGCTGGGCGACGAGCCTTTCGAGCGCAGCCGCGAAGGCCGGCGGATCGGCGGGCGGAACGAGCAGCGCCTCCTCGCCGTCGGCGACGTCTTCCACGAGGCCGTCCACGGCCGTCACCACGCCGGGCAATCCGGCCTGCAGCGCCTCCAGCAGCGCCATCGATCCGCTGCCCTCTTCCAGCGTATGCATCGCGAAGATGTCGGCCGCGCGCAGCTCGGCCATCACGTCGGGCACGAAGCCCAGCAGCTCGACGCAGCCGGTGAGCCCCATCTGCTCGACGAGCCAGCGATGCTCGCGCAGAAGAACGCCGCCGCCGGCGAGTCTCGCGCGGAACGCGATACCGCGAGCCCTGAGCTGCGCCAGTGCCTCGAGCAGCGTCGGAACGCGTTTGCGCGGATCGTGGCGGCAGACGGCGAGGATCACCGGCACCCCTTCGCCGCTGCGTTCGGGCGGCGGCTGATCGCGAAAGGCACTGTCCGGCGCATAGGGAATCCGGATCATCCGCTCCGCGCCGCCATACTCGGCTTCGACGATCCGGCGAACCGAGTCGTAATTCAACAAGATGCGGTGCGCCGTCCCGAAGCCGCGCCGCTCGCCGCGCGCGCTCACCGCGCGCGTCACGGCGCCCTCCGCCTGCACCCACCAGCGGGTTCGCAGCCGCGGAATTGCCGCCAGACCGCGAACCTTGCCGGCGGACTCGTGCCTGAGGGTCGTATAGGCGCTCAGGATGGCGACGGCACGGCCACGGGATCGTCGCGCGATCGCGTCGGCCACGCCGCCATAGGGTCCGAAGCCGTGGACGATCGCCCTGGCATCGAGCCGCCGCGCCAGCGCGGCGCCGGCGCGCGCCAACAGCGGCGCATGGAGCCAAAGCAGCCACTGCCGGTAGCCGATGCCGCCGCCGCGCCCATACGGCCACGGCGAGCGCACGCGGTGAATGGAGCCGAACTCCGACTCGATCACCCCGCCCTCGGGACTCACGACCAGCAGATGCGGGTGATAGCCGGCTTTTCGCGCCGCGAGCGCGTGGGCACGAATGTAAGTGGTGTGGCCGACGCCCGCTTCGCGAACGGGATCTTTCCCGGAGATGATGATGACCGGCTGAGGCATTGGGCGGATTCTGATAAAGTTGCCTCTCGTGCGCCAGCGCAATCGGCAGGCAAATCATCGTCGAGGATGGAGCAACGCGGGTTTGCCGCCCCGGCGCGCCCGGCCCGCGCGCCGGCATCTCCCCGGTGGCGCCGCCTGCGGCTTCAATTTCGCGCGGCCACCAGCTCGGCCGATATGCTGCTTCGAACCTGCTGGGCCAAGGATACGACCTGCGCCTCCACTTCGCCCGGCGGCAATGCACGAACCTTCGCCCAGAAGGAACACATCTTTATGAGGAAGGCCGGCAACAGCAGCGACGTCATCGGGCCAGCTTCGTTGGAGCCCCGGATCGCCGCGCGGATCGCCTGTATCAGGGCTTCGCGCCAGAGATCGGAATAGGTTTCGGTCTCCAGCGGAACGCCGTTTCGCGCATGTTGCACCATGCGCTTCACCGCCAGGCCAATGCCGTAACGCTCCAGCGCGTTCGCTTGGGACCAGTCGCGGAACTTGTCTTCGGCGATTTCCAGGAGGGCCGCGGTCGTCTCGTCAAACGGGAATGCGACGTTATCGTTAAACGCTTCCGCGGCGAACGTGACGGCCTCGGCGCGCTGTGCGATCGTGGCGCCGCGCAGGCCGCAGAGCGCGGCCTCGCAAACCTCGGTGAACGTCCAGCAGAATTTCGGCACGATCACCGGCCTGTGCACTTTCTGGTCCAGCCGCGCCTCGGCGAGGCGGCACGATGCCTCGATCGCGGTCTTTGTGAGGGTTATATCGACGCCGTAATGGTCCGCGGCCGCGGGCCAGGGGGCGCTGCGAGCCAGATCGATGAATCTGCGCGACAGGCCGAAGTCCCCGGCAATCGGCTGGCGCACGTATCGGCCGAAAACGGAATAGATGAGAGGCACGCACAGATGATTCGTGATGCCTCCTTCGAAACGGTTGCGCTGATATCGCGGGCAGACGAAGTCCGCGCCCTCCTCGAAGATGGGCGAGACGAACGCCGGCAGCCACGCGGGGCGTATGGAATACAGGTCGCCGTCGAGAAGCAGCAGGCAATCCGCTTCGAACGCCGCCGCGATATCGAGCAATCTGCGTACGTTCTTTCCCTTTCCGGGGCTGCCGCTTGTCGAGACCTGCTGCTTGGGAAAGGATGTGGGCTGTTCCGAGAAGATCCGCGGCGTTCCGTCCTGACTGAGGGAATCCGAGTTGACGATCTTTGCCTCGATCGGACCGAATCGCGCGGCGATGAGCTTAAGACCCTCGTCGGCGGAGCGCACGACGTGGGCGATGGTCGCTGCCTCATCCAATGTCGGAATTCCGACGACGATCCTGCGCATGAACGGCCGTGCACTGCGGGCTGCTGTCGTGGGACACCTAAGACAATGTCCGAATCCGAATCAACCGCCACAACGTGTCAGCCGTGGCGCCCGGGATCGACCCCTGCAGCTACGGTCGAAGTTCGGTTTCTCAAGGTCGTTTGATCGCACCGCCGCGTTCAACGGCTGAGCACGCACCGCCGGAGGCAAATTGAAGGTCGCAGTCGTCATTCCCACGCGCAACGAGGCCGCCACGATCGGTGGGGTCGTCGCGGCGGCCGATTCCGGACTCTGCGCGCTCGGGTGCGAGGCGCTCATCGTGAATGCCGATGGCGGCAGCGACGACGGCACCGGAGCGGCGTTTCTCGCGACGCCGACCCGCACGCAAAAGCAGCTGCTCACGATCGACGGCCCGCCGGGCAAGGGCCGCAATCTTCTGGCGGCATGGAAACTCTGCCTCGACGAGGGCGTCGACGCCGCCGTGATGTTTGATGGCGACATGAGGACGGTCAAGCCTTGGTGGGTAAAATCGCTTGTGCTGCCGATCGCGGCTCGCGGCGTGGAGTTCGTCTCGCCGCGCTACCGGCGGAGCCTGTACCGCGGTGTAAGTGCCCGCAGCATCAGCCGCGCTTTCCACTACGCGTGGTTCGGCGTCGACATCCAGCACCCGCTCAGCGGCAATGCGGCCATCGCCCGGCCGCTGCTCGGGCGCCTCGTTTCCCGCGATTGGACGCATGCCGAACTCGGCTATGGGGTCGAGACCGCCATCGTTTCTGCGGTCCTTGGCGAGAACCGCGCTTGGGCGACGGCGCAACTCGATATCTGCAACGACGTCGTCCGATTCGGCCATCGGCAGCAGGTCGCCCAAGACGTACTGACCGCAACGGTGGGGGCCGCGCGCACGTTTCCGCCCTGCCCTGCTCCCTGTGGACCGGCCGAGACGGCGCCAATGACTTTCACCGAAGGGGCTGTGCCCGAGACCTTCTGGCTGGAGGAGCGCATCGCGCGCGCCTCTGACGGATCGACCGCCTACCGTCACGACTACGCGCGTTGGGCGGGCGATCGCATCACGGAGATCGAGGCCGCGATCGAGGCCCGCCGACTCAACGCGTCCGCCTGGTTTCATGTTTTCGCCGGCGCGCTGTTCGAAGCTTGCGGGCTCGGCCGCGGCCGCCCTGCCGCCGACTATGCCGCCGCGCTCGCGCCCCTCTTCTCTCTCCGCGTCCTCACCGTCTGGCGCGAGGTCGAGGGGCAGTCGGCAGACGCGGTCGATGCGGCGTCCGCCGCGGAGATCGCCGTGATGCGGTCGGCAGTGAGTGACGCCGCCGGCTGGGCCGAGCCCGCCGTCGCTCTCGAAGTAGGCGGCTAGCGGCGGCGCCCGGCAGCCCCGGCCGACTTGCCGGGTGCGCCTGCGAATGCCTCGCCCACCTGCTCGCGCAGCACTTTGCCGTTCACTTCTTCCACTTCGCCGCGCTCGAGCGTGCCCAGCTGGAACGGCCCGTAGGAGAGACGGATCAGGCGCGAAACCCGCCAGCCGAGATGCTCGCAGATGCGGCGCACCTCGCGGTTCTTGCCCTCGCGCAGCGCGAACAGGATCCACGCATTGGCGCCCTGCTGGCGCTCGAGCGACGCCTCCACCGCTCCATACTCGATGCCGGCGATCGTGATGCCGTTCTTGAGCGCCTCGAGCCGCTTCGGATCGACGATGCCGTTCACGCGCACGCGATAGCGGCGCACCCAGCCGGTCGACGGCAACTCCAGATGCCGCGCGAGCGCACCGTCGTTCGTCAGCAGCATCAATCCTTCGGAGTTGAGATCGAGCCGCCCCACCTTCACGACGCGCGGCATCGTGGCCGGCAGCGCGGCGAAGATCGTCGGGCGGCCTTGCGGATCGCGCTCGGTCGTCACGACCCCGCGCGGCTTGTGATAGCGCCAGAGCCGCGTCTTCTCGGGGCCCGCCACCGGTTTGCCGTCGACCGTGATGCGGCTCGCCGCGGTGACGAGCACGGCGGGCGTCGTCAGCACCGTGCCGTCGACGGCGACGCGCCCCGCCTCGATCCAGCGCTCGGCCTCGCGCCGCGAGCACAAGCCCGCGCGCGCCAGCCGCTTGGCGATACGCTCGCCGCGCGCGCCTTCGGTCTGCTCCGTCGCCACCGCCTCGCTCATCTCCGCGCCGCCTCGATGAACGCGGCGAAGATCCGCCGGTCGCCTTCGCTGATGTGGAATTCCGGGTGCCATTGCACGCCGAGGCAGAAGCGGTAGCGCGGCGCCTCGATGCCCTCGATCACGCCATCCGGCGCCACGGCATCGACGACGACGCCCTCGGGCACGCCGTTCGCCGCCTGATGGTGCGCGCTGTTCACCTGGAGCGAATCGGCCCCGACGATCCGGTGGAGCAGCGTGCCCTTGGCGATCTTCACCGCATGCCCCGGCTCGTTGCGCGGATTGGGCTGCTCGTGCGCGAGCGCTTCCGCCACCGCATCGGGGATGTGCTGGATCAGCGTTCCGCCGAGCACGACATGCAGGAGCTGCTGCCCGCCGCAGATGCCGAGCACCGGCATGTCGCGCGCGAGCGCGCCCTTCACCGCCGCGAATTCGAACGCGGTGCGCCGGTCTTTCGTCTTGACCGTCGGGTGCTTGTCGCCGCCGCCGTAGAACGACGGATCGACGTCGAACGCTCCGCCGGTGCAGACGAGGCCGTCGATTTCGTCGAGATAGGCCTCGGTCATGTCCGGCTCGTGCGGCAGCGCCACCGGCAGGCCGCCCGCCGCCGCCACCGCGCCGAAATAATTCTCGCGCAGCGCATACCACGGGAATTTCGAATAGCCGCCGGGCGGCTCCGAATCGAGCGTGATGCCGATGACGGGGCGGGTCATGAGCGAAGGTCTTTCCCGTGAAACCGAAGACAAGTGAACAGGAGGAGGGGAGCCGGGGAGATAAAATGTTGTGCGCGAAGCGCGCAAAAACCTTCTCCCCGCCTCCCCGGCTCCTGTGAACTTTCCTTTGCTGACGCCACCGAGGCGCTAGCCGTTCGTGTTGCTGGCCAAAATCGCGCGCGGAGGATAGGTTTCGCGCCGCCCCGACACAATGCGACGCCGCGCGTGAAGCCGAGCTTAATGGACCCCAAGCCCGAGACGAAGGGATCGCCGATGGCGCTGGCGCTGGCCGAGGCGCGTGCCGCCGCCGCGCGCGGCGAAGTGCCGGTAGGCGCCGTGGTGGTGGACGCCGACGGCACGGTGCTGGCGCGGGCCGGGAACCGCACCGAGGCCGACAACGATCCTTCCGCCCATGCCGAGATCCTGGCGCTGCGCGCCGCCGCCGCCGCCAAGGGCGCGCCGCGCCTGCCCGAGTGCGACCTCTACGTCACGCTCGAGCCTTGCACGATGTGCGCGGCGGCGATCAGCTTCGCGCGCATCCGCCGCCTCTATTTCGGCGCCGGCGACCCCAAGATGGGCGCGGTGGAACACGGCCCGCGCTTCTTCGGTCAGCCCACCTGCCACCATGCGCCCGAGGTTTACGGCGGCATCGCCGAAAGCGACGCCGCGGCGCTGATGCGCGACTTCTTCAGGACCCGGCGATGAGCGATTCCGCCGCGCACGTGCTCGCCTTCTACGACCGCCATCCGATCTCGGCCGCGGACGTGCTGGCGCGCATCAAGGAGGCGCGCGGCTCGCTCGATCGCCTGAAGCCCGAGGACGCCTTCCCGTTCGACCAGGATCACTACGGCGGCCTCGCGGCCAACGAGGAGCTGGCACGCGCCGCCGCGATCCGCGCCGACGATCTCGTGCTCGATCTCTGCTGCGGGCTCGGCGGACCGGCGCGCTATCAGGCGCTCTCGCGCCGCTGCCGCGTGATCGGCCTCGATTACAACGAAGCGCGCGTCAAGGGCGCCGCCGATCTCACGCGGCGGGTGAACCTCGCGCGGCGCGCGCGCTTCCTGCGCGGCGACGCGCAGACGCTGCCGTTCCCGGCCGATACGTTCGACGCCGTGCTCTCGCAGGAAGCGCTGCTGCACATCCCGGACAAGGCCAAGGCGCTGGCCGAGTGCTTCCGCGTGCTGAAGCCCGGCGGGCGCATCGCATTCACCGACTGGATCGCCGGCGGCGCCCTCACCGACGACGACCGCGCGATGATGTGGAAGGGCATCGCCGCGCAATCGGTGCAGACGATCAACCAGTATCTCGTGCTGATGAAAGCGGCCGGTTTCGCCGAGGTGCGCGTCGTCAACCTTTCGGCCCTGTGGGTGCCGATCCTGCGCGAGCGGCTCGCCATGTATCGCCGCCTGCGCGAGGAGACCTGCATCCGCACCGGCGTTGACAGCCAGGCGGAATACGTCGCGTTTTACGAGGCGTTCGTGGCGCTCGTCGAGAAAGGCGCGCTCGGCGGAGCGCGCTTCGCCGGCGCCAAGCCCGGCGCCCGCGTGCTGCGCCCGCGCCGCCGCGCCGAAGCGGGCACCGCGCCGGGCACGCCGGAAGGGCCTGCGGCTTCGTAGCGGCCGCATGGCGGCGTCGGCGCCTTGACAGGCCATGACCCCATGCCGATATTCCGCGCTCCCAAGGCCGGACCGGGCCGCTTAGGCCCCTGTTCCGGCCGGATTTCTCGCCTTGGTGCGGGGCTGTAGCTCAGCTGGGAGAGCGCCGCGTTCGCAATGCGGAGGTCAGGGGTTCGATCCCCCTCAGCTCCACCAGGCCGCCCCCGCCGCAGCATCGCGGACGAGGCAGCGGCTATTCGATGATCTCCGCCGCCCGTGCCAGAATCGACGCCGGCGGCGCGAGGCCGAGCGCCGTCGCGGCCTTCTGGTTGACCACCAGTTCGAACTTCGTGGGCAGCTCGACTGGCAGATCGCCGGGCCGGGCGCCGCGCAGGATCCGGTCCACATAGGCAGCCGCGCGGCGGCTCATTTCGGAGAGGCTCGGGCCATAGGTCATCAGGCCGCCGGCATCGAGGTAGGTTGCCTCGGTGAAGATCGCGGGAATCCTGAGCGCCTTTAACATGGCGACCAGCGCCTCGCGGTGCGTCGAGAGATACGGGTCGGGCAGCACCGCCACGGCTTCGGCGCCGCTCCGTCGAATGTCGGCATCGATGCGCGGGAATTCCCGCGCATCCGCTGCGCCATGCGGCGTTACCGTCACGCCGGCGGCGCGCCCGGCGCGCTCGATCGCCGCGACGCCGAAGGTTTCGCCGCGATTGACGGGATTCCAGATCACGGCGACGCGCCGCAGCGCCGGCACCAGCTCGCGCAAGAGTTCGATGCGTTTCTCCGCCAGTTCCGCCGATACGCCGGCGATGCCGGTGAGATTGCCGCCGGGCCGCGCGATCGTTTGAACCCAGCCCTCCGCCACCGGATCGCCATAGGTCATGAACACGATCGGAATCGAGGAGGTCGCCTGCAATGCGGCCGGCACGGTGGGACGCTGCTGTGCGAAAATGACGTCGACGCCGCGCGCGACGAGGTCTTTGGCGAGCGCCGGAAGGCGGCTCGAATCGTTCTCGGCGAAGCGATATTCGATCGTCAGTGTTTCGTCCTGTATCCAGCCGCGCGTGCGCAACGCTTCCAGGAATGCGCGGAACGAGGGGAGGCGGAGGCTTCGCTCGCGCTCGGTCAGTGCGAGATAGCCGAGCTTCTTGCGCGCCGGTTGGGCGCCCGCGGCATGGGCGGCGGCCAATGCCGGCAGCGCCGCGAGGATACGGCGCCGCGACAACACCGAAACGGCCCGCCTTGCCATTGCTCCACCGCGCATGGCGTCGCCCGCCGACACTGCTGGGATGCGCAATGTAGCCAATTCGGCCGAAACTGTCTCGGCGTCGCACCCGCGCCTTCGGCGCGGTTCCAAGCCAATGAAAAAGGGCGGCCCCGCGCGGAACCGCCCTCATCAGCCGTCGAATCAGCGGAGCCTAATAGGCCGTGTCGCGGTAGGCGTTGTAGCCGCCGGCGTTCGCGGGGCTGCTGTAGGAATTCCAGCCACCATAGAACGGGGCGTAGGTGCCGGAGGGCGTCGTGAACGAGAGGCCCGGCGGCTGATAGTAGGCCTGGGGCTGCGCCGGCGCGGCGTAGGCGGGCTGGCTGTAATAGTAGGTCGCGGGGGGCGGCGCCGTCGGATAGACGAGCTGCGGCGCGTAGTAGGTGCGATAGGCGGGCGACGCGCCGACGTAAGAGTTATGCGTCGAGCCGCTGTTGTAGTAGGTCGTGTTGCTGCGTTCCGTGTAAACTGGCACGTATTCGACGCGCGGCGTCGGCATGACCAGCTCCGGGCTGGTCTGCCCGTAGGTCGACACGAAGCTGTCGCCATAAGCGCCGGTCGCCGTGGAATCGTAGTAGGCCGACGTGCCGTCATAATAGTAGGTGGTTCCTTCGGCCTGGGCGGCCCCGCCGAAACAGGCGGCAGCCACGGCAGTGGCGAGAGCGCGACAATATCCGTTCATAATCTTCTCCTTCGAAGGTGAATGGCCTTGCCGGAGAAACGGGCGAGCGGCGCCGCAGGTGGCGGGCCTCACCGAGTGTTGAAGCGCTGCGGCGAGAACGCGCGCCGCTTTCCCGGCGGGCCTCGTCCGCGCTAGGCTTGCCGCCGCGGGCGTGAGGGGGCGCCCGGCCGCATGTTCCGCACGCTCAACGCCGAACAGATCATCGCGACGCTGGAGATGCTGCAGCGCCGCATCTCCGAGCGGTTTCCCGCCGCCAGCCTCGCCAAGGTTTGCGCCGAGCTGATCCTCGTGGCCGGCGAGAGCCGCGCCCGCACGGCGCGCATCGCGCGGCCGGATTATGGTCTGCGCTTTGTCACCGCCGCCGTGATCGTGGGCGGGATCGCGTTGCTCGTTTTCGGCGCCGGATTTCTCGAGGTGAAACGCGAGGGCACGAACGTCTACGGCATCCTTCAGGGCATCGAATCGGCCTTCAACATCATCCTGCTGATGGGCGCCTCGGTGTTCTTCCTGGTGACGCTGGAGACGCGGCTGAAGCGGCGCGTGGCGATGCACGGCCTGCACGAGCTGCGCTCGATCGTGCACGTGATCGATATGCACCAGCTCACCAAGGACCCGACGACTCTGACGGAAGGCGCACGCGCGACCGAATCCTCGCCGCGGCGCGCGATGAGCGCCTACGATCTCGGCCGCTATCTCGACTATTGCTCCGAGATGCTCTCGCTGATCGCCAAGGTGGCGGCGCTCTACGCGCAGAGCAGCAAGGACCCCGTCGTCGTCGACGCCGCCAGCGACATCGGCCAGATCACGACAAATCTCTCGAACAAGATCTGGCAGAAGATCACGCTGGTGCAGCGGATCAATCCGGTCGCCGCATCAGGACGCATGCGATGAAGCCCGCACTGGTCTTGGGCCTGGCTTGGTTCAAGCCGGAAGAATACGAACGGCATCGCGAATTGGATCCGGAGAACCTTCACGCCACCTACGCGCAGTGGCTCAAGAGCGCCGAAAGCGTCGAACGCAAACTGCGGAAAGATGGCGTTGCCATCGAGCGCGTCCACGTGCACCCCGATGAACTCATAGTGTGGTGCCCAAGCCGGAATCTTCGCATCGGCCCAAAGGCGCGGAGCGAATTCGTTGCCGAGCGAATCGGTCGGACTTAAGCCAACGTCGCGCTGCTACCTCTCGCGCCGCTGCAGGATCTGCCACGCGCCGACCATGAGGCCGAGCGCCACGATGAGCCAGACGCCGACGGCGGCGGCGCGGTTGGGCTGGCCGGCGGACCAGTAGTCCCAGAGCAGGGTCGAGAGCACGACGTTGTCGCGCCCTTGCAGGATCAGGGCCGAGGAAAGCTCGCGCCCGGCATGGGCGGCAACCCAGATCCACACCGCGACGAGGCCCGGCAAGGTGAGCGCCAGGGTGATGCGGCGGAAAACGCGCCACCACGCCGCCCCGCTCGCCGCGCCCGCTTCTTCGAGATCGCTGTGAAGCTGGATCAGCACGCCGTTCAGGCTCCGCGTGCCGTAGGAGAGGTAAACCGTCGCATAGGCGATCACGAGGATCCAGATCGTGCCGTAGACCGGCACGAACGAGAGCGTGAGATAGACGTAGATCAGCGCCACGCCGATGATGATGCCGGGGATCGAGATCGGGATGAACGCCAGCAGATCGATGATCCTCCGCCCCGCCGCGCGCGAACGCACGACGACCCACGAGATCAGCGCCGACAGCACGGTGACGGTCGTGGCCGCGCACGCGGCGACGACGAGCGTGTTGAGCGCCGCCGTGCCGATGCGCCGGTTCTCGAACACCGCGGCGTGATTGGAGAGCGTCGCCAGCTTCATCGCCTCGGGCGAGAAGCCGGTGAGATAAGGCATGAGGCTCGTCCACCCGAGCACGGCGAGCGGCGCCAGCACGGCAAGGACGAAATAGAGGCCGGCGAAGGCCAGCGCCGCGATGCGCCAGCGGCCGAGGCGGAACGGGCGCGGGCGATAGCTCTTGCCGCCGATGACCGCGAAGCGCGACATGCGCCGCGTCGCGCGCTGATAGAAGAGCCCCAAGAGCAGCAATACCACGAGAAACACGGCGGCCAGCGCGCTGATCTGGCCGTAGAGCGGCAGGCCCGTGGGCGTTTCGTTGCCCCAATAGTAGATCTGCGAGGAGAGCACGAAGATCCGCACCGGCATGCCGATCGTGCCCGGAATGTCGAACACGACGAAGCCGGCGACGGAAATGAATACGGCGGCCGAGATCAGCGCCGGCGCCATCAGCGGCAGGAACACCTTCCAGACGATCCGCGCGGGGCCGGCGCCCGACGCAGCGGCCGCCTCCTCGAACGACGGGTCCATGTTGCGGAACGCCGGCGCCAGGATCAGGAACGTCGTCGGCACCACGGCCACGGCCTCGACGAAGATCATGCCGGCCATCGAGTAGATGTCGAAGACGGGGCCGGAAAGGCCGAGCGCCTTCTGCAGCACCTCGTTGAAGAAGCCGGTGCGCGGGCTGAGCAGCATGATCCACGCGATCGCGAGCAGCAGCGGCGGCGTCGCCATCGGCAGGATCACGAGCGCGCGCACGAGGCGGCGCGCCGGCATGTCGGTGCGTTCGACGAGCCAGGCCAGCGTGCCGCCGAACAGCAGCCCGAGCGCCACGCTGCCGCCGACGAAGATCAGCGTGTTCGCGATCATGCGCAGCAGCGCCGGATCGGCATAGACGGCGGCGTAGTTCGCGAGCGTGAAGCCCGGGCTCCACGGCATGCCGCCGGGGCGCAGGCTGCTGACGACGAGGAAGCCGAGCGGCACGATCACGAAGAAGGCCAGCACCGCGCCCAAGGCCGCGGTGGGAGCCCAGCGCCGCGCGTTCACAGCCGAAGCTCCTGCCCCACGCCGGCGGCGCGCGCCTTCTCGAGCAGCATCGCGCAGGTGCCCATATATTCGAGCGCGGTGCCGCCGGAACAGAACATCGTCCGGTCCGATGCGGCCGCGCGTGCCTTGACGCGCCCGCACACAACGTCGCCGAGCTCGCCGAGCACGTGCTCTTTCGCGATGCGGCCCTCGGCGCGCGGAATCAGGATCTCGCCCTTCTCGTTCCAGGCCTGTGCGAAGGAATCGACGACGACGCGGCTTTCCGCCACCGCCGCGCTATCCACCTCACGCGCGCGCGGATCGTGCTGGCCCATGACGTTGCAGTGGACGCCCGGCGCGAGCCACGCGCCCTCGAGCACCGGCTTCGGCGAGGTCGTGACCGTGACCACGATATCCGCGCCGCGCACGGCCTGCTCGGCCGAGGGCGCCGGGTCGATCGCGATGTCGGGAAGCTGCGTGCGTGCCCATGCTGCGAAAGCTTCGCGCTTCGTCGCGTCGCGGCTGTAGCAGCGCACGCGCTCGAGCTTTCGCACGGCGGCGAGGCCCAAGAGCTGCGTGCGCGCGAAATAGCCGGTGCCGATCAGCGCCGCCGTTCTCGCATCGGATCGCGCCATGTGGCGCGCGGCCACCGCCGCCGTGGCGCCGGTCTTCCAGAGGCTCATCTCGATTCCGTGCAGGATCGCCAGCAGATCGCCGTTCACGGCCGAGAACAGCATGATCCACATGCTGACGTCGCCCGGCGTGAAATGCGCCGAATAGACCGAGGCACCCATGACGCCTTCGGTGCGCAGCACCGAGGCGCTCATCTTGAGCGACGGCGAGCGCACGCCGGCATCGGCCGCGTCGCGCCACAGCACCTGGCGCGGCAGGATTTCGAGCGCGCGCTCGCCCTGCCCGCGAAACGCGCGCTCCACCGCATCGACGTAGTCGATCATGCGGACGGCGCCGGAGGCGTGGAGACGCTCAACGTCCCCCGGCACGATCAGCAGCGGCCCCTGCGCCACGAGCCCGCTCCGGCCTAGCGCGCCGTGCCCGCGTTGCGCAGCATGCCGGTGTATTTGGCCACCAGCGCCTGTAGCTTGTCGGTTTCCTGCGGCGGGAACGTGCTGAGCTTGCGGCCCTTCAGGAACTGCGCCGAAGCGGTGAAATCGAGATAGGGATTCCCGCGCTCGGTGGCCTTCTCGTAGGCGAGGGCGCCTTCCTTGGACGAGAGCCACGCGACGAGCAGGCGCGCGCCGTTCGGCCGTTTCGTGCCCTTGATCACCGCCGAGTAGATCATGCTCAGCGACGACGGCTCGGCGGCGACGATCTCGATCGGCGCGCCCTTGGCCTTCGTCGATTGCGCGACGTGCAGCGGCGTGATGCCGACCGACAGTTCGCCCGAGGCGAGGTTCTGCGCGATCGTGAAGTTGCTCTTGTAGAGCAGCGGCTCCTGCTTGACGATCTTCGCCATCCACGCATCGGTGCGCGCTTCGCCCCAGTCGGCGGCGAGATTGGCCTGGGTGTGCCCGATCGCCCAGATGCCGAGCTTGCCCTTCCATTTCGGATCGGCGAGATCGTCCCAGCCCTTCGGCGCATCGGCGGCGGCGACCTTGTTCTTGTTGTAGACGATGACCCAGATCGCGGCCGTGGTGGCGACCGCGTGCTGGTCGGGCGAGAGCGCCGCCGGCACGCCGTAGCGCGTCCACTCGATCTTCTCGGTGAGGCCGCGCTTGGTCAGCGCGTGGATCTGGTCGATGCCCGTCGTCGTCACGTCGGCCGTGTCGGCCTTGGCGTCGGTTTCCTGCACGATGCGCGCGGTGATGCCCTGCGCGCCGGCGATCGGCTGGAAGCGCAGCTTCACCTTCGGGAACTGCTTCGTGAACGCGGCGGTGAGCTTGTCGCCCATCTCGGCCGAGTTCGCCTCGTACCATACGATCTCGCCTTCGGCCGCGGCCTTGGCGGCAAGCTCATCGAGCGTTTCCGCCGCCGCCGGCGCCGCGAATGCGGCGAGCGCCAGCCCGGCGCCGCCCACCCATCTGCCGATTCTCTTCATGTTGGCCTTCATGTCGTCCTCCCTCTCGATGACATTCTCAGTGCGGGTCGTCCGTTTCCGCGATCAGCACGCAGCGCTCGGGCGGCGCGTGCAGCGCCACGCGCGCGCCGGGCGCATGCGGCTGCGTGGATAGGGTTTGGAGCTTCAGGCGCCGGCCGCCGAGCGCGATCTCGTATTCGAACAGGCGGCCCAGGAACACGGCGCTCACGACCGTGCCCGGCAATGTGTTCGGAAGGCGCGCATCGGGGGGCACGATCGACAGGTGCTCCGGCCGGATCATCAGCGAGGCCTTGCCCGCCGCGTCCGCCGCGCCGCATTCGCTCACGATCGGGCCGAGCGGCGTTTCCAGCAGCGCCGTGCCGCCGTCGCGCCGCGCCACCGTGCACGGCACGATCTCGGCGCGGCCGATGAACTGCGCCGTGAACAGGCGCCGCGGCCGGTAATAGAGCTCCTGCGGCGTTCCGCATTCGACGACGCGGCCGTTACGCATCAGCGCCACGCGGTCGGAGAGGCTTAGCGCTTCTTCCTGATCGTGCGTGACGTACAGCGTGGTGACGCCGAGCCGCGCGCGCAACGCTGCCAGCTCGCCGCGCATCTGCTCGCGGAGCTGCGCATCGAGGTTCGAGAGCGGCTCGTCGAGCAAGAGCAGCGCCGCGTCCTTGGCGATCGCGCGCGCCAGCGCCACGCGCTGCTGCTGGCCGCCGGAAAGCTGCGTCGCCGGGCGGTCGATGAGCGCGCCGAGCCCCACCATCTCGAGCGCGTGGACGACGCGGTCGCGCGCGGCCTGTCCGCGAACGCCGGCCGCGGCGAGCGGAAACGCCACGTTCTCGGCCACGCTCATGTGCGGCCAGATCGCGTAGGACTGGAACACCATCGCGATGTCGCGCTTGTGCACCGGCACCGCGATGCGCTCCGGCGCGGAGAACACGGTGCGCCCGGCGATCGCGATGCGGCCGGCCGTGGGCGTCTCGAATCCGGCGACGCTCCGGAGTGTCGTCGTCTTCCCGCAGCCCGAGGGGCCGAGCAGCGTGAAGAACTCGCCCTTGGCGACGCCGACGCTGACATCGTTCACCGCGCGCACCGGCCCCGTGTCGGCGCGGTACTCCACCGAGACGCCGGCGATTTCGAGCATCGTCGCGGGTTCGGAATTCGCTATACGCGCCGCCCCGCCCGCAGCGCGGTGCTGCGGCGGCGAAGCTCCGCCGGATGCGGGCGCGCCGGAAAGAATCGCTTCCTCCACAAGGGGGCGCGCAACCGCGCCGCTTATTGATTAGCTTTCTAAGGGATCAATGCTATCCGCTTTCCCGACCGGCGCAAGGGGCCTGATCGGGCTCTACGCCAGCGTCTTGCGCAACGCGGCCCTCGCATCGGCCGCGCCGAGCGCGTTCAGCACATCGGGTTTTTCGAGCCAGCCGCGCCGCGCGGTGAGCACGCCCCAGCGCAGATTCGCGAAATCGGCGCCGGCGCGCGCGTCGGAGCCGAGCGCCACGCGTACGCCCGCCTGCCTGGCTGCGTGGCAGGCCGTGTCGGAAAGATCGAGCCGCTCCGGGCGCCCGTTCAATTCGAGGAAGCAGCCGCGCGCCTTGGCGGCCGCGATCACGCGGGCAAGATCGAATGCGATCGGCCCCCGCTGCGGGAATAGGCGGTTTTGCGGATGCGCGAGGATGCTGAAGCGCTTGCTTTCGAGCGCGCGCAGCAGGCGCTTCGTCTGCTTCTCCGCGGGCAGCGTGAATTGGTCGGTGACGGCGCCGAGCACGAAATCGAGCTTGGCCAATGCCTCGTCGGGCAGTTCGAGGCTGCCGTCTTCGCGGATCGCCGCTTCGACGCCCTTCAGCACGAGCACGCCTTTCTGCGCGGCGTTGATGCGGTCGATTGCCTCGCCCTGGCGCGCGAGGCCGTGGAGATCGAGCCGGTTCGCCGAGGCGATGCGGCGGCACGGATCGGCGACGCCGATATACGCAAGCTTGCGCTTCTTCGCCGCCACAACCAGCGCTTCGAGCGTGTCGGTTCCGTCGCTGGCATCGGTGCGGCAGTGGAGGTCGCCCTTGATATCGGCGATCTCGACGAGCTTTGGCAGCCGTCCCGCGCGCGCCGCATCGATCTCGCCGCGATCCTCGCGCAGCTCGGGCGGGATGTAGGGCAGATCAACCGCGGCGAAAACCGATTCTTCGGTTTCCCCGGCGACGCGCGTTGCACCTCGAAACACGCCGTATTCGTTGATCTTGAGCTTCTTCTTCACCGCGATTCCGCGCACCGCGATGTTGTGCGCCTTGCTGCCGGTGAAATAGTAGAGCGCCGCGCCGAATTCCTCGCGCGCGACGACGCGGAGATCGACCTGGAGACCGCCTTTCAGGCGGATCGCGGCGCGCGTTTCGCCCTCGGCGAGCACGGCCTCGGCGCGTTCGTAGGCGACGAAGAGTGCGACCGCCTTGCCGTTCCTTGCCGCCACCGCGAGGATGTCGATGTCGCCGACCGTCTCGCGCCCGCGCCGGAAGCTGCCGGCGATCTCGACACGCTCCACGCCGGGTACCTTGCGGAGATAGGCGGCGAGCGGCTCGGCCTCGGCCGCCGCCTCGGCCAGCGTGAAGCGGCGCACGGGCGCCGCCGCCGGCTGCACCGCCGCCTTCAGCGCATCGACGAGCTTCGGCCCGAAGCCCGCGAGCTTTTCGATCTTGCCGGCCGCGACGGCGGCCTTGAGCCCGGCGAGATCGCGGACGCGCAGCTTCTTGTGCAGCAGCGCCACGCGCTTCGGCCCGAGGCCGGGCACGCGCAGCAGATCGATGAGGCCGGGCGGGAACTGCTTCCGGAGATCGTCGAGCAATTCGGTCGTGCCGGTCGTGGCGAGATCGGCGATCTTCGCTGCAAGATCCTCGCCGATGCCGGGAAACTCGCTGAGGTCTTTCCCGCGCGCGAGCAGCGCCGCCGCCTCATCGGGCAGGCCCTGCACGGTGCGCGCGGCATTGCGATAGGCGCGGATGCGGAACGGATTCTCGCCCTGGATCTCGAGCAGGTCGGCGATGTCTTCGAAGCACTGCGCAATCCCGGCATTGTCGAGCCGCTTTGCGCCGGGTCGCGCCGCGCGCGGTGTCGGCGGACGGGGCTTCGCCGCCGCGGTTCTCGTCTTCGCACGGGTTTTCGCCATTGCACCGCTCCGGCCGACGTCTTTCCGTTTCGACTGCGCCAGCGGACGCCCAAACCTCGCCGCGATCAAGCCGGTTGCCGGCAAAATAATTGATATGTTAAAGATCGTGCTCCTGCCAAAAGACGCATTCCCGGAGGATCGCCCATGACCGCGCGCAGCGCACCGCCGTTCCGAGCCGACCACGTGGGCAGCCTGCTGCGCCCCAAGGAGCTGATGGAAGCGCGCCAGAAGGTGGCCGACGGCGCGATGAGCCGCGCCGAGCTGGCGAAGGTGGAAGACAAATGCATCCGCGAGGCGGTGGCGACGCAGGAGCGGCTCGGCTTCAAGGCCGTGACCGACGGTGAGTTCCGCCGCACCTATTGGCACGTGGATTTCCTCGTCGGCATCGGCGGCATCCGCGAGAAGCTGGAGCCCGGCGAGCAGCCGACGTTCAAGGCGACCGGCTGGCGCCCGCCGGTGCTCGAGATCGCCGGCAGGGTGAGGCACACGCAGCCGATCATGGGGCCGGGCTTCGACCATCTGAAATCGGTCGCGAAGGCGCTGCCGAAGGTGTGCATTCCCGCGCCCGGCGTCGCACATTTCCGCGGCGGGCGCGCGGCGGTGGACAAGAAAGCGTATCCGGAGATGGGCGCGTTCTGGGACGATCTCGCCGCCGCCTATCGCGGCGAGGTGGCCGATCTCGCGCGGCGCGGCTGCCGTTATCTGCAGTTCGACGAGGTGTTCTTCGCCTATCTCTGCGATCCGAAGTTACGCGACATGGTGAAGGCGCGCGGCGACGACCCCGACGAGCTCGCACGCACCTATGCCAAGGCGATCAACGATTCGATCCGCGACCGCCCGAAGGACATGACCGTGGCGATGCATGTCTGCCGCGGCAACGCGAAGGGCACCTGGGTGGCCGAGGGCGGCTACGGCGCCGTCGCCGAGGCGATGTTCTCGACGAAGGTGGACGCGTTCTTCCTCGAATACGACGACGAACGCTCGGGCGGCTTCGAGCCGCTGAAGCTGGTGCCCAAGGGCAAGATGGTGGTGCTCGGCCTCGTCACCTCGAAGCGCCCGGCGATGGAAGCGAAGGACGAGCTGAAGCGCCGCATCGACGAAGCCGCGAAATACGTGCCGTTCGAGAATCTCGCGCTGAGCCCGCAATGCGGCTTCTCGAGCACGATCGACGGCAACCCGCTGACGCAAGACGAGCAGAGCGCGAAGCTGAGACTCTGCGTCGAGGTCGCGAACGAGGTGTGGGGCGGCATCTGAGTTTTGAATGCGCTTGCCCGGATTGTCGTCCCCGCGAAAGCGGGG
>CAYZSG010000017.1:0-3201 GCA_964481045.1 uncultured Candidatus Odyssella sp. | reverse complement strand
GGGACCCATGCCTCCGGCGACGTGTGCTCGCCACGAAAGTCAGTATTGCTGAAGCGCCGTGTGGGTCCCCGCTTTCGCGGGGACGACAATTCTTGCTCTTACGGGATCCCAAGGATCTCCAGCGCCGCCTGCTTGCAGGCGCGCCAGGCGGGATCGGCGGGATCGATCACTTCGAAATGCCCGGTGCCCGGCAAGCGCACGAGGCGCGCGGAATCGCCGACGGCGCGCGCGGCGGCGACGTAGCGCTCGCTCTGGCGGATCGGCACCGTGTCGTCGGCGTCGCCATGCACACAGATCACCGGCACGCCGGCCGGCAGCAGCGCGACCGGCGACGCGATCGCGATCCGCTCCGGCACGCTCGCGGCATCGGCGCCGAGGAACGCGTCGATCGCGCCGTCACCCAACCTTTGCGCCGCGCCGTCGGCGAGATCGAGCACGCCGGCCTGCGGCACCGCACCCTTCAAACGCACGCGCGGATTGGCGCCGGGCGCGCCGGCCGGCAGGCGATGCCGCGACGCGAGCCAGCCGACGAGATGCCCGCCCGCGGAATGTCCGACGGCGGCGACGCGCGAAAGGTCGAGCCGGCCCTCGGCCGCTTCCTGGGCCGGGCCGGCGAGCGCGTCGATCGCCGCGGCGACATCCTCGAGCGTCGCCGGAAATCCGCCGCCGCCGCCGACGCGGCGATACTCGATGTTCCACGCGGCGACCGGATGATTGGCGGCGAGATCGCGCGCGAGCGGAACGCCGAGTTCCGCCGTGTAGCGTTCGCGCCAGAAGCCGCCATGCACGATGGCGATCACCGGCACCGTGCCCGCGCCGTGCGGCAGCGTGAGATCGCACCACTGGCTGGCATGCGCGCCATAGGCGATGCGTTTCGGCGCCGCCGGCGGCAGCGCAGCGAGCGCGGGCGAGGATGCGGCGGCGGCGGTGACGGCGAGTGCGGTGCGGCGGGTCATCATGCGGGCATATCTTGGACAACAGGGACAGTGCCAGCTTCACTTTTCCCCGTCATCCTGAGGCTGAGCAAAGCGAAGCCGGAGAATCTCTTCGCGCCCGTTCAGGCGTCGACGCCGTGTATGGCGGCCGAGAGATCCTTCGGCCGCACGGGCGGCCCCAGGATGACGAGAGACATGCGTGGGCAATCGAGTGGGCGCCCACCCGATCATCCTATAAGGGCCCGGCGGCTTCGCGCGGCAATGGCTCACTTGCATCGAGCGATGCGCGCGTTCTAAATCGCGCCAACACCAACAGCATACGCCCTTGGGAGAAACGCCATGTCCGCACGCACCAAGCCGCCATTTCGCGCCGACCATGTCGGCAGCCTGCTCCGCCCCAAGGAGGTTCTCGAGGCGCGCGACAAGGCAGCGAAGGGGCAGATGAGCGCCGCGGAGCTGCGCAAGGTCGAGGACAAGAACATCAAGGATGCGGTGGCCCTGCAGGAGAGCGTGGGGCTCAAGGCCGTGACCGACGGCGAATATCGCCGCGGCATGTGGCACATCGATTTCCTCGAGCAGATCGGCGGCGTCGAGATGCGCGAGGGCACGTCGACGATGACGTTCCAGGGCGTCTCGTTCAAGCCGCCGACGCCGCACATCACCGGCAAGGTGCACCACAAGAAGCCGATCATGGGGCCGGACTTCACCTATCTGAAATCCGTCACGAAGGCGGTGCCGAAGATCTGCTATCCCTCGCCCTCGCTGCTGCATTTCCGCGGCGGGCGCGGCGCCATCTCGAAGGAGGCCTATCCCGATCTCGCGCCGTTCTGGACCGATCTTGCCAAGGCCTACAACGACGAGATGATGAGCCTCGCCAAGCTCGGCTGCCGCTACATCCAGATCGACGAGACCGACTTCGCCTATCTCTGCGACCCGAAGTTCCGCGACATGGCGAAGAAGCTCGGCGAAGATCCCGACAAGCTGCCGCACACCTATGCGAAACTGATCAACGAATCGGTGAAGGGCCGGCCGTCCGATCTCGCCGTGTGCATCCACATCTGCCGCGGCAATTTCGCGGGCACGTGGCTCGCGCAGGGCGGCTACGAGCCGGTGGCCGACGCGCTGTTCAACGAGATCGACGTCGAAGGCTATTTCCTCGAATACGACGACCAGCGCTCGGGCGGCTTCGAGCCGCTGCGCTTCGTGCCGAAGGGCAAGAAGATGGTGGTGCTCGGCCTGATCACATCGAAGCGCCCGCTGCTTGAGTCGAAAGACGAGATCAAGGCACGCATCAACGAGGCCGCGAAATACGTGCCGCTCGAGCAGCTCGCGATCAGCCCGCAATGCGGCTTCGCCAGCTCCCACCACGGCAACCCGCTGACCCCCGACGACCAGAAGCGCAAGCTCGAGCTCGTCGTCGGCATCGCGCGCGACGTGTGGGGCGGGGTCTAACACGCCTCGCATACCGTCATCCTGCGCTGCACTCAGAATGACGAAGTAAGGCGCGCCGCTACTTCTTCTCTTCGACGCCCAGCGCCGCGAGGCGCTTCTGGATCAGCTCGCGGATCGGCGCGTCGGGGGGAAGGCGCTCGAGCAGCTTTTTCCAGTGCGCGGCGGCTTCTTCCTTGTTGCCGCCTTCGGCGGCGGCGAGGCCGAGATAGAAGAGTGCGAGCGCGTTGTTCCCGTCCTTCGCCAACAGCTTCTTCAGCACGATCACGGCTTCGGGCGTGATCTCCTTGCCCTGCGGCTGCGCGCGGATCAGCGCCGCGGCGTAGTCGGCCATCACCTGCGCATCGTCGGGCGCCAGCTCGTGCGCCTGGCGATAGGCGGCGGCGGCCAGAGCGAATTCGTTCAGCACCATGCGCGCGCGGCCGAGGCGCTTCCAGCCGTCGAGGTCCTTGGGGTTGTCTTTGAGCTTCGCCTCGAGATTCGCGATCATGCCGCGGATCATCTGCATGCGCTCGGCGGGCGAGAGCTTTTCCGCATTCTCGATATCGCGCTGGCTTGGCCCGCGCCCGGGCGGCGCTTCGCCGAGCTTCAATTCGCGCCGCAGCGCGGCGAGATTGACCTCCGCCTCGCGCGCGACGCGCTGCATTTCCTGGCGCAACGTGGCCAGCCACGAGGCGCCGGCCGGCGATGCGGCTTCGAGCCGGAGCCAGCGCACGAGCGCGGCGCGCGCATTGCCGGCCTGGGCCTCCGCCATGCCGAGGAAGAAGTTCGCGCGCGGATCGTTGGGCTCGGCCTTGACCGCCTGCTCGAACGCCTT
>CAYZSG010000016.1:0-40616 GCA_964481045.1 uncultured Candidatus Odyssella sp. | reverse complement strand
GCGACGCCGCGGCGTTCCAGCAGCATCATCTTGCATTCGTGCGCGGCGAATGGCTTGTGTTCGACGCCGCGCGGCACGACGATCATCTCGCCTGGCCCGACGTCAACCTGCCGGTCGCGGAAATCCATGCGCAGTGTCCCTTCGACGACGAAGAACATCTCGTCCGCGTCGGCATGGCTGTGCCAGACGAAATCGCCCTCGACCTTGACGAGCTTCACCTCGTAGTCGTCGACGGAGCCCACGATCTTCGGCGCCCAGCGCTCCGTGAACGTGGCGAACTTCTCGGCGAGGTTCACCTTGTCCGTCATCGCGCTCACGCCAGCATCGTCGCCGGTTTCTCGATGAAACCTTTGAAGGCCTGCACCCAGGTGGCGCCGGTGGCGCCGTCGACGACGCGGTGATCGCAGGTGAGCGTGACGGACATGATCGTCGCGATCTCGATCTTGCCGCCGCGCACGATCGGGCGCTGCTCGCCCTGCGCCACGGCGAGGATGCAGGCCTGCGGCGGGTTGATGACGGCGGTGAACTGCTTCATGCCGAACATGCCGAGATTCGAGATCGAGAAGCCGCCGCCCTGATACTCTTCGGGCTTGAGCTTGCCGCCGCGCGCGCGCTCGGCCAGCGCCTTCATCTCGGTCGCGATCTGCGCCACGCCCTTCTGGTCGGCGTTGAAGATGATCGGCGTGATGAGCCCGCCCTCGTAGGCGACGGCGACCGAGATATCGACCGTGTTGAGCTGGCGGATGACGGTCTCGCCCCATTGCGCGTTCACCGCGGGCACCGCGCGCAATGCGCAGGCCGCGGCCTTGATGACGAGATCGTTGACCGAAACCTTGTAGGCCGGCTCTTTCGTTTTCCTGTCCTTCGGTGCGGCGTCGTTGATCTCGGCGCGCGCGGCGAGCAGGCGGTCGATCTCGCAATCGACCGTGAGATAGAAGACCGGGATCGTCGTGTGTGCCTCGGTCATGCGCTTCGCGATGACCTTGCGCACCGAGGAGAGCGGCACGTCGGTGTAAGGCGTGGTCGGGCGCGGCGGCGGCGCCGCGGGACTCGGCGCGCGCATCGTCGGCGCGGGCGCACCGCCCGAAAGCGCCGCCTCAATATCCGATTTCACGATGCGGCCGTGCGGTCCGCTGCCTTTCAACGCGCCGAGATCGAGGCCGGCCTGCTTCGCCATGCGCTTGGCGAGCGGGCTCGCGAAGACGCGGTCGTGGCCGTTCGTGTGTTGCGGCGCCGGCGTGGGTGGCGCAGCGGAAACGGCCGCCGGTGGCGGCGTCGGGGCGGGTTTCAAACCCGCCCCTACGGACGCAGACGGTTGTACAGCGCCGGCCACGGGCGCCGGCGCGGGCTTCGGCGCTTCCGCCGGCTTCGGCGCGGGCGTGGCGCCGCCAGCACCTTTGAACCCTTCGAGTGCTTTCTTGTCTTCTCCCTCGGCGAGCAGTAGCGCGATCGGCGTGTTGACCTTCACGCCTTCGGTGCCTTCGGCGACGAGGATCTTGCCGAGCGTGCCTTCGTCCACCGCCTCGACTTCCATCGTGGCCTTGTCGGTCTCGATCTCGGCGATGACGTCGCCGGCAGCGACCTTGTCGCCTTCCTTCTTCAGCCACTTGGCGAGCTTGCCCTCCTCCATCGTCGGAGAGAGCGCGGGCATCGTGATCTGAATCGGCATTCCCTCAGCTCCGGTAGAGCGACGCCTTCACGGCCGCGATCACTTTCGCCGCCGAGGGCAGCGCCAGTGCTTCGAGGTTCGCGGCGTAGGGCATCGGCACGTCTTCACCCGTGACGCGCACGACCGGCGCGTCGAGCCAGTCGAAGGCCTGCTCCATCATCACCGCCGAAAGCTCGGCGCCGATGCCGGCGAACGGCCAGCCTTCCTCGAGCGAGACGAGGCGGTTCGTCTTCTTAACCGATTCGACGATCGTCGCCGTGTCGAGCGGGCGGATCGTGCGGAGATCGATCACCTCCGCCTCGATACCCTCTTTCGCCAGCTGCTCGGCGGCGGCCATCGCCGTTTCCATCTGGCGCGAGAAGCTGGTGATCGTGACATGGGTGCCCTTGCGCACCACGCGCGCCTTGCCGATCGGCACGATGTGGTCCGTGTCCTTCGGCACCTCGCCGCTGCGGCCGTAGAGAATCTCGTTCTCGAGGAACACGACGGGATTCGGATCGCGGATCGCGGATTTCAGCAGGCCCTTCGCATCGGCCGCGGTCCAGGGCGCGATCACGATGAGGCCCGGACAATGCGCGTACCAGCTCGAATATTCCTGGCTGTGCTGCGCCGCCACGCGCGCGGCGGCGCCGTTGGGCCCGCGAAAGACGATGGGGCACGACATCTGCCCGCCCGACATGTAGCGCGTCTTGGCGGCCGAGTTGATGATCTGGTCGATCGCCTGCATCGCGAAGTTCCAGGTCATGAACTCGACGATGGGCTTGAGGCCCGCCATCGCCGCGCCGACGCCGAGGCCGGCGAAGCCCTGCTCGGTGATCGGCGTGTCGATCACGCGCTTCGGGCCGAACTCCTGCAAAAGCCCCTGGCTCACCTTGTAGGCGCCCTGATACTCGGCGACTTCCTCGCCCATCAGGAACACCGTCTTGTCGCGCCGCATCTCCTCGGCCATCGCGTCGCGCAGCGCCTCGCGGACGGTCTGCGTCTGCGTCGGGCCGGAATACTCGACCTCGGTTGGCGCCGGTACCTTTGCCGGCGCGCTCGGTGCCGGGGCCCGCGCAGGGGCGGATTTCAAATCGGCCCCGACAGACGCGACTTCGGTTTTTGCAGCGCCGGCGCCGTTGCCTGCTGACGCCGGCGCGGCATTCGCGAGAGCGCCCTTGTCCTCGCCCTCACCGAGCAGAAGCGCGATCGGCGTGTTCACTTTCACGCCCTCTGTGCCGGCCTCGACGAGAATCTTGCCGAGGACGCCTTCATCGGCGGCTTCCACTTCCATCGTCGCCTTGTCGGTCTCGATCTCGGCAATGACGTCGCCGGGCTTTACCGCGTCGCCCTCGGCCTTGAGCCATTTGGCGAGCTTGCCCTCTTCCATTGTCGGCGAGAGTGCGGGCATGAGAACCTGGATCGGCATCGGGCGCGCCTCAGGCCAGCACGTCGGTGTAGAGCTCGGCGGGATCGGGCTCGGGGCTCTGCTGCGAGAACTCGGCCGCGCGCACGACGATGTCGCGCACCTCGCGGTCGAGATCCTTGAGCGTCGCGTCGTCGAGCACGCCTTTCGCAATCAGCTCTTCGCGCAGCCGGTCGATCGGGTCGTTCTTATTCCGCACCTCTTAGAACTCTTCCTTAGTGCGGTACATAGCCGGATCGGACATCGATTGGGCGCGATATCGGGAGGTGAGCGCTTCGAGGATGTAAGGCCCCTTCCCGCTGCGCGCGAACTCGACGGCTTTCAGCCCCGCGGCCTTCACCGCGAGCACGTCCATGCCGTCGACGCGCTCGCCGGGAATGCCGTAGGCCGAGCCGCGCTTGAAGAATTCGGTCGAGGCGGATGCGCGCTCGGCCGAGGTGCCCATGCCGTATTTGTTGTTCTCGATCACGTAGACGACCGGCAGGCGCCAGAGCTCGGCCATGTTGAAGCTCTCGTACACCTGGCCCTGGTTCACCGCGCCGTCGCCGAGATAGGTGAGGCAGACGCCGCCGTCTTCCTTGAACTTGTGCGCGAAGCCGATGCCGGTGCCGAGCGGCACCTGCGCGCCGACGATGCCGTGGCCGCCATAGAAGCCCTTCTCGACGCTGAACATGTGCATCGAGCCGCCCTTGCCCTTCGAGTAGCCGCCCTTCCTGCCCGTGAGCTCGGCCATCACGCCGGCCGGTTCCATTTCGCAGGCGAGCATGTGGCCATGATCGCGATAGGCGGTGATGACGGAATCGCCCGGCTTCAGCGCCGCCTGCATTCCGACGACGACGGCTTCCTGGCCGATGTAGAGATGGCAGAAGCCGCCGATGAGGCCCATGCCGTAGAGCTGGCCCGCGCGCTCCTCGAAGCGGCGGATCAGGAGCATCGTGCGATAGTAGTTGACGAGCTCGTCTTTGGTCGCCGGGGCGCGCGCGGTCGATATCTCCGCCGCGCCGTTGCCGCGCTTCTCGCTCGCCGGTGGGACCGGCCGCTTCGCGGCCTCGGCCTTGGGCGCGCTCTTGGCCATGCGCACCGTCCTCCGCGTCAAATGCCCGTGGATCGGCGCCTTTCTGAACGATCGCGACGGCGCCGTGTTCGCAAACAGTTATGGCATTGAAGCTGATTTGACAAGCGCGGGGCGCCGCAGCCGTGCGCTGCGAAAATGCCTACTGCGCGGGCGAGTCCGGCGCGAGCGGCTTCGCGTACATGATCACGACATCGTTCGCCTGAACAAGATTGAGCATCTGGCGCAGGCGCTCGTCGAGCATGTCGCGGTCGAGGGTTCCTTCGCGCAGGTGGCCCACGCGGCTCTCGATCTTCAGACGCTCCGCCGTCAGCGATTTCCGCTCCGCCTCGGCCTTGGCGAGCCGCTGCTCCACCGACCACGAGGCTTTCAAGCCGCGATCACCCTCGAACAGGTGATAGCCGAGATAGGCCAGCGCGCCCAAGCCCAGCACGGGCAGGACGATCTGTGCGAAGCGCTTTTTGACTTCGAGGACAACGGCCATGGCGAGAGGGAATCATTGGCCCGGCCGCTTGTCAACGACTCACGCGCGGAAACGCCCCCCGCCCGGCGTAGCGCGCGGTCGGGCCGAGCTCTTCTTCGATGCGCAGGAGCTGGTTGTATTTGGCGGTGCGGTCGGAGCGCGAGAGCGAGCCGGTCTTGATCTGGCCGCAGTCGGTCGCCACGGCGAGGTCGGCGATCGTCGCGTCCTCGGTTTCGCCCGAGCGGTGCGACATCACCGCCGTGTAGTTCGCGCGATGCGCCATCTCGACCGCGGCCAATGTTTCGGTCAGCGTGCCGATCTGGTTGACCTTGACGAGGATCGAATTCGCCACGCCCTTCGCGATGCCGTCACCAAGACGCTTTGGGTTCGTGACGAAGAGATCGTCGCCAACAAGCTGCACCTTGCCGCCGATCGCGTCGGTCAGCGCCTTCCAGCCGGCCCAGTCGTCCTCCGCCATGCCGTCTTCGATCGAGACGATCGGATAGCCCTCGACGAGCTTCTTGTAGAAATCGACCATGCCGGCCGAATCCACAATCTTTCCCTCGCCTTCCATGTTGTATCTGCCGTCCTTGAAGAACTCGGTCGAGGCGGCATCGAGCGCGAGCGCCACGTCGCCGTCGCGCCCCGCCTTGTAGCCGGCCGCCGCGATACTCTTCATGATGAAGTCGAGCGCCGCGGTCGCGTTCTTGAGATCGGGCGCGAAGCCGCCCTCGTCGCCGACGTTGGTGCTGTGCCCGGCCTTCTTGAGCTCGGCCTTGAGCGCGTGGAACACCTCGGCGCCCATCCGCAGGCCCTCGGCGAAGGTGGCGGCGCCGAGCGGCGCGATCATGAACTCCTGGAAGTCGATCGGATTGTCGGCATGGGCGCCGCCGTTGACGATGTTCATCAGCGGCACCGGCAGGGTGCGTGCTTGCGAGCCCCCGATGTATTTGTAGAGCGGCAGGCCGCGCGCATGCGCGGCGGCCTTGGCGCAGGCGAGGCTCACGCCGAGCACCGCATTGGCGCCAAGGCGCCCCTTGTTCGGCGTGCCGTCGAGCGCGATGAGCTTCTCGTCGATGCCGACCTGGTCCTCGGCGTCGAGCCCGGAGAGCAGATCGAAGATCTCGCCGTTCACCGCGTCGAGTGCCTGGCGCACGCCCTTGCCGAGATAGCGTTTCTTGTCGCCGTCGCGCTTCTCGACCGCCTCGTGCGCGCCCGTGGAGGCGCCGGAGGGAACGGCAGCGCGGCCGCGCATTCCGTTCTCGAGCAGAACATCGACCTCGACGGTCGGGTTGCCGCGCGAATCGAGGATTTCGCGGCCGATGATATCGACGATGGCGGTCATGGGCGGACGTCGGGTAAGTGGAAACGGGATGGCGCGCTGATTAGCGCCTGCGCACCGGCAATGCAATTGCGCCGGCTCAGCCACCGGTTTCGCGCCGGCGCCATTGGCGCGGGGTCATGCCGAATCGCGCCTTGAAGCAGCGGTTGAAGTGCGAAATGTCGCCGAAGCCAGACGCCAGTGCGGCATCGGAGATGCGCGCATCGGGCGCGGCCGCATCGAGCGCAGTCGCACACGCTTCGAGCCGCTGCGCGAGCAGCCATTGCGAGAACGTCGTCTCCGCGCGCTCGAACAGCTTGTGCACCGTGCGCGGCGACAGGCCGAAAGCCTGCGCCACCGATCGCGGCGAGAGCGCCGGAGCCGCGAGGTGGCAGCGCATGTACGCCTTGACGGCTTCGAGGCGGAGATCAGCCCCGCCCGGGCCGGCAAGGCGCGCGCGCTGAAGTGCGCTCGCGACCGCAAGCGTACCCATGAACCCGTCCAGCAGCGCCAGCGCCGCGCGGTCGTTGAGGCTTCCCTCGGGATCGCCGAGCAGCCGCATGTATTCCGCCATGATGCGCGCAGCGGGACTGTCGTGCCCCATGCTCGCCGGATCCGCGCGTTCGAGCCACGGCGCCCTTCCGCGCAAGGCGGCATGGGGCACGAACAGGAAGATGCGCTCGACCTCGGCCGGAAACGATAGCTCGAACGGCCGCGCGACATCGACGAGGCCGACGGCGCCCGCGCCTTCGCCCACCTCCACCTCGCGCTGACCTTGGATCAGCCGCGCGCCGCCGCCGATCTGCAGGCTGACGAGGAAGTAGTCCGCCGGGCGCAATTCGCCGCTGCGCGCGATCGCGTGTCCCGTCGACCGGAAGCGGACGAACTTGAAACCGGCCAGCGACCGCGTCGCGAACGTCCCGCGCAGGCGCTGGCGCGGCAGGCGCGTCTCGATACCGCCGCCGCTCGGGCCAACCGCATCGCGCCAGATATCGGCGGGCGCGCGGGCACCCGCTGCATGCGTGGACCAGCTGCCGTTCATGCCGCCCACCCTTTCGCCGAACGGAAGAGAAAGAGCGCACTCTGCGCGCCAAGCCAAGTCCGATTCGCTCCGGTCCAAGACGCGGCGCGGCGCGCGCGCCATCATGGGCGCGGAGGTAGGCCATGACCGATAGCGCCGCGATCCGCAAGTTCCTCGATGCCGTGCAAGCCGCACTCGGCGCCGACGCCGTAAATGTCGCGCCCGAGACGCTACGCCGCTATGGCGAGAACACGATGCCCGCGGGCGACCGGAGTGTCACCGGCGTCGTCTATCCGGGCTCGACGGTGGAGGTGCAGACCGTCGTCCGCCTCGCCAACGAGCATCGCGTTCCGCTCTGGCCGATCAGCACCGGCTACAACCAAGGCGGCGGCACGCGCTCGCCGGTCAAGGACGGCTGGGTCACGGTCGATTGCGGCCGGCGCATGAATGCGATCGTCGAGATCGACGACGTGCTGTGCTGGGCCGAAGTGGAACCCGGCGTCACCTATCAGATGCTGCACGACGAACTCGTGCGCCGCGGCAGCAAGCTGATGCTCGACACGACCTCGGGCCCGCCGTCTGGCGGCGTGCTCGGCAACACGCTCGAGAAAGGCGCCGGCTACACGCCCTATTTCGACCACTTCGCGATGTCTTGCGGGATGGAGGTCGTACTCGGCAACGGCGACGTGATCCGCACCGGCGATGGCGGCTTGCCCGGCGCGAAACTCTGGCACGTGTCGAAGTACTCGTATGGCCCTTATCTCGACGGGCTCTTCGTGCAATCGAATTTCGGTATCGTCACGCGGCTCGGTTTCTGGCTGATGCCGCGCCCGCCGGTCTTGCGCTCGTTCCATTTCAGCTTCCCCGACGACGACGATCTCGCCGAAATCGTGGACCTCGTGCGCCCGCTGAAACTCAGCAACATCGTACCGACGCTGTTCCGCCTGACCAACGACGTGTATCTCTACAGCGCAGAGGAGACGAGCCCGGCCTACGGCGCCGGCGGGCGCCGCGGCGCGCTTTCGGACGACGAACGCAAGGCGCTTCAGCGGAAGCACAAGGTCGGCGCCTGGATCGCCTCCGGCGCGCTCTACGGAGCCAGCGATGATGTGCTGAAATCCACGGTCGATCGCATCCGGCAGCATTTCTCGCGCTCGCCCAAAGCCACCTACATCGCGCACGAGGACGCGCTGCACATCCCGCCGCTCAAGATCGCGATCGATGCTTTCGCGGGAATCCCGACGACGCACGAGCTTGGCATGCTGAAGTGGCGGCCCGGCGGCGGCTTCTCGTGGTTCGTGCCCGGCGTGCCGATGCGCGGCGATCTTGCGCGCCACTACCACGCGATCGGCCGCGCGATCTATGCCAAGCACGGCCTCGACTACTGCGTGATGAACATCGCCGGCGCGCGTTTCGCCCGCGGCCTGCACATGCTGTTCTTCGACCGGGACGATCCCGAGGAGACGGCGCGCGCCGACCGCTGCTATCGCGAGCTGGCGGTGGAATTCTCGAATTCGGGCTATTCGGTCGGCCGCGCGCCGATCGACTATCACGACCTCCACATGGGCGAGCTCGCGCCGGTCGTCCGCAAGACCGCGAACACGATCAAGGCGGCGCTCGATCCCAACGGCATCATCGCGCCCGGGAAGTATGGCATCGGGTGAGCGTACGCGGCTCCCCGCTCAGCTCACCCGATGCACCCGGCCCTCATCGGCCGCCTCGAGCATCGCGAAGCGCACTGGCATGACGCCGCGGGTCGATGTCTTACCGGCAGCATCTTTCGTCACGACCATCAACTCCTGCGCCTCGGCGGTGCCAGTCGGGAGCACCATGCGGCCGCCGGGCTTCAACTGCTGCAGCAGCATCGGCGGTATCAGCTCGGAGCCGGCGGCGACGATGATCTTGTCGAACGGCGCATGTTCGGGCCAGCCGCGCGTGCCGTCGCCGATGCGGAGTTTCACGGATTTGTAGCCCAGCCGCGCGAGCGTGCGCTTCGCCGTCATGCCGAGCTCCTCGACGATCTCGACGCTGAACACCCGCCCGCCCAACTCGGCGAGCACCGCGGCGTGATAGCCGAGGCCGGTGCCTATCTCGAGCACGGCGTCGCCCGGCTGGAGATCGAGCAGGTCGGCCATCACGGCGGCGATGAAGGGCTGCGATATCGTTTTGTTCCAGCCGATCGGCAGCGGCTGGTCGGCATAGGCGTAAGGCCGGATTTCCACCGGAACGAATTCGTGGCGCGGCACCTTCGCCATCGCCCTGAGCACGCGGACGTCGAGCGTATCCTTGCCGAGATGCTCGCACGCGATCTGCGCATGGAGGGCCACCACCTCCACCATCACCTGCCGCAGTTCCGTGTTCGGGTCCTGCTCCATGCGCCGACCTTGCCACCGAATCGCGGCAGCATTGCGGAAACGATATCGCCCGGAAAGATTGACAGAACGCCTATGCGCGCGAAAGCGGCCGCGCCTTGGCGATGCGGTCGAGCGCCTGAAGCGTCTCGAGCAGCGCCGGCAGGTCCTTGAGCCTGACCATGTTGGGGCCGTCGGAGGGCGCCTTGTCGGGATCCTGGTGCGTTTCCATGAACACGGCGGCGACACCGACCGCGATCGCCGCGCGCGCCAGCACCGGCACCATCTCGCGCTGTCCGCCCGACGACGTGCCCTGCCCGCCCGGCTGCTGCACCGAATGCGTGGCGTCGAACACCACCGGATAGCCGGTCTCGGCCAGGATCGGCAGCGAGCGCATGTCCGAGACGAGCGTATTGTAGCCGAACGAGACGCCGCGCTCGCAGACGAGGATGTTGTCGTTGCCCGTGCTTGCGATCTTGGCGACGACGTTCTTCATGTCCCAGGGAGCCAGGAACTGGCCCTTCTTCACGTTGATCGCCTTGCCGGTCCTGCCCGCCGCGACCAGCAGATCCGTCTGGCGGCAGAGGAAGGCAGGAATCTGCAGCACATCCACGGCCTCGGCCGTCGGCGCGCACTGCTCGGCGGTATGCACGTCGGTCAGCACCGGGATGCCGCGCGCTTCGCGCACCTCGGCCAGGATCGGCAGCGATTTCTCGAGTCCGAGGCCGCGCTCCGCCGAAGCGCTGGTGCGGTTCGCCTTGTCGAAGCTCGTCTTGTAGATGAGGCTGATGCCGAGCTTGCCGGTGATCTCCTTCAACGCCGCCGACATCTCGAGCGCGTGCTGGCGCGATTCGAGTGCGCACGGCCCCGCGATCAACGTGAACGGCCGGTCGTTGGCGACGGAGAACGTGCCGATGGGAACGGTATGCATGCCTAGCATTCGTGTTTCGCGGCTAGTCCATAGTACAACGCGCGGCGCGGCGCCAACGGGTCGTTTCGGCCAAAAGACCGCAGCGGCCGTCGGCGATTGATCCGGGCGGCGCGCGCCACAAGCGTGCGCGCCCTCATTGCAACCGGGGAGAAGCGATGCGACGGAACAATCGGGCCGCCCTGGCGGCGTCGGCTCTCGTGGCACTGACGGCCGCGCCACTTTCGGCACAGGACCTGGCGACGCGGACCGAATTACGCGGGACCTGGGCGCACGAGGCAGGCGCCTGCAGCGATCCCCGCAGCGACGGCCGCATCGCGATCCGCGAGAAGGAAATCGAGTTCTTCGCCTCCTCCTGCAAGATCACGCGCGTGCATCTCGAGAGCAAGTCGGCCTGGGTCGGCGATTTCCGCTGCGAGGAATCCGGCGAGTTTCAGGACGTGCGGATCGAACTGTGGACGCCCGGCGTCGATCCCGATCCGCGCCGCCTCAATCTGCGCGTCGATCGCGGCGAATGGCGCGCGCTCTTCCGCTGCCCGCGCGACGTTCCGGTGCGCTGATCGTTTGACGCAGATCAACGCGGAGCGCGCGGCCGCCGCGATGATGCGGCATGGCCGTGCATTTCCCCGTGCGCCGCCCATCGACAGGACTCGCCATGGCCTACCGGCATATGTCGGACATCGTCCGCAACCAGAATCCATTGACGCTGCCCGCGCGCACGAGCGTGAAAGAGGCCTGCGCCGCGATGCGCGGCCGGCATGTGGGCGCCGTGCTCGTCACCGAGAACGACCGCAACCTCGTCGGCATCTTCACCGGCCGCGACGCCGTGTGCCGCGTGCTGGCCGAGGGCAAGGACCCCGCCGCGACCGCGCTCGCCGACGTGATGACGCGGGACCCCGACACGATGCCGCCCGGCATGAGCGCCATCGATGCGCTGCGTCAGATGGAGGCTTCGGGCTATCGGCACATCCCGGTGGTCGAGAACGGCAAAGTGGTGGGCATCGTGTCGCGCGGCGACTTCAAGGGCCTCGAGATCGACCGTCTCGACGAGGAAACCGGGCTGTGGGAACGAATCTGACCCCGCGGCCGAAGCCCGCGCTTCCACCCGCCTGGCGCTGGGCGCTGCCAGGCCTGCCGCTGGCATTCGTTTCGCCGCAATCGGTACCGGCCGGCGACGTGATGAGCTACAGCCTCGGCGCGCTCGACCGCGCGGTGCGCGCGCGGCTGGCGAAGCTGACCCACGGCATTTCGCCTTATGCCCTCGCCAGCGCATGGAACGATTGGTGGTTTCATCTGCTGCAGGCGCCCGGCAAGCAGATCGCGCTCGCGCTGAGCGCCGTCGAATCGGCGCAGAAACTCGCCGCCTTCGCGGCCCAGGCGGCGACCGCCCCCATGGTCAAGCCCGGGATTGGCAGCCGCGAAGACCCGCGCTTCGCGGGCGGCAACTGGGCCCAGTGGCCGTTCAACGTGATGGCGCAGTCGTTCCTGATGACACAGCAATGGTGGGAGCAGGCAACGACGAACGTGCGCGGCATGAGCCGGCATCACGGCCGCCTCGTTCCGTTCCTCGCGCGCCAGCGGCTCGACACCTTAGCGCCCTCCAATTCGCCGCTGCTCAACCCGGACGTCCTCGCGCGCACCGCCGATGAAGGCGGCGCCAATCTCGTGCGCGGCTGGAACCATCTCGTCGAGGACATGCAGCGAGCGCTCGCCCTTCAGCCGCCGCTCGAGTCAGACGGCTTCCGCGCCGGCGAGAATGTCGCGGCGACGCCGGGCACGGTGATCTTCCGCAACCGCCTGTTCGAGCTGATCCAGTACGCGCCGGCGACCGCCGAGGTGCGTCGCGAGCCGGTGCTCATCGTCCCGGCGTGGATCCAGAAGTACTACATCCTCGATCTCTCGCCGCACAATTCGCTGGTGCGCTATCTCGTCGAGCGCGGGCACACGGTCTTCATCATGTCGTGGCACAACCCGCGCGAAGAAGATCGCGACACGCGCTTCGACGACTATCGCCGGCTCGGCGTGATGGCCGCGCTCGACGCCGTCTCCGCCGTAGTGCCGCGCGCCAAGATCCACGCCTGCGGCTATTGCCTCGGCGGCACGATCCTCGCCATCGCGGCCGCGACGATGGCGCGCGACGGCGATGATAGGCTCGCGAGCATGACGCTGCTCGCGGCGCAGACCGACTTCGCAGAGGCCGGCGAGCTCATGCTGTTCATGGACGAGAGCGAGCTCGCCTATCTCGAAGACCTGATGTGGGAGCAGGGCTATCTCGACACCGGCCAGATGGCCGGCGCGTTCCAGATCCTGCGCTCGAACGACCTCGTCTGGTCGCGCATCGTGCGGAACTACCTGATGGGCGAGCGCGAGCGCGCGAACGACCTCATGGCGTGGAACGCCGACCGCACGCGCATGCCTTATCGCATGCACTCCGAGTATCTCAACGCGCTGTTCCTCGAGAACCGGCTTTCCGCCGGCCGCTACGCGGTCGAGGGCCGCACGATCGCGCTGAGCGACATCCGTTGCCCGATCTTCGCCGTCGGCACGGTGAAGGATCACGTGGCGCCCTGGCGTTCGGTCTACAAGATCATCCTGCCGACCGATACCGAGGTGACGTTCGTGTTGACCAGCGGCGGGCACAATGCCGGCATCGTGAGCGAACCCGGCCATCCCGGCCGCCGCTACCAGATCGCAACGCGCGCCAAGGACGACCCCTATATCGATCCCGACGGCTGGGCCGCGCGCACGCCGTTCAGGGATGGATCGTGGTGGCCGGCGTGGCAGGACTGGCTTGCGGCGCGCGGCTCCGGTAATGCCGAGCCGCCGCCCTTCGGCACCGCCGCCTATCCGCCGCTTGGCGCCGCGCCGGGCACCTACGTGTTCGAGGCTTGAGCCCGATGGTCCAGCCCGCCTTCACCGTCCTCGATCCCGCCGGCTACCGGCGCACGCCCTGGAAGAACGGCGGCGGCGTCACCATCGACATCGCCGCCGCCTATCGGCCCGCGGCCGATCCCGCGGGCTGGGACGGCATGATGTGGCGCTTCGGGCGCACGCGAATCGAGCAGCCCGGGCCGTTCTCCGATCTCTCGGGCTACGACCGCATCCTCGCCGTCGTCGAGGGAAGCGGTCTCGTGCTGCATCCGAAGTTTCGCGCGCCGATTGAGGTGCACGCGCCGTTGGTGCCGGCGCATTTTCCTGGCGAATGGGCGATCACGAGCGAGCTGACCGCAGGCCCGGTCGGCGTCCTGAACCTCATGGCCGATCGCCTGCTCTTCAAGATCGATCTCATATTCCCGCTGCCGGGCCACGCGGCCGAAATGTCCGGCGTGGTCTGCATCGTCCTGGCCCTCGCCGACGCCGCAGTCG
Source organism: uncultured Candidatus Odyssella sp. (assembly GCA_964481045.1). GTDB lineage: Bacteria > Pseudomonadota > Alphaproteobacteria > Bin65 > Bin65 > SBBV01. The sequence goes on along the minus strand of CAYZSG010000016.1, from coordinate 27,020 downwards.
ACGTCGGCGGACGAACGATGGCGCTCGCGCGCGACGCCGCGCTGCGCGTCGACAACGCACACCGCCTCGCGTACACGCCGCGCATGGGCCGCGTGGCCGTGGCCACCATCCGCGACTAGCGGCGCCAGTCCGCGTCAACACGCGGCTGCACGGGCGCCGTGCTTGTGCGATCCGTAATGGAATGACACTATCCCGCGCAGCCGCGGAAGGCAGCGGGGGCCGCAGCCGGATGAGCATCGTCGAACGGAGGCGCGCGGGCGCAGAGGCCGGCAGTGCCGGCGCCGTTTATGCCGAGCCCGCCGCGCTGCGCCACGCCGTGCGCGCCGGACGTTTCCGCCGCCAGACCGCGGGCCAGGCGCCCGGCTTCGTGCAGGGCAATCTCGCGATCCTGCCGCGCGGCTTCGCCGCCGACTTCCTGCGCTTCTGCCAGCTCAATCCGAAGCCCTGCCCCGTCATCGGCATAGGCGAGCCGGGGGATCCGGCGCTGCCGCGGCTCGGGCGCGACATCGACATCCGCACCGACGTGCCCGGCTATTGCGTGTTCCGCGACGGCGAGCTCGCCGAAGAAGCAGCCGATATCCTCGGCCATTGGCGCGGCGATCTCGTCGCGTTCGTGCTCGGCTGCTCGTTCTCGTTCGAGGCGGCGCTGATCGAGGGCGGCCTGCGCGTGCGCCACATCGACGAAGGCAAGAACGTCGCGATGTACCGCACCAATATTCCCAACGCGCCCGCCGGCCCTTTCGGCGGCACGCTCGTCGTCTCGATGCGCCCGTTCGCGCCCAAGGACGCCATCCGCGCGATCCAGATCACCTCGCGCTTCCCGAACGTGCACGGCGCGCCGGTGCATTTCGGCGATCCCGCCGCGATCGGCATCGCCGACATCGCGCGGCCCGATTTCGGCGACGCGGTCGCGATCGGGCTCGGCGAGGTGCCGGTGTTCTGGGCCTGCGGCGTGACTCCGCAACAGGCGATTCGCGCCGCGCGCCCGCCGCTCGCGATCACGCATCAGCCGGGCGCGATGCTCGTCACCGATCTTCGCAATTCCGAATTGGCCAGCTTCTAGGAGGGATTCATGCAACGACACGTATTGCTCGCGGCCGTCGCCGCGGGACTCGCGATCGCCGCGCCGGCCGCGGCGCAGGACTATCCGAAGACCCATCTCAAAGTGGTGGGCTCGATTTCGGTCCTGCCGCCTTACAGGGACTACGAGCTGCCGTTCTGGACCAAGCACCTCGCCGCCAAGTCGAACGGCGCGATCACCGCCGACGCCAAGGGCTTCAACGAGATGGGTCTGAAAGGCCCCGAAGTGCTGCGGCTCATGGGCCAGGGCGTGATGCAGATCGGCGCGACCGTGATGGGCTATCTCGCTGCCGACGACCCGGCCACCGAGGCGGTCGACATGGCCGGCCTCGTCACCGACGTCGAGACCTCGCGCAAGATCACCGAGGCCTCGAAGCCGATGTACGACAAGCTGTTCATGGCGAAGTTCGGCGTGAAGCTGCTCGGCTTCGGCACCTATCCGGCGCAGGTGCTCTACTGCAATGCCGAGATCAAGGGCCTCGCCGACATCAAGGGCAAGAAGGTGCGCGTCGCCGGCCGCTCGCAGTCCGAGCTGGTCGCGGCGCTGGGCGGCACGCCGGTGACGATGGCGTTCGGCGAAGTCGTGCCCGCGATGCAGAACAAGACGGTGGATTGCGGCATCACCGGCACGCTGTCCGGCAACATCGCGAAATGGAACGAGGTCGCGACGCACCTGCTCGGCCTGCCGCTGAGCTGGGGGCAGATCGCCTATGCCGTGAACGCCAAGTCGTGGGAAGGGCTCGATCCCAAGGTGCGCGCGCTGATCACCACGGAGATCAAGACGCTCGAGAAGGACGTGTGGGACGCGGCCGGCTATCACACGCAGCAGGGATACGACTGCAACGGCGGTCTCGATAGCTGCAAGCTCGGCACCAAGGGCAAGATGAAGGTCATCATGGCCAGCGACGCCGACAAGGCGCTGCTGCGCAAGACGATCGTCGAGGTGACCCTGCCGAAATGGGCCGCGCGCTGCAGCGCGGAATGCGTCAAGGACTTCAACGAGACGATCGGCAAGGCCGTCGACGTCGTCGCCAAGAAGTGACGACGGATTCGCGGAGCCGGGCGCTCGGCGCAGCCGGGCGCTGGCTCGACCCCGCGCTGAAGCTCGCCGACCGCGTCGCGCTGCGCGCGGTGTGGATCGGCGGCGCGCTGCTGCTCGCCTCGGCGACTCTCGTGTCGGTCGACGTCACGATCCGCAAGCTGTTCCACCTGTCGGTGGGCGGCGCGGACGAGATCTCCGGCTACGCCTTCGCGATCGGGGTCGCGTGGGCGTTTCCGTTCGCGCTGCTGCGCCGCGCCAACGTGCGCATCGACGCGCTCTACCAGCACATGCCCGCGCGCGTCGCGGCGCTGCTCGATCTCGTGGCGCTGATCGCCCTCGCCGTCTTCGTCACGGTGCTGACGCGCTATGCGTGGGAGGTCGTGGCCGGCTCGTGGCGGCTCGGCGCGCTCTCGAACAGCCAGCTCAAGGTGCCGCTCTGGATACCGCAGGGCCTGTGGTTCCTCGGCCTCGCGCTGTTCTTCACCACGACGGCCATGCTGACGCTGCGCACGGGCCTCGCGCTCCTGTCGGGCGATCTCGCCACCGTGCGCACGCTCGCCGGCGCGCGCAGCATCGAAGAAGAGGCCGCCGACGAGGCCGCCTACGGCAAGACGCTGGCTGCATCCGCAGCCGGACCGGAGTCGCGCGCGCCATGATGGCCGTGACGCTCGTGCTGCTGCTCGTGTTCATGGCGCTGGCGATTCCGGTCGCCGTATCGCTCGGCGTGCTCGGCATCACGCTGGAGCAGATCTTCTCGCCGCTGCCGCTGATCCGCGCGATCGGCGAGGTGTCGTGGTCGGCGTCGAACGAGTTCCTGCTCGTCTCGGTGCCGATGTTCATCCTGCTCGGCGAGATCCTGCTGCGATCGGGCTTCGCCGAACGCATGTATGCCGCGCTCATCAACTGGGTCTCGTGGCTGCCGGGCGGGCTCATGCATTCGAACATCGCAGCCTGCGCGGTGTTCGCGGCCACGTCGGGATCGAGCGTCGCCACCGCAGCAACCGTGGGAACGGTTGCCCTGCCCGAAGCGCGGCGCTTCGGCTACAACGAGCGCCTGTTTCTCGGCACGCTCGCGGCCGGCGGCACGCTCGGCATTCTGATCCCGCCCTCGATCAACATGATCATCTACGCGGTGCTGACCAACGCGTCGGTGCCGAAGCTCTACCTCGCCGGCATCGTTCCGGGCCTCGTGCTCGTGCTGATCTTCATGGCGACGATCCTGCTGCTCTGCCTGTTCAGGCCCGCCTGGGGCGGCCGCAGCGTTTCGGCCACCTGGGCCGCGCGCTTCGCGGGCCTCGTGCACCTCGTGCCGCCGCTCGGCATTTTCCTGCTCGTGGTGGGCTCGATCTACGCCGGCATCGCGACGCCGACCGAGGCGGCCTCGCTCGGCGTGCTCGGCGCGCTCGGCCTCGCCTGGTGGGCCGGGCGCCTCTCGATCGCGATGCTCAAGGAGGCGTTCGAGGGCACGATGAAATCCACCGCGATGGTGATGCTCATCGTCGTCGCGGCCTATTTCCTCAACTTCGTGATCTCGACGATCGGGCTCACGACGATGCTCACGAATTTCATCGAGAACCTCGGCCTGCCCAAGGCCGCGACGCTGTTCGCCGTGATCCTGTTCTACGTCGTGCTCGGCTGCTTCATGGAGACGCTCTCCATGATGATCACGACGATCCCGATCATCGCCCCCGTGATGTTCAAGCTCGGCTACGATCCGGTCTGGTTCGGCATCCTCGTGATCCTCTTGATCGAGACCGCGCTCGTGACGCCGCCGGTGGGCCTCAACCTCTTCGTCGTGCAGAATCTCCGTACGGGCGGCTCGCTCAACGACGTCATCATCGGCACGGCGCCGTTCGTCCTCGCACTGTTCGCGATGATCTTCCTGATGACGCTGTTTCCCGACCTGGCGCTCTGGCTGCCGCGCCTCTTGTCCTGACGCCGCACGGAACCACGCGCGGCCGCGCGCGTAAGTGTAGGGCCTGTCCCCCTCGCCTGCGGAGCGGCCTTGCTCGTCTCGTCCACGAACATCGGAGAGATCCTGATCCGTCTCGGCGCCGCCATCGTGTTCGGCGCCGTGATCGGCCTCGACCGCGAATGGCGCAACAAGCCGGCCGGCGTGCGCACGCACATGATGGTGGCGCTGGCCTCGGCGACGTTCACCGTCATCACGCTCGAGCTGTTCGAGGTCGTGAAGGGCGCCGGCGAAGGCAAGGCATCGACCGATCCGCTGCGCCTCGTCGAGGCGATCACGGCCGGAGTCGCCTTCCTCGGCGCCGGCGCCATCATCCAGTCGCGCGGCACCGTTGAAGGCATCACGACCGGCAGCGGCATCTGGCTCGCGGGCGCGGTCGGCTACGCCTCGGGCGCCGGCTACTACGTGCTCGGCGCGATCGCGACCGTGCTGGCACTCGTGATCCTCACCGCGCTCGGCTGGGTCGTCGGCAAGGTGAAGCAGAACGGCAACGGCCCGAACGGCGACGAGGCGGCGAAGGGCAAAAAGGCCTGACGCGTGGGATGCACGGGCACCTGCCCCGGGCCTTCACGCGTAGTCATTTGTAGTCATCCGTTGTCATATGTGGTCATTGCGCTGCCTGCTGGCGCGTTACAGCCATGACCGCAAGCGCGCAGCATCGCACACGCGAGCGATCGTCAATGCTCGCGTTCGAGATCGTTCTTAACATTTCCAAAGAACGGCGCACGGCACCTTGCGATGCCGCTCGCCAGCCAAGCCGGGCCAATTTCGATCCTAGAACAAAACGGGAATATTATCAAGGCCGTTGCTGGCCGATCGTGCGTCAAAGGAGGATCACCCAAGCGAACACCGCCGTGGCGGCGGCGCCGAGCGCGGTGCGCACCGCGTGCAGCGCGCCCCAGCGGCGGATCAGCGGGCGCACCTCCGGCTCCGCGCCGCTCATCGCAATGAGTCGGTTGTTCACCGGCATGATGACGAGGAACGTGAACGGCCAGTTCGCGAACATCAGCGCGCCGCCGGCAAGCCAGCGCCAATCATAGCCGCCGAGGAACGCGAGCGTGCCGAACAGCGCACCGAGCAGCGCGAGCGGCGCCTGCATCAGCGTGCCGCGCTTGTAGCTCGGCTTCCATTCGGCCAGCAGCGCCGCGTCGGCGAGGCCGAGCCGCGCCGGCTGCTCGACGGCGTTGATATAGAACGCCGCGCCGGTGAACAGCGCCGCCGCGATCAGCGCCATCGTCGCGGAAAAGAGCGCGAGGCCGGCCGGGATCATGGTTTGCGCTCCGTTGCCGGGGCGCGCGCCGCCATCGCCTTGAGCGCGGCGCGGATGTTGAAGAACAGCCTGCCCTGCTCGCGCGCATCCTCGACCGCGACATGCGTGTGCGGCGCCGAGGGCGGCAGCCAGTGCTTCGGCATGTGCTTCTTGCTGGCCTCGCGGTAGCTCTCCGAGCCCATCGCGGCATAGGCCATCGTCTTGATGTCGATGCCGCTGAAGCTGAACGGCGAGCGGCCGCAGAAGCGGATCAGGTACCAATAGACGAACATCATGTCGAACAGCAGCGGATAGGCCACGAACACCGGCTTGCCCGGCAGCGCCTCGACCCAGCCGAGATAGCGCTTCATCGCCGCCCCCGCCTCCACGGGATTCGTTTGCGCCGCTTTCCACGCCGCGGGCTCGGTCTTCCACCACTCCATCGTCTTGGGATCGGCCGCGGCGCCCGGCAGCGTCTCGAGATTGATCTCGAACGCCGCGATCTCGTTCCCCGCCGCATCGAACGCCACGCTGCCGAGCGACAGCATCGAGTTCGGGCCGGGAATCGGCCCGTCGGTTTCGATGTCGGTGGAGATGTAGGTTTCGGTCACGGACCTATTTCAGCACGTCATCCCGGCCGGAGCGAGCCGCTCGTCGCGGCTCGCGAAGTGGAGGGATCGCGTCACAACTGCGGCACGATCCCTCCACTTCGCACGGCGCAAGTGCGCCGTGCTTCGGTCGGGATGACGTGTTGAAAAGGGCGCGTCAGTCTCACACCAACCTGCTCCGCTCCATCGCCGCCTTGATGAAGCTCGTGAACAGCGGGTGCGGGGCGAACGGCCTCGACTTCAGCTCGGGGTGATACTGCACGCCGATGAACCAGGGATGGTCGGGGATCTCGACCGTCTCGGGAAGCTGGCCGTCGGGCGACATGCCGGCGAAGCGCAAGCCGGCGGCTTCGAGGCGGTCCTTGTAGTTGATGTTCACTTCGTAGCGGTGGCGGTGGCGCTCGCTGATCTCGGTGGCGCCGCCATAGACCTGCGCGATCCGGCTGCCGGCCGCGAGCATCGCGGGATAGGCGCCCAAGCGCATCGTGCCGCCGAGCTCGCCGCCCTCTTTCCGCTGTTCCCAGGTGTTGCCGTGCAGCCATTCGGTCATCAGGCCGATCACCGGCTCATTGGTGGGGCCGAATTCGGTCGAGCTCGCCTGCGGCAGGTGGCAGAGATGGCGCGCGGCCTCGATCACGGCCATCTGCATGCCGAAGCAGATTCCGAAATACGGAACCTTGCGTTCGCGCGCGAAGCGGGCCGCGAGGATCTTGCCCTCGGTGCCGCGCTCGCCGAAGCCGCCGGGCACGAGGATGCCGTTCACCTGCTCGAGCCATGGCGCCGGGTCTTCCTTCTCGAAGACCTCGGATTCGATCCAGTGCAGGTTGACCTTCACGTTGTTGGCGATGCCGCCATGCGCGAGCGCCTCGGAGAGCGATTTGTAGGCGTCTTGCAGGCCCGTGTATTTCCCGGCGATCGCGATGTGCACCTCGCCCTCGGGGCGCAGCACGCGCTCGACGATCGTGCGCCAAGTCTTGAGGTCGGGCTCCTGCTCAAATGGCAGCTTGAAGTGCCGGCACACTTCGCGGTCGAAGCCCTCCTCGTGCAATTTCAGCGGCACCTCGTAGATCGTGGACGCGTCGAGCGCGGGGATCACGGCGTCCTGCCGGATGTTGCAGAACAGCGCGATCTTCTGGCGCGCGCCCGGCGGAATCGGGCGGTCGCAGCGGCAGAGCAGGATGTCGGGCTGGATGCCGAGGCTCTGCAGCTCCTTCACCGAGTGCTGCGTGGGCTTCGTCTTGAGCTCGCCGGCCGTCGGGATGTAGGGCACCAGCGTGAGGTGCGCGAACAGCGTGCGCTCCTTGCCAAGCTCGTTGCCGATCTGGCGGATCGCCTCGAGGAACGGCAGGCCCTCGATGTCGCCCACCGTGCCGCCGATCTCGATCAGGATGAAATCGTGCCCGGCCGTGTCGGCGAGGATCACTTCCTTGATCGCGTCGGTGACGTGCGGGATCACCTGCACGGTGGCGCCGAGATAGTCGCCGCGCCGCTCTTTCGCGAGCACGCTCTGATAGATCTTGCCGGCCGTGACGCTGTCGGTGCGCCGCGCGGGCACGCCGGTGAAGCGCTCGTAGTGCCCAAGATCGAGGTCGGTCTCGACGCCGTCGTCGGTGACGTAAACCTCGCCATGCTGATACGGGCTCATCGTGCCCGGATCGATGTTGAGGTAGGGGTCGAGCTTGCGGAGCCGGACGCTGTAGCCGCGCGCCTGCAGCAATGCGCCGAGGGCCGCCGACGAGAGGCCTTTCCCGAGGGAAGACGTCACGCCGCCGGTGATGAACACGAACCGTGTTGTCATGACGGGATTTCGTTCTACAGGGTGAGCGGCGCCTTCGCCAGCGCCACGTTTGCGATATGCACATGCATCAACGAGAAGGGGCGGCCGTTGCCGGCCGCCCCTGCCTCGTCGCGCGTCATGCGCGGACTACTTCTTTTCGGGCGCGGGCGGCTGGCCCGGCGCCGGCTTCTCGGGCGCCGTGGTGCCGGGCGTCACGGGGCCGCTGCGGCCGGGCGGATCGACGATCGAACGCGGCGCCGCCGCGCGCTTGTTGCTCGCGATCAGCGCGAGCGCGAGGCTCGTGCAGATGAACAGCGCGGCCAGGATCGCGGTCGTGCGCGTGAGCAGGTTGGCGGCGCCGCGCGCGGTGAGGAAGCCGCCCATGCCGCCGCCGCCGCCGCCGATGCCGAGCGCGCCGCCCTCGCTCTTCTGCATCAGGATGACGCCGACGAGCGCGATGGCCAGGAACAGGTGGACGATGAGGATGATCAATTCCATCGGGAAATCTCGAATCGTGACGCGGCCGGCAAAGGGGCCGGCCGCCGGGATTGCGGGGCTATTTAGTCGCTTCCCCGCCCCGGCGCCAGTGGGGCGGATGGGCGCGGGTCATTGCGGGCCCTGCCCGAGGGAGAGGCTGCCACGCAGGAACCGGAGCACGTCGCGACGGGCCGCATCGCGCGCGGCGCCGTTTCCGCCGATATGCACGCCGACGCGCCGCTCGGGCGTGATGCTCACGATATCCGCGAGATAGGTGAGCGGGCGGTCCACCTGGTCGAATCCGTGGTGCGCCGCAGGATAAACGACGATTTCGACCGGCTCGCCCCGGACCCGGGCGCGTGCCACCGCATCGGCGCAGGGCGCGGCGGGCGTCCAGTCGTCGAGTTCGCCGTGCAGGATCAGCATGGGCACGACGATGCGGCGTACATCCCGGCCGCCGATGCCGCATCCGCCGGGGTAGAACGGCAGCAAGGCCCTGAAGCGCGGCGCCGTAAGCGGCGCATAGGATCGCGCGTCTTCGCCGCCGAGCCGCCGGGCGATATGGCCCCCGAGCGAGAAGCCCATCGCCGCGATGCGCTCCCGATCGACGTCGGGCCGCGCCGCCAGGAAGCCGGCGGCCGAGAACGAATCCTCGACGAGGCCGGTGAGCAGCTCGAAGAAGGCGCGGTCCGGCGGCCTGCCGCAGACGTTGGTAAGGCCGCGCGGTCCGAAGCTGTCGAGGGCCAGGGCGACCATGCCGTTGGCCGCCAGCCATTCGCCCCATTGCGCGCTGCTGCCGCGCACGCCGCCGCAGCCGTGCAGAATCACGACCGCCGGATACCGGCCTGGGGCCGCGGGCCGGAAAAGCCGGGCGCTGATCTGGACGCGGACGGCGCCGGTCCAGTCCACGGACGGGAACGTCACCGCCTCCCCTTCCGCGGCGCGCGCGTTTCCCCCGAGCAGGGCCGCCATGCCGACAAGCGCAAGCACGGCACGCATCCCATCACCCTCTTCTAGCGACACCTTGCGCGCCGTAATATACCCGCAGACTTCAGCTGGGGAGGGCATCGATGAAGGCCGGAGCGCAACTCGCGATATTCATGGCCGGCCTTTGCGCGGCCGGTTCCGCCTTCGCGCAGGCGCCGGTCGCCGTCGTCGAGGACGTGCAGGGCAAGCCGGCCGGCGCCGAGCTGATGGACTACGTTGCGGCCGGCCAGAAGATCACGCTCGGACCCACCGATGGGGTCGTACTCGGATATGTCAAATCGTGCTGGCGCGAGACGATCACGGGCGGCACCGTCACGGTCGGCGCCGAACAGAGCACGGTCGAAGGCGGCAAAGTCGAGCGGACCAAAGTCGCGTGCGACGGCGGCAAGATCAATCTGGCTCCGCCGCAAGCCGGCAAGGCCGGCGGCATGGTTTTCCGCGACGCGCCCGGAACGCGTCCGCAGTTCATCCTCTACGGCTCGTCGCCGCTGATTGAAGCCAAGGGCGGCGGCACGCTCGTCATCGAGCGCACCGATCAGCGGGGCGAGCGCCATGACGTGAACATCGCGTCCGGCGCGCTGCTGCGCGGGTCGTTCTACGATTTCGCGAAGAGCGACAAGCAGCTCACGCCCGGCGGCATCTATCGCGCGCGGCTCGGCGCGCAGCAGATCGTGTTCAAGGTCGATCCGCTCGCAAAGCCCGGCAGGACGGCGATCATCGGCCGCCTGATCCGATTCGCGCCGGCGAGCTGAGCGCGGCACCGCGGCCATGGCGGGCATTGCGCGTCGCGATGCCGCGGCGGCGGCCCTGATCGCGCTCGTGATCGGCCTCGCCGCCGCATCGCCCGCGCTCGATCGGCTGCGCGGCATCTCGCTCGACATTCTGACGGCCCTGCGTTGGCAGGCCTTCGGCGTCGCCCATGCGCCGCCCTCTTCGCATGCCGTCGTCGTCGCGATCGACGAGGAGACCTACCGGACGCCGCCCTTCGCCGGCACGCCGAACGTCACCTGGACCCGCGAGATCGGCCGCGTGCTGACCGCCGTCGTCGAGGGCGGCGCGAAGGTCGTCGGCTTCGACATCGTGTTCCCGACCTCCATCGAGCAGTCCGAGATCCGGTTCGGCGAAGAGACGCTGGGCGCGCGCGTACGCGGCTTCGACCGCGACTACCTGCGCGCGCTGGCGCTCGCCGCCCGCGCCGGCAAGGTCGTGCTTGGCCAGATCCAGCACACCCAGCCGATCCTTCCCTCGCCCGGCCAGCGCATCGCGGTCGGCCATCAGCGCAACATTCGCGCGCTCAACGTTCACAGTGATCCCGACGAGGTGATCCGGCGCGTGCCGCTGCGGTTCATGGTCGACGGGGCACCCGTGCCGTCGATGTCGGTGGAACTCGCCGCGCGGGCGCTCGGCGCGGCACCCGCATTCTCGGCCGACGGCGCGATGACGCTCGGCGGATACCGCGTCCCGAGCGCGGTACCGAACACGCTCACGGTCAATTTCGAGGGCGGCGCCGACGACATCCCCACCTATTCGCTCGCCGATCTCCGCGCCTGCCTCGAGAAAGGCGACGCCGAATACTTCCGGCGCCAGTTCGCAGGCAAGGTCGTCATCATCGGCACGGTCCTCGACGTCGAGGATCGCAAGATCACCTCGAAGCGCTTTGCGACCGCGCCCGAGGGCGCGCGTGCCGCGCGCTGCGCGCTGCCGCCGTCGCCCGCCGCCGGGCCCGTGCGCGATTCGATTTCCGGCGTGTACATTCACGCGACGGCCATCAACAACATGCTGCGGCACGAGGCCGTGGCCGAGGCGGGCTTTGCCGGCCGCGCGCTTTCGGCCGTGGCCCTCGGCGCGCTGGCGGCGCTGGCCGCGCTCTGGCTGACGCCGGGCGCCGCCGCGCTCGCGACGCTTGCAGCGATGATCGTCTGGGTCGGGTCGGCGACGGTCGTGTTCCGCGGCGGCTTCGCCCTGCCCGTCGTCGAGCCGCTGATCGCGGCGCTGTTCTGCCTCGGGGCCGCCATCGGCTACCGCTTTCTCGTCGCCGACCGCGAGAAGCGGCTCCTGCGCAGCAGCTTCGCGCTCTACCTGGCGCCCGCCGTGATCGAGAAGATGCTCGCGTCGAGCCGCCCGCCGCAGCTTGGCGGCGAGACCCGCAGCGTCACCGTTTTCTTTTCCGATCTCGCCGGATTTTCGTCGATCACCGAAAAGATGGCTCCGGCGGAGGTCGTGGCCCTGATGAACGAATACCTATCGGCGATGACCGACGTCGTCGAAGCGCATGGCGGCTTCGTCGACAAGTACATCGGCGATGCGATCGTCGCGGTGTTCGGCGCCCCCGTCGACGATCCCGCCCATGCCGCCAACGCGGTTCGCGCCGCGCTGGGCTGCCGCCGCCGTCTGGAGGAGCTCAACCGCGGCACACCCGGGCTCGCGGGCCGCACGCTCGCGCAGCGCATTGGCCTCAATTCGGGCGAGGCGCTGGTCGGCAACATCGGCTCTCGGCGGCGGTTCAACTACACGGTCATGGGCGACACCGTGAACCTGGCGTCGCGCCTCGAGGGTGCCAATAAATTCTACGGCACTACGATCATGGTGGCCGAGGCGACCATGACCGCCGCCGGCGCCGGCTTCGCGTGGCGCGAGCTGGACGCGATCCGCGTCAAGGGACGCGCCGCGCCCGTGCGCATCTATGAGCCGCTCGCCGAAACGGGCCGCGAATCGGCCGAGCAGGCGGCGCAAGCCAGTGCGTATGCCGAGGGGCTCGCGCGCTGGCGCGCCCGCGACTTCGCGGCGGCGCGCGATGCGTTCGCGCGGTTCGCCGCCGCCGATCCCGCGGCGGCGCAGTTTCAGGCGCGCGCCACGGCGCTTGCAGCCGATCCTCCCGGCCCGGAGTGGGAGCCGGTCGCCACGCTGACGGAGAAATGAGCCGCCGCGCTCAGCGCGCGCGCCGGCTGCGCCGGCTGACCATGACGAGAAACGGATGTCGCGCTCAGGGAACGCTGCGGATCGGCGAAGACCGTGATTGCATCACCGCACCATCGGTTCGACTATGCGCATGAGGTTCTGTGCGACGTGCGTGTTTCCTTCAGCGTTCTCATGCCCGTCTCCTGCGTAACCCGACTTGGGAACGCCCTCCCGGAAGTTGCATGGAATTGCGCCGAATTTCTCGCCGATGCGCGTGGTAGCGCCCCTGAATGGGCCGGCGAGCGACGGGTGTGGGCGGAAACAAAGAACGATATGGACCTTGCGCGCTTTCAGGCGTGCAAGGATTTGGCCCAAATTGCTTGCGAAGGTCTCCACCGGCACGCCCTTTCTCGCATCGTTGATGCCGAAAAGCACGATTGCCACACGCGTTCCTGCAGGCACGGATGAATCCACCCTCGCCAAGCCGCCGGCAGAGGTATCGCCGGGAACGCCCTGGTTGTCGACGCGCACATTGAGCCCTCTGGCCTTCAGCATCGCCTCGAGCTGCGCCGGGTAGGACTGCGCACGCGCCATGTTCATCCCGTAGGTATTGCTGTCGCCGAAGGCGACAATGCGCACCTGCGCCTGCACGGTGCCTGCGAAAATCAGGAAGGCGAACGCGAGCGCGCCCGTGAGAAGTCCGTAAGACCTGGCAGACGAATCCATTGCTACCTCTTTCGCCGACGCGGCGATCCCCAGTGACAACTTGAACATCCTATTCATTTCTAGGCAACGACATCCTCACTACACACTCGGCAAGGGGCACGATGCGGTGATCTGTGGTTGCCGGCCACCGACGGCGCGGCCGCGGTGGAAGCCGCGCAGCTCTGCGCCGGACGTGCGGCCTTTTGGGCGTTTCGCGGTCAACGATCCGCCCGTCCTGCTTTCCTCGCGCGTGCCCAGTCGCCCGCGACGAGTCCGTCGGTTGCGGATTGAGAGCCGTTGTCGAAGCTCGGCTCCAAGGAACGCACTCAGTTGGCTCCGGCGTCGCCGATAATGGTGTAAGGCGCCCAGAACAGCGGGTGGGCATAGGTGAACAGGATCTTGCCCGCATCGTCTACGTACCCGCCGCGGTCGAGCATCTCCATCATCGCCTGACGCAGCGCCTCGGCGCGCGTGATCGACGCGTCCGCGGCCTGACGGCGGAACAGATCCGTCACCAGCTCGCGCGCCGACGCCGAGTGCACCGACCAGTTCGTGACGAGGATCGCGCGCGTGCCCGCGTAGAAGAACGCGCGTCCGAGGCCCGACGCGGCCTCGGCCCCCGCCTCCGCGCCCGATGCCGTGTTGCAGGCCGACAGCACCACCCAGTCCGCATCGAGCTTCAGCGCGAGGATCTCCTCCATCGTGAGCAGGCCGTCGCCGTCCACGCCCGCCACCTTCGGCGCGGTCAGCGCGAGCGCCGGCTGGGTCAATCCGTTGAGGTCGCCGGGCACCAGTCCGTGCGTCGCGAACGCAACGATGCGGAAGCGCGAAAGATCGGACGATTTCACGCGCGCCTCGTTCGCCGCCTTGCCGAGGAACAGCACCTTGGCGGGATCGGCCGCGAGCGCCAGCGCCACCGCGCGCAATTCGTCGGCCGTGTCGGGCAGGCGCGGCAGGAGACCGAGCTCCGCGCTGTCGACGCCCTGCGTCGCCGGCGCGGCGCGCAGCCGCAGCGGAAGCCCGCGCGTCGCCGTCGCCGCCGCCATCTCTTTGCCCGCGGGGCGCTCGCTCTCGGCCGCCTGCTCGCCGTTGAAGAACGGGTCGCCAAAACCGATGATGCGCTCGCGCGCCGCCGATCCCGGCGGCAGGCGCCGCAGAGTCAGCAGCGATGCAGTCGATGGCACCATCGTCACCGCATGCGTTCGCGCCAGCCACGGCACGTTCCGATAGGCGGCGAAGAGCGGCTGCGCGTCGACCGGCGGGACGGCGGGGGCAATCGGCAGAAGCCCGAGCGGCAGCAGGCCGAGCGAACCGTTGGTCGCGACGATGAGGTTCTTCGCGGGGCGCCACGCCGTCGATACGGGCTCCAGCAGCAGCCGGTAGATCTCGTGCGCCAGCGCCAGATCGACGGCCGGGATGTCCTCCACCGTCGAAGCGTTCGGCTCCAGCGCTCGGCGCAGTGCCTTAACCTTCGCCTCGATCGCCGCCGCGGTCCCGCCGATCTCCGCGAATGCCACCGGGCCGGTCTGCGGCACCACCCACACGAAACTGTGCGCGCCGAAGTAGAACGACACGAAGGCTTCGCCGGGACGCAGGGCCCGCTGGACCTCCGCGACAGATGGCGGCTTGGGATCGACCAGGTCCGCATATTCGGGGAAGCGCGTCTCCCGTTCCGCGCGCGCGGCGGCATGCGCCTTGCGCAGCGCCGCGATTTGCGCACGCAGATCTTCTACCTTCGCTTCGACGCGCTGATGCGGCGGCAGGCTCAGCACATCGGCCAACAGCGAGAAGCCCGCCGTGATCCGCTGCGCGAGATCCTGTTCATTGCGAACCACCGCCGCCAATTTCGGATCGCGGGCCATCACGCGGGCTCCGGCCGCCGCCACTGCGGCCCGAACCGCGCGGCCCCGAATGGCATCGGCCACGGCGAACGACTCGGGTATGGCGGCCGCGTCGCCCCGCCCTGCCGCGCGGGCGAGGAGCGCCAGATAGGGTTCGACAACCATGCGCAGTCGCCGATCGCGATCGGTCGAAGTAACGCTCTGGCCTTCGGCACCGGCTGTCGCCGACGAGATCAGCAAGGGCATGGCCGCACGATACGCGGCCAACGCCTCGGCCTCTTTGCCGGATTGCGCGAGGCCGGCGGCAAGCAAGGCTTGCGCCATCACGAAATCGTAGTGGCGCTCGCCGACATTGGCGCGCTCTCGTCGCAAGAGCCTGCGAGCCAGCGCCACGCCGTCCTCGATCCGCCCGATCTGATAGAGCGCCAGAATGTGAGTGCCGGTCACGGTGATGGCCTCGCGGCGCGCCGCCGGCCAATCGGCGATCGACCGATCGACGTCGGCATAAAGTTGCGCCGCCTCGGCCCAGCGCTCCTGGCTCGCGAGCGTGCGCGCCAGCATCGTGCGCGTCCGCAGGACCGGCAAGATCAATGGCGGAACGCCGAGCGTTGCGTAGATTTCGGCCGAAGCGCGCAACAGCCGCTCGGCTTCGGCATAGCGGCCTTGCTCGATCAGCACCCGGCTCAGCAGGCGAATATTGAGCGCCGTGCCCACGTGATACTTGCCGACGACGCGAAGCCTGTTCAGCAATGCGCGCCGCATCTCGGTCTCGGCCTCGTGCAATCGCCCCTGCCACGCCTTGACACGACCGAGGGACCCGATTGTGGCGTCGATCACTGCTACAAAACTCGCCCGTGGCGGACTGCTCGGCCACTTCTCGCTCATTCGCAGCGAGTCGCGGCGAAGCGCTTCGGATTTCACCAGCGCCACCTCTGCCTCGGCGAAACGGCCGCGTGCTTCCAACACCAGCGCACGGCTCAACTCCAGGTCGGCCGCCCAGCTGCTTCGATACAGGTCGTCGCGAGAGTCCGACTTGGCTGCACTCTTCTCGAACAAGGCGATGCTTTTCTCGAGGTATTTTTCCGCCCTCTCGATGTCGCCTAGCAGGACGAGCATATCGATCGTATGGCGATAGATGTTGATCAGCACGTTATTCTTGTTGGTTGGAGCATGAAGGCGCTCCAACTCGTCCAGCAGCTGCAGAGTGCCGCGCGGGTCCACGCGCGCGAGAACGAGGCGAAACTGCATGATCCGAAAGGCCTCGGGCGAGACCTTGCTTCCCAGCAGGGCGGCGGCACGCTCGATGTCCACGAATGCCTCGCGCGACCGGCCCAGCAGGTTGCGCATCTGGGCGCGCCGGTAGAAGAAATCCCGGAGCGCCGCGCCGTCCATGCCCGCTGGCGGCTCCGCCGCGGCTTCGCGCCGAAGGAACGCGATGCGGCCGGGATTTGGTTTTTCCTGATCGAGGATCGCCGCGATGTCGGCGGCGCGCGGCGGCGCTTCCGCCCGCGCGAGCCCTGCGGCGAGCACGATCGAAGCGAAGAGCAATCTCATCGACAAGCTGGCGCCCACAGTCCGCCGACACGGGGTTCGGACGGACCGGGCAGTGCTTCGGAGCTGCGCGCGCGCCGGGTTCATCGGGGGCTGCGGATGAAGCCGGCGAAAGCGCTCATGACCTCGCGCTCCATTCCATGAAAGCTATGCAGTGAACGCGGCAGGCAGGGGTCGCCCCGTCCCGCGCTACCGCCCGAGAACATCCGCAGCACGTTCGGGCGTGCATTGCTAAACGCCTGGGAGATCAACGCCGCATCCGACGGCGGCGAATAGCTGCAACCGTCGCCCTGGTGCGCCGCGACCATGGCCGCGCCCGTGTATGGAAATGGCGGAAAGGGCTGGGAAGCATCGCGACGACCCTCCATGACGGTCGCCGAGGCGAGGATCACGCCGTCCGGGCGTGCGGCGGCCGAAAGCCTCCGCACGGCCACCGCGGCGGTGATCCCGCCGTTGCTGTGGCCGATGATCCACACAGGCCGCCGAAAGCGCTGACGGATCATCGTGGTGACGGCTCCCACGTCGGCCACATGCTGTTCCGATCGGCGAAATCGGGGATTGATGCCCGAACGCTGATCGGACGGCACGTCGACCAGGACGACCCCGATCCCTGTCGCCTTGAGAACGTCTCGGCGGCTGATGATATAGAGGCCGGACAGCGGCGCCGTCGGCGCGCCGGTCGTGTCGAGTTGCAGCACGCCATTGCCGCCGACGAACAACAATGCCCATGCCACGGCTTGGCCCGTCGGCGGCTCAATGGCGATGGGGACCGTGACCCCCGGCCGACTCGGCACCTGAACGAGTTCGGCGCGAACCGGCGCCCCGAGGAGAACGACGATCCAGACCAACAGGCCGATTGTCCGCATTCTTACTCCCCGTTTTCTTATCCTTCCGGCGCGCCGCGGTGGCAAGCAATGCGAATACCTGTGGTCGCACCCCGGCGCCACCAAACTTTAGCACGTGTGCTTTCGCCGGCAACGCGGACGCGTGCGCGTGGAACGGCGTGCGCCCTTATTACGGGCGCGAACGAGGGCGTCGAAGAGAAATCAAGCGCCTCAAGGAGAACGCGAGCAAGATCGTTCATGCCGCCGCGCTCAGCGCGCGCCGCCGTCGCCGATGATCGCGTAGGGCGCCCAGAACAGCGGGTGGGCATAGGTGAACAGGAGCTTGCCCGAACCGTCGGAGAATCCGCCCCGGTCGAGCATGTCCATCATCGACTGACGCAGCGCCTCGGCGCGCGTGATCGACGCGTCCGCGGCCTGGCGGCGGAACAGATCCGTCACCAGTTCGCGCGCCGACGCCGAGTGCACCGACCAGTTGGTGACGAGGATCGCGCGCGTGCCGGCATAGAAGAACGCGCGTCCGAGGCCCGAAGCGGCCTCGGCCCCCGCCTCCGCGCCCGATGCCGTGTTGCAGGCCGACAGCACCACCCAGTCCGCATCGAGCTTCAGCGCGAGGATCTCCTCCATCGTGAGCAGGCCGTCGCCGTCCACGCCCGCCACCTTCGGCGCGGTCAGCGCGAGCGCCGGCTGGGTCAATCCGTTGAGGTCGCCGGGCACCAGTCCGTGCGTCGCGAACGCAACGATGCGGAAGCGCGAAAGATCGGACGATTTCACGCGCGCCTCGTTCGCCGCCTTGCCGAGGAACAGCACCTTGGCGGGATCGGCCGCGAGCGCCAGCGCCACCGAGCGCAATTCGTCGGCCGTGTCGGGCAGGCGCGGCAGGAGACCGAGCTCCGCGCTATCGACGCCCTGCGTCGGCGGCGCGGCGCGCAGCCGCAGCGGCAGCCCGCGCGTCGTCGTGGCCGCCGCCATCTCTTTGCCGGCGGGACGCTCGCTCTCGGCCGCCTGCTCGCCGTTGAAGAACGGATCGCCGAACCCGATGAATCGCTCGCGCGACGCCGAGCCCGGCGGCAGCTGACGCAACGTCCGCAAGGCTGCGGCCGAAGGTACCGACGTCACCGCGTGCGTCCGCGCCAGCCACGCCACCTGCCGATACCCGGCGAACAGCGGTTCCGCGTCGGCTTTCACCGCGACCGGCGCCGTCGGCACGAGAGGAAGCGGCAGCTGCGCCAGCGCGCCGTTGGTCACGACGATAAGCTGCTTGGCCGGCTTCCATCCCGCTTCGATGGGCTTCAGCAACAGCTCGTAAAGCGCGTAGGCGAGCGCCGTGTCGTAGGCGGGAATGTCGCCGACCGTGGCCGCATTCGGCTCGAGGGCCTTGCGCAGCGTTTTTACCTTGGCCTCGATGTCGGCCGGCGTGGCCTTGATCGAAGCGAACGCGACCGGGCCGCTCTTGGGTACCGCCCACACGAAGCCGTGCTCGCGGCCGAAATAGAACGAGAGCAACGCCTCGCCGTCCGCCAGGACGCGCCGGATATCCTCGACCGTCGCGGGCTTGGGATCGATCAGATCGGCGTAGTCGGGAAAGCGCAGCGCGATCTCGGCGCGCGCCTTGGCGTGATCGTCGCGAAGCCCAGCGATACGGCCCCGGAGCTCGGCGACCATTGCGGCGTCGCGCTCGGCCGGCGGCAAGGCGAGAACGTTGTTCAGCAGCCCGAACTGCGCCGCGGTCTGCTTGCGCAGGTCCTGCTCCTTGCGCACCAGGTCGGCCAGCGCCGGGTCTCGCGCCACCATCCGCGCGCTCGATGCGGCAAGCGCGTTCTGGACCGACCGTCCGCGGATCGTATTGGACAGCTTGAAGCTCTCGGCGGCCGCGTCCGGCGCCTCCGGCGCGCGCGCGAGTTCGGTCAGGAAGGCCTCGACGATCGCGCGAACGAGTTGGTCGCGCGCCGCGGCGGCCGAAGCGTCTTCGTCTTCGCTTTCGCGCGAAACCGCGGTCACGCCGGGTACCGAGGCGCGCAGCTCGGCCAGCGCCTCGGCGCGCCGTCCGGCGCGCGCCAGACCGATCCCGAGCAGGCCGCGTGCGGCGGCGAAGCCGGCATGCGTCTCACCGAGACGCAGCCGCTCGCGCTCCACGAGGGACTTTGCCGCCGCGATGCCGTCCTCGACGCGACCGGCGCCGTAGAGCGTCAGGATGCGCGCGGGCGTCAGGACGAGACCGTCGCGCCGCGCGTGCTCCCAATTGGCGGTGGCCCGCTCGAGCGCCGCATAGAGCTGCTCGGCCTCGGACCAGCGTCCCTGCAGATAGAGGGTCGAGGCCAGCTCGCTCCGCAGATAAACGAACGGTTGCGCGTCGTCGGGATAGCCGATGGCAAGATAGATCTGCTCGGCCGCGCGGCCGAGCTTTTCGGCCTCGGCGTAGCGGCCCTGCTCGCGCAATACGCCGACGAACTGCCGGAGATACGATGCCGTGACGGAGTGATATTTTCCGTTGAGCTTGAGTTCGCTGAGAAGCGCGCGCCGCATGTCGGCTTCCGCTTCGGCGGCGCGGCCCTGCAGCCCCCTGACGCGCGCCAGCCGGCTCGCGATTGCGTTGATCATGAGGTGGATGTGCTCGGGCGGCGGCGGTTCGATGAAGGTCCACCGTGGCAGCCTGGTCAGGGCATCCTTGGCGTTGGCCTCGGCCTTTACGTAGGCCTCCTCCGCCTCGCGGATTTGCCCCCGCGCTTCGAGATAAAAACCCTTGCTGCTTTCGCTGCTGATCCCGAAAAAGCTGATGTAGTCGGCGAAGCGCGGATTTCGGCCGAGACGGTCCCGGAGTTCGTCGACTTTCTTCCGGTACCGCTCCGCTTCGCCGAGGTCGCCAAGCCAGACCGAGTGCTCGATAATCTGCCCGTAAACGTTGAAGAGCGCACCCGGCCGCGGATAGTCGTTTTCCATGCCGCGGAGAACGCGGAGGGCCGCCCTGGAATCGCCGAGGTTGCGGTGGGAGTACTGGCCGACGATGAAGAGGTGGTGCCGGAAAACGCCGGCGTCCGGCGTCTTGCGGCGGTGCGCGATCGCGCGCTCCATGTCGGCAACAGCTTCGCGCGTGCGGCCCAGCCCCGCGCGCGCTCGCGCCCGCTCCGAATAGAAGTGCCCGAGCTTGCGGTCGTCGGCTTCGGCCGGCGGCTCGGCATCGGCCTCGACGCGCAATCTGGCGATCCGCGCGGGATCCTGCTTTTCCTGATCGAGGATCGCCGCGATGTCGGAGATGCTGCGCGGCGGCGCGACGAAGGCCGGCGTCTCCGCCGCTGCCCCGTTCCCGGCCACAAACGGCGCCGCCGCCATCATCGCCGCGACGGCGATCGGGCGCATCCAGACCCGCGCTCGATATGTCATGTCGGTCCCTCGCCGATCGTCGCATTGCGCCGCCGATCCGCGGCGGCGAGGATCGTCCGTTCGCGGCATCGCCCTAGGCGTTCCCCGGCGAACGATCCGGAGTTCCACCCTACTTCACGCAGTTCATGTCGACCCGCGCCGCGTTTCCGCTCGGCGCGATGAGCTGGCCGGTGAGCTTGCGTCCGCTTTCCTCGAGGACGAGACGCGCGCCCGAGGCGGTCACGACCTCCACCCGGTCGCCCGTCCGTTGAACCGACTGCACCGGCCGCGGCTCTTGCGGCATGTTGGGCGACCCCGTTCCGGCGATCGACCAGGTCGCGCCCGACCGGGCCAGCACGAGCGTGCCGCTTGGACCACGGCTCGTCCAAGATCCCTCGAAACGCTGGCAGGTGCGCGAGATGGTTTGCGAGCCCCCGGGCCGTGCCACGGGCGCGGGCGCCGCGCCCTCCGCCGGCAGCTGCTGGAGCCATTCGGCGACGTAGTTCCCGGCCGCTCCGAGCACGCTGAGATGATCGCCGCCCTGCATGGAAACGTATTTGCTGTAAGCGTGCTTCGCGGCGGGCTCGAAGATCGTGGACTGCGCCGTCGCGAAACCGGGATCCCGTGTCCCGATCAGCATCAGCACCGGAATGCGCGGCGCGAGCCGCGGCGCTTGCGCCTGCATGTTCGCGAGGCGCTGCGGCGACATCCAGCTCGCATACACTTCAGCGGTGGTCGAGATCGTGAACGTCCGGCCCTGATTGTTGTCCGGACCGCTCAAGGGCTGCCCGCCCTGGCCGGACTGCACCATGCCCATGGCGCGGTCCAGCGCGGCGCGGAAATCCGGCATCGAGCGATAGTAGAAAACCGGCGCGTGGCCCGGGGCGATCATGACCACGCCGGCGACATTGCCGCGCTGGGCGGCGTAGGACAGCGCGATGTTGGCGCCGATGCTGTGCCCGCCGACGACGATGCGGCGTGCCCCCTGCGCGCGGAGCTGCGCCACCATGCCGTCGAGCTGCGCGTGCACCGCTTCGACCGTCACCGAAATGCGTTCCCACTGCCCGCGCGCCCACGGCATCTGCGGAGCGACGGCCTTCACGCCCTTGGCGCGCAGCTGAGCGGCCATGTCGGCGAACGCGCCTGCCGGCGCTTGCTTGCCGTGCATCAGGATGATGCCGATGTCGCTCTGCGCCCGTGCCGGCGCAACGCTGGCCGCCGAGGCGACGGCGAACCCAAGACATGCGGCAGCGATCGTAATTGCCCGAATCATTCAACCCCCTCCCCAAGCACCGGGCGGACCCTCGCGCGGCGCTAGGCAAATATACAGGGCAAATCACGGTCGCTCAATTTTGGAGAACTGGGAGCCCGTGCTCGGCCGCTCAGCCCGCCACGCGCGCCATCGCGGCGAAGCCCTTAGCCTCGAGGCTGGCGCCGCCGACGAGCAGCCCCCCTACTTCCGGCACGGCGAGAATGGCCTTCGCGTTGTCGGGCTTGGCGGAGCCGCCATAGAGGATCGCGATATCGGCGCCGTCGGGACGCGCCTTCGCCAGCTCGGCGCGCAAGGCCGCGTGCACCGTGGCGATGTCGGATTCGGTCGGCACGCGGCCCGTACCGATCGCCCACACTGGCTCGTAGGCCACCACCAGCGCCGCGGCGCCCTTCGGCAGCGAGCCGGCCAGTTGCCGGCGCACGATTTCGAGCGTCTTGCCAGCATCGCGCTCGGCGGCGGTTTCGCCGAGGCACAGGATCGGCACCAGGCCAGCGGCCCAGGCCGCGCCCACCTTCGCGTTCACCATCGCGTCGGTTTCGCCGAGGCCATGGCGGCGCTCGGAGTGGCCGAGGATCACGTAGCGGCAGCCGAGGTCTTTCAGCATCGGCGCGGCGATGGAGCCGGTGAAGGCGCCCGCGGGCTTCTCGTGGCAATCCTGCGCGCCGAGCGCGATGGCGCTGCCGGCCAGAGCCTCGCCCACGGCGGCCAGCGCCGTGAACGGCGGGCATACGGCCACGTCTGCCGCCAGCCCCCCGCCGCCGAGCGCCTCGGCGACGCCCTTGGCCAACGCCGCTGCTTCGGCGCGCAGCAGATTCATCTTCCAGTTTCCGGCGATCAGGCGGCGAACGGCCATGGCCTCGAGGTCTCTGCGTGGTGGCGCCGCCTCCATGCCCCGACTCCGCCGTGCGCGCAATATCCGATCGGCCTACGTCCTCAGGCGTAATAGCCAACCCTTATGGTCCCGACCTAATTTCGCGGCATCACGCAGAGCGATACGTCCGCCACGAACGGTCGCTCTCGCCAAGGACAACGGCCATGTCGAAAGCCTTCGCCGCCTTCATCCACAATCTGCTGCACGTCCGCCTCGCGCGCGGCTATCGGCCCGAGCGGCACTATATGCGCGGCCGCGGCCCGAAATCCGCCTGACGCTCGCGCGCAGGTGAGCGAAACGCCGCGCCACCCCGGCCGGCGATTTCCGTTAAGCTGAGATCGGTCCGCCATCCAGTTTCTCAGCACGATGTCCAACCGAGCCTATTCCGAATCCGAGCCCGCCCGCGCCGAAGTGGATGCGCTGCCCGGCCCCGCTGTCGTCGAATTCGGCAATGATTGGTGCGGCCATTGCCGCCGCGCCCAGCCGCTGATCGCCGAAGCGTTCGCCGCCCATCCGGGCCTGCGCCATTTCAAGATCGCCGATGCCAGCGGCAAACGCCTCGGGCGGTCGTTCGGCGTCAAGCTATGGCCGACGCTGATCTTCCTCACGGACGGCAAGGAAGCCGCCCGCCTCGTGCGTCCCGGCAGCGCGGCCGAGATCGCCGCGGCGCTGGCGAAGATCGCCGCCTGAACCGCCGCAAATCCGCCCCAAGCGCGCCTTCTGATGCGTGATCGCGCCGGTTTGAATGGCCGGCGGTTTGCTGCTAAGGCACTGTTTTTCCGGCCGCTCCCGGCCGTTTCGGAGCCCCTGTTCGATGGCACTGCAAACACTCCGCACCCACGCAAAAGGCTGGGTCGCCGGCCTTCTGTTCCTGGTCCTGATCGTCGCGTTCGCGGCCTGGGGCATCGAAGACATGCTGCGCCAGGGCTTCTCGCGCACCGGCCCGGTGCTGACCGTCGGCCGCGAGGAGGTCGGGCAGCGCGAGTTCGAGAACGCCTATCAGCGCATGATCCGCAGTCTCCAGGAGCGCCTGCAGCGCCAGTTCGACTACGAGCAGGCGAAGGGCATGGGCTTCGTCGACGCGCTGGTGGCCGAGGTGCAGTCCGAACGCATGTTCGCGCAGGAGGCGCGCAACAAGGGGCTGCTCGTGTCCGACCGCATCGTGCAGCAGGAGATCGTCAACGATCAGAATTTCCGCGGCGTCGACGGCCGCTTCGACTCGCAGACCTTCCGCCGCGCGCTCGAGGGCGCCGGTTACACCGAAGCCACCTATGTGGCGCTGCTGAAGGCCAACTTCGCGCGCGGCTACCTCGTCAGCAGCATCTCGAATTTCGAAAGCGCGCCGCCCAAGGCGCTCGCCGAGAAACTTTTCGCCCACCGCAACGAGTTCCGCACCGCTGAGGTACTGACGATCCCGACCGCGGCGATTAAGCCGGCCGAGCCCACGGCCGAACAGCTCGCCACGTTCCACAAGGCCAATGCCGCGAAATACACGGCGCCCGAATTCCGCACGATGACCCTGATCCTCGTGCGGCCCGAGGACGCCGCCGCGCGCGTGGAAGTGACGGAGAAGAACATCGAAGACGAGTATGCGCGCCGCAAGGGCGAGTTCACGACGCCCGAGACGCGCACGATGCAGCAGCTCATCTTCAAGGACGAGGCCGCGGCCAAGCAGGGCTACGAGGCGCTCGTGGGCGGGCGCTCGTTCGAGACCGTGGCCAAGGACATCGCCAAGGCCGAGCCGAGCAAGCTCGACAAGGTGACGCCGAGCCAGATGCCGATCCCGGCGCTGCGCGACGCGGCGTTCAAGCTCAAGGCCGGCGAAGTGACCCAGCCGGTGCAGTCGCCGTTCGGCTGGCACATCATCAAGGTCGACGAAATCACGCCCGAGTCCGTGAAGCCGCTCGCCGAGGTGAAGGCGCAGATCGAGAAGGATTTCCGCGCGCGCGGCTCCACCAAGATCCTCGCCACGCTGCGCGAGCAGTTCGACGACGCGATGGGCGCCGGCACCAAGATCGAGGCCGCCGCGGAAAAGCTCAAGCTGAAGGCGGCCGTCGTGGGCCCGATCGACGCGCAGGGCAAGAACGACAAGGGCGCCACGGTCGAGGGCCTGCCCGACGACGCCGAGTTCCTGCGCCGCGTGTTCCGCCAGGGCAAGGGCGAGGAAGGCGATCTCGTCGACCTCAAGAACCACGGCTTCTACACGCTGCGCGTCGATACGGTGGCGCCCTCGGCCGTGCGCGCGCTCGACACGATCAAGGAGCAGGTGACGAAGGACTGGACCGACGAGGAGCGCGGCAAGCTCGCCAAGGCCGAGGCCGAGAAGCTGCTCGCCGAGGCCAAGGCCGGGAAGAGCCTCGAAGAGATCGCCAAGCCCGCGGGCTACGCGGTGCGCAAGAGCAAGCCGGTGAACCGCGGCGAAGGTGCCGCTGCCGTGCAGGGCTCGCTGGAGGAGCGCGTGTTCGCGGTGAAGCCGGGCGAAGTCGCGGTGGCGCAATCGCGCGACGGCTATGCGGTGATCAAGGTCGAAGCCGCCAAGGACGAGCGCACCGACGACGAGAAGAAGAAGGCGCGCGAGGAATTCGAGAAGGGCCTGCGCCAAGCCTACGAGCAGGACTTCCTCGCCTCCTACACGAACTATCTGCGCCAGCAATATCCGACCAAGGTCGAGCAGGCGACGATCGATCAGCTCCTGGGCGGCACCAGGCGGCAGTAGTGCCGGCACGGTTCAACGTCTTCGCCACCTGTGCTAGAAGCGGCGCGGCAACTCTCGAGGGGCTCGTCATGATCAGGCACATCGCTCTGGCCGGCGCGTTGGCCTTCGGCCTCGGCGCCCCCGCCGCCGCGCAGCAGCCGCCGCGCGCCTCGACCGTGGAGGCCGGCGTTTACATCGAGTTCGGGCCGAGCTTCGTCGACTATCAGAACATCGAGAGCGCGGAGCGCTGCCGCGATCTTTGCCTGCAAGACCGCCGCTGCCGCGTGTGGCGCTATGTGAGCGGCACGGCGCCGGCGGAATACGGGCGCGCGCGGCGCATCTGCGTGCTCGGCGAGCGCGCGCCGCAGACCCGCACGCGGCCCGGCGGCTGGGCGACCTCGGGCGAGGTGCGGTAGGCGACGCCGATATCCCGTTCCGGTCGTTCCGCAGCATTGGCCCGCGCAATGCGGCGGCGAAGGCTGCCAAGGCCGCGGCACTTGGGCGCGGCCGGAAGCGCTACGATTGCGGCGGCTTCGGGTTGGCGCCTTCGTAGGGCTTGAGCGCGCCGCCCTTGGCCTCACACTCTGCGGCGTTCCTGACCAGCTTCCAATCGCCGCCGTCGTAATCGACCAGCGCTTCGCCCGAGCAAAAGTGGTAGCCGCGCGCATGGGCGCAGTCGTTCTGCCCCGCTTTGGCGATGCCGTAGCATTTGACGCCGCGGAATTGCGCATGGGCCGCGGGCGTGCCGGCGAGCGCAATCGCCGCCGCGACCGCGAGGCAGAGCTTCTCCTTCATAGCTTCGCCGCGCGCAGGCGCAGCGCGTTGCCGATCACGCTCACCGACGAGAGCGACATCGCCGCCGCCGCGATGATCGGCGAGAGCAAGAGGCCGAAGAGCGGGTAAAGCACGCCCGCCGCCACCGGCACGCCGGCCGCGTTGTAGAAGAACGCAAAGAACAGATTCTGCCGGATGTTGCGCATCACGGCGCGCGAGAGCCGCCGCGCACGCACGAGACCGACGAGATCGCCCTTCACGAGCGTCACGCCCGCGCTCTCCATCGCCACGTCGGTGCCGGTGCCCATCGCGATGCCGATATCGGCGGCGGCGAGCGCCGGCGCGTCGGTGACGCCGTCGCCGGCCATCGCCACGACGCGCCCCTGCGCGCGCAGCCGCTGCACGACCTTACCTTTGTCCTCCGGCAGGATTTCGGCCTCGACTTCGGCGATGCCGAGCGATTTCGCCACAGCCTCGGCGGTGCGCCGGTTGTCGCCGGTCAGCATCACGATGCGGATGCCCTCCGCTTTCAGCGCCGCGAGTGCCTCGGGCGTGCTGGCCTTGACCGGATCGGCGACGGCGATCAGTCCGGCGAGTTGCTGCCCGACCGTGACGTAGACGACTGTGGCGCCCTCCGCCCGCAGCGCATCGCCGCGGGCATCGAGCGCGCCGCCGTCGATGCCGAGATCGGCGAGCAGCCGCGCATTGCCGAGCGCAACGCGCTTGCCCTCGATCGTACCGACGACGCCCTTGCCGGTGGGCGAATCGAAATCCGCGGCCTTCGCGAGCGTGAGCTTCTTCTCGTCCGCCGCCTTCACGATCGCGGCGGCCAGCGGATGCTCGCTGCCGCGCTCGAGGCTGGCGGCGAGGCGCAGCAATTCGTCCTCGGCCATGCCCGACACCGGCACGACGGCGGTGACCTTGGGTTTGCCCTCGGTGAGCGTTCCGGTCTTGTCGATGACGAGCGTGTCCACCTTCTCGAAGCGCTCGAGCGCCTCGGCGTTCTTGATCAGCACGC
>CAYZSG010000015.1:0-42787 GCA_964481045.1 uncultured Candidatus Odyssella sp. | reverse complement strand
AACAGCAGCTCCGAGGCGCGGCCCTGGCCGATGATGCGCGGCAGCATCGCGCAGGCGCCCATGTCGCAGCCGGCGAGGCCCACGCGATTGAACAGGAACGCGACCGACGAGCGCGGCGTGCCGAGGCGCATGTCGGCGGCCATCGCCACGCACGAGCCTGCGCCGGCGCAGATGCCGTCGATCGCCGCGATTACCACCTGCGGGCAGGCGCGGATCGCCTTGATGAGATCGCCGGTCATGCGCGTGAAGTTCAAGAGGCTCGTCATGTCCATCTGGAGCAGCGGGCCGATGATCTCGTGCACGTCGCCGCCCGAGCAGAAATTGCCGCCCGCGCCGGTGATGATCACCGCCTTCACGTCCTCGACGTAGGCGAGCGCGCGGAACAGGTCGCGCATCTCGGCATAGGACTGGAACGTGATCGGGTTCTTCCGCTCGGGCCGGTTCAGCGTCAGCGTCGCGACCTTGCCGTCCACCTGCCAGCCGAAATGCTTGGGCTTCAGATCGGCGCCGCGCGTGGGCGCGGTGTCGGCGAGCATCTGGCCGAAGATGCGGCCGATATCGGTAACGAGGCGTCCGCTCATTTCTCGTCCTTTCGGTTCTCGCTCTGGCCTTCGTGCGCTTCGAACGACGTCTTGAGCTTGCCGAGCAGGCGATGGAGCTCGGCGAGCTCGGCGCGGCTCAAGCCGTCGAAGCGTTCGGCAATGAAGTCCTGATGCTTCGGGATCATCGCATCGAATGCTTGCTTGCCGGCCGGCGTCAAGCGCACGAGCTGCGCGCGCCGGTCATGGGGCGCCGGCTGGCGCGCGACGAGGCCCTCGGTCACGAGCCGGTCGATGAGGCCGGTCACGTTGCCGTTCGTCACCATCAGGCGGCGCGAAAGCTCGCCCATGGTCAGGCCCTCCTCGGCGCGGTCGAGCTGCGAGAGCAGGTCGAATTTCGGCAAGGTGATGCCGAATTCCTCGCGCAGGCCCTGGCGCACGCTGCGTTCGATGAGCGTCGCGCAGGTGAGCAGGCGGAACCAGACGCGCAGATCGAGCCGGTCGTCCTTGGTCAGCGAGGTCTCGCGATCGCGCGAGGCGGGAACGGCGGCGGACACGGCCATTACATCACCTCTCCGCCGGCCACGGGAACCGCGAGGCCGGTGATCGAGTGCGAGGCGGGGAGCGCCAGCCACGAAACGACGCTCGCCACCTCTTCGGGCTGGATCATGCGCGCCTGCGGATTGAACTGCGTGAGCTCCGCGCGCACATCGGCTTCCTTCTTGCCGGTCTTGGCGATGATGTTCGCCACCGTGTCCTTCGTCATGTCGGTCTCGACATAGGAGGGGCACACGGCGTTCACCGTGATGCCGGTCTTCGCCAGCTCCAGCGCCATCGCCTTGGTGAGGCCGACCACCGCGTGCTTCGAGGCGACATAGGCCGAGACATAGCGATAGCCGATGAGGCCGGCGGTGGAGGCGACGTTGACGATGCGGCCATAGCGCGCCTCGGTCATCGCCGGCAGCACCTGCTGGATGCAGAGGAATGCGCCGGCCACGTTGATCGCCAGCATCCGGTTGAGGAACGCGAGATCCATGCGCTTCAGCGGCATGCTCTCGCCGCGCCCGGCGTTGTTGACCAGGATCTGCACCGGCCCTTGCGCCTTCACGGCGCCGGCGAACGCGGCCGCCACTTGCGCGGGGTCGGTGATGTCGGCCGTCACGATTTCGACAGGCACCGCATAGCGGGCGAGGCGGGCCTTGTGCTCCTCGAGCGGACCGGCGCTGCGGCCGAGCAAGGTGAGCGAGGCGCCGCGCGCGGCGAGGTGCTCGGAAATCGCGGCGCCGATGCCGCGCCCGCCGCCGGTGACGACAGCGTGCTGCCCGGTGAAGGGCTTGAGATCGGCGGAGAAATCGGCGCTGGGCTGATCGGGGGGCATGGCTTGCGGGTATCCGGAAATTGTTTTAAGTCTAAAATATATAGACCTAAACTTTCAAGCGAGGCGTGCCGACCCGCCCCTGGGGCAAAAAGGCACGCGCGGAGAGGCAATCATGCGCACCTTGCTGCCGCCGGGATGGCCGCGTCCCAAGGGATATTCGAACGGCATCGCCGCCGAGGGCAAGCTGGTGTTCGTGGCCGGCGAAGTGGGCTGGAACCCGCTCACCGAGAAGTTCGACGCCAAGGATTTCGTCGGCCAGTTCCGCCAGGCGCTTCAGAACATCGTCGCGATCATGGCCGAAGGCGGCGCCAAGCCCGAGCACATGGTGCGCCAGACCTGGTACGTCACCGATAAGGCCGAGTATCTCGCGAACCTGAAAGGCGTCGGCGACGCCTGGCGCGAGATCATGGGCCGCGTGTTCCCGTGCATCGCCTGCGTCGAAGTGAAGGGCCTGATGGAGCCCGACGCGAAGGTCGAGATCGAGACGACGGCGGTGGTGCCGGGGTAGCTGCGCGAAACCGGCCGTCGCCGGCCCTTGCCAGCGCGCTGCTCTTGCCCGAAGCTTTTCGACACCGGGGACATCAGCGCCGAATTTCGCGAGAGCCGATCGAATGACACCCGACGCTGCTGCCGAGGTCGTCGCCGCCAATCGCGAATTCTATCGCGCCTTCAGCCGGCGCGATTGGATGGCCATCGACCGCCTGTGGTCGCGCGAACGTCCGGTGGCGTGCATTCATCCGGGATGGGACGCGCTGACCGACCGCGCGACCGTGATGCGGAGCTGGCGACAGATCATGGAGAGCCCTTCGGCGCCGAACATCGTCTGCAGGAATGAGACGCCGTTCGTGCTCGGCGAGATCGCGTTCGTCGTCTGCCACGAGGTGCTGAGCGAGGGCGTGCTCGCCGCCACCAACATCTTCGCGCGCGAAGACGGCGGGTGGAAGATGGTCCACCACCAGGCCAGCCCGCTCGCGCTGATGCCGCGCGAAGAATCCGCCGCTCCGTCACGCCTTAACTGACGCAGAACTCGGCGCGCGGAGACAAGAAGATTGAACCACAGAGGCACGGAGGCGCGGAGAAGCGAAGACGGCGCGCCGAAGGCGCGCAATCGCCGCCTTCTCCGTGCCTCCGTGTCTCCGTGGTTCACCTTTCTCTTCCTCTTCGCCGCGATTGCGCCGGTAGCGTTTGCGGATGACGGAAGCCAGCGCGCATTGGCGGCGCTGAAGGGGGGCGGGCATTACGGGCTGATGCGCCACGCGAAGGCGCCGGGGCGCAGCGATCCCGAAAATTTCCGGATCGGCGATTGCGCGACGCAACGCAATCTCGATGCGGCCGGCCGCGCGCAGGCCGCCGCCGTCGGCGCGGGACTGCGGCGCGCGGGCGTCACGATCTTCAAGCTCTATGCGAGCCGCTGGTGCCGCGCGATGGAGACGGCGGAGTTGCTTGCCGTCGGCGACGTGGAGCCGCTCGACGTGCTGAACTCGATTCACGGCCGGCCCGAGCGTGAGGTCGAGCAGACGAAGCATCTTCGCGCGCTGGTCGCGCAGCCGATCGCGACGCCGTCGGTACTGCTTGTCACGCATCACGACAACATCGTGGCGCTCACGCGCATCGTCACACGCGAAGCCGAGATCGTCGTCGTGAAGCCGCGCAGCGGCGGCGCTTTCGACATCGTCGGCCGCATCGCGCCGGATGCGCTCGTCGAGTGAAGCGAAGGGAATTGAACAGGAGGCGGGGAGGCGGGGAGAAGAAAACAGAAAGCCTCACCACCAAGACACCAGGCGGAAGAACTGCGCGCCAAGAGGCGCGCAAAAGATCCATTGCTCGTCTCACCTGACGACTTCGCGCCGCGCGCGGCGCATTTCTTGTACTTCTTCGGGTCTTCGTGTCTTGGTGGTGAAACTTTCTTCTCCCCGTCTCCTGTTCACTTCGCTTCGCTCCGCCCGGGTGGGAATCGGCTGGAAATCGTGCTAGACGGACCGGTCTAACATGCACGAGTCGCGAATGGCCCAGCGCGGCACCAAGCGCGGCAATGCCCGCGTGCAGCTCGTCGAAACGGCGCTCGATTTGTTCGATCGGCACGGCTTTCATGCCGTCGGAATCGACAAGATCCTGTCCGCCGCCGGCCTCGCGAAGATGACTCTCTATCATCACTTCGCTTCGAAGGAGGCGCTGATCGTCGAGGCGCTCGCGAAGCGCGACGCGACGTTCCGCGAGAAATTCGCCGCCGCGCTCGAAGGCGCGGCGCCGGGGCGCGCGGAGCTGCTCGCGATGTTCGACGCGATCGAG
Organism: uncultured Candidatus Odyssella sp.; assembly: GCA_964481045.1. Taxonomy (GTDB): domain Bacteria; phylum Pseudomonadota; class Alphaproteobacteria; order Bin65; family Bin65; genus SBBV01. The sequence goes on along the minus strand of CAYZSG010000015.1, from coordinate 38,581 downwards.
GCCTGGACGCGCGAGCCTTCGTTCCGGGGCTCGCTGTTCGACAAGGCCGCCGCCGAATATGGCGAGAAGGATCATCCGGTGAAAAAGGCCGTGCTCGCGCACAAGGCGTGGCTGTTCGGCGAGGTGCGCCGCGCCGCCGCGGCCTCGGGCGCCGCCGATGCCGTGAAGCTCGCGGCCGAGCTGTTCCTTCTCATCGAGGGCGCCGTGCTCGCCACGGCGGTGACCGGCGACCGCACCGCCGCGCGGCGCGCGAAGGCCGCGGCCGAGACACTGATTGCGGCCGCCGCGTGATCTCTGCGCGCGGCAGTTATGGCGAAGCTCTGGCCGAGCGGCGTCTTCGCGAATTGACAAGGCATTTCCGCTAGCCTAGCCGGGACATCGTGATGGACGTTCAGGCCGGATGAGAACGCGCGCAGCCCTCGCGGCTTCCGCCGCCGCGGCTCTTGCCGTAGCCGTGCTCGGCGCGGGCGCGCCCGCGCGCGCGGCCGACATGGTGTGCGCCTCCACCTCGAGCCAGGGCCTCGTCTGCCTCGATTCCACGGGCTTCAAGCAATACACGCGCCGCGGCGGGCATCTGCCGGAGGATCGCATCGCCGATCTCGCGGTGTGCGGCGACACCGTGTTCATCGCCGCCGGCGAGGCGATCGTGACCTTCAACGGCACGGCGTTCACGCGGCCGATGAATGTCGGGCGCGGCCTCGTCGAGCGCGTCTCGTGCGACGAGAAGGGCGATCTCTGGGCCGCGAGCCCGACCGCGCTGTCGTTCCGCGACGAGAGCGGATGGAGGCATTTCGATCTTTCCACGGTGGGCGCGCCGCGCAATGCGCGCGTGCGCGGCATCGCCGCCGGCCCCGGCGGCGCGATGTGGGCGACGCTCGGCGACGGCAACGTGCTGCACTTCGACGGCAAGGCGTGGCGCGTGTTCCGTCAGGGCCAGGGCTTCCGCGCGAAGCACGTGTTCGGGCGCCTCGTCGTCGATCGCACGGGGCAGGTGTGGCTGCCGTTCGCCAAGGGCCTCTACACCTGGAAGAAGGAGAAGTGGGAGCCGGAGCGCGGGCTCTCGGCGGCGAACTTCATTTCCGCCGACGACCGGAACCGCCTCTGGCTCACCTCGGGCGCGCGCGTGGCCGTCGTCGACGACGGGCGCATGCGCGAGATTCCCACCGACCACAACACGCGCGCGGTCGCGGCCGATTCGGCGGGCATCGCCTGGGCGGCGACGGAATTCGGCCTCGCGCGTTACACCGGCACCGCGTGGGAGTCGCGCCAGATGCACAACTCCGATCTGGCCGACAACGACCTGATGCTCATCGCCGTGCTCGGCAAGGGCGCGGCCCTGCCGCCGCCCGTTTCGCAGGCCAAGGGCGCCCTCGCGGGCCGCGCGGAATGGTCCGACGGCAAGCCGATCGCCGAGGCCGACGTGCAGGTGTGCGGCGTGCGCGCGTTCGATTTCGGCATCGGTAAGGGTCCGTGCGACGACAAGCCGCTCGCCGCCAAGGCCACGACGAACGCGGAGGGCGCGTTCCGCTTCGCGGGCCTGGCGCCCGGCAACTACCACTTCGTCATCCGTCCCAAGGGCGGCAAGCGCTGGATCCGCTTCGCGACAGATCCCGACCGCCTGAAGGTGGGGCCGGGCGAATCGAAGAACGCCGGCCCGATCGCGCTCGACGCGAAGATCCGCGACGCGAAGTAGGCGGGCCGCAGCGACGCGTTACGGGACGCAGGCCTCGAGCACGCGGCGCAGGTTCTCCGCATAGGGATAGACCGCGGCTGCGATCTCGCCGCGGCCGGCGCGCACCTTGAGCACGACGCGATAGTGGCGGAGCCAGGCCCGCGCGCGCGGCGTGTTCTTGCGGATGTCGTCGTGCGCCAGCGGAATCTCGACGATGCTCGCCTGGCGCTCGCCGCGCTCGGGGAACAGGAACGCCGTCTGCGGCGCTTCCTCGTCGAGCGTCACGGCGCCGCGCACGACTCCGCTGCGGCCGTCCTCGACCGGAAGCGGGATGGCGGCGTTGCTGCGCTCGTCGAACGCGCGGACATGCGCGGCGAGGCGCTTGCCGGCGCCGATGTTGCACTCGAACGCGATCTCGAGCGCGCCGCGGCGCTCGCCGCGGCCATCGCCGGGGAAGATCGCGCGCGTGCGGAGCAGAACGTCGTCCGAGATGCGGTCGCGCACGCGTTCGAAGATCCACGCGACCGGCGAATTGCGGCCCTGCGCGATCGCGAAGCGCAGCCACTCCTCGCGGTTCGTCTCCGGCGACGGTGCCGTCGGTCCCGCGGCCCCAGGCTCGGCGCCGGCGAGCTGCGGCGGACGGGCGGGCCGCGCCGGCTCGGCTGAAGATTTGGGCGGCGCCGGCGCGGACGGCGGCGCTTCGGCGACGCGCTTCTCCTCGGACGGCTTCGGCTCTTCGCTCTCCGCGCGCTTTTCCTCGGCCTTGCGTTCGTCGGCGGCGCGGCGTTCCTCGGCGCTCCGCCGTTCCTGCGCGGCCCGCAGCGACGCGAGTCGCTGTTCCTCGGCGGCCCTCAGCGCCTCGGCGATCCGCCGCCCTTCCGCGACGCGCCGCTCCGCATCGGCCTTGCGTTCGGTTTCCTCGCGCTTCACGCGCTCTTCGATCGCGCGCCGGTCGGCGGCGCGGCGCTCCTCGGCCTGCCGCTCTTCCGCCGCCTTGCGCTCGGCTTCGGCGCGGCGGGTGCGCTCCGCGGCCGCCTTGCGCTCGGCCTCGGCCTGCCGCGCGCGCTCCTCGGCGGCGCGGCGCTCGGCCTCGGCGCGCTGCGCGCGTTCGAGCGAGGCGCGGTATTCGGCCTCGGCCTTGCGCACGCGCTCCTCGATCGCGCGCCGCTCGGCGGCGGCCTTGCGCTCCGCTTCTTCGAGCCGCGCGCGTTCCTCGGCGAGCCGCTTGGCCTCGGCGGCCTTGCGCTCGGCTTCCTCGCGGCGCGCGCGTTCCTCGGCGAGGCGCCGTGCCTCTGCCGCTTTCTTCTCGGCCTCCTCGCGGCGCGCCTTCTCCTCGGCGGCGGCGCGCTCGGCGGCCTCGCGGCGCGCCTTCTCTTCGGCGATGCGCCGCTCGATCGCGGCCTTCTCCTCGGCGATCTTGCGCTCGGCCGCCGCTTTCTCTTCGGCGAGCTTGCGCTCGGCCGCGGCCTTCTCTTCGGCGGCCTTGCGCTCGGCGGCGGCTTTCTCTTCCGCGAGCTTGCGCTCGGCGGCGGCTTTTTCCTCGGCGACGCGCTTCGCCTCGTCGGCGATGCGCTTCTCTTCGGCCGCCTTGCGCTCTTCCTCGGCGCGGCGCGCGCGCTCCGCGGCGGCGCGCTTCTCTTCGGCGATGCGTCGCTCCTCGGCGGCCTTGCGCTCGGCGGCCTCGCGCCGCGCGCGCTCTTCGGCCGCCTTGCGTTCTTCCTCGGCGCGGCGGGCGCGCTCGATCGCGGCGAGGCGCTCCTGCTCCGCGCGGATCTTGTCGATGTGATAGGCGAGGCGCGGGTCGAGCGGCAGCTCGCGGAACTTCGGCGGCGCCGCCGCGGCCGGCTTGGGCTCGGGCTTGTCTCCCTTCTCGGCCGTGAATGCCGGCTGATAGACGACGCGCAGCACGACGTCGGAGCGCACGTCGGTCACCCCGCGGAACTCCGCGATGAAGCCGGCCGTGCCCTCGACCTTGTAGACCGGATCGCCGCGGCTCGCCGAAAGGCGGAGATCCTGACGGTGATCGACCAGCGGGCCGCGCCCGAGCGTGCCCGTCTGCGCCACGACGCGCATCTCGGCCGCCGAAAGCCGCACGAGCTTGATTCCGCCCCAATACGCGACGAGCGAATAGACGTCGTCCCCGTCGACGGTCTTGCCCTGGAAGGCGAGCGTGGTCGGGCCGCGGCCGTATCGCGCGCCCAGCGTCTTGAGGGTTTCCTCGTATTTGTCGCGCGCGAGCGGATATTCGCGCCGCGTCAGGATGACGTAAACGATGCGGCCGTCGTCATCGAGATTGTAGCCGAAGGTCCGCGTGAAGGTGCCGCCCTCGACGGTCTCGTAAGTGGGGCCGGCGGCGCACCAGACCATGCCCGATGCCGCGCTGTCGACGCAGCCCGCGCCGCGCGCGCGCTTGTCGAACAGCGAGAGGCCCTGCACCGAGAAGCCCTGGCGCACGGCACGGACGACCGGATCGCGCAGCGGATCGGTCTCCGCCAGCGCTTGTCCGGAAACCGCGACGCTCATGACGGCGCACGCGGCCAATACGGCGTTCGCAAACGGTCTCATTTGCCCCTCTTGCCCCTCGGAGCCCGCCCGGTTGCAGGTAAAAGCGAGGCCGCATCAAAGAGCTTTCCGGCTCGAATCTCAAGATCAACTGGCCAACCATTCAGCGAAATATTTGTTGGACTCACGGTTTACTTAAGAGCCCGCCTCCGTAGTCTTGCGGAGCGCGGCCCCGCGGGAGCGCGAAAAAAGCGCGAAAAAAGCGCGAAATACGCTGCGAAAACGCGGCCGCGCGCAGCACCGTAAATTTTATCGCGCCCGTCTTAAGGTTATGGAACGGCCAAGATGAGGCCGCGGGGCAAGCACAGCGCAGACCCATTGGCACGCACGGGGAATGCCGCGCGGCTTGTTCGAAACCGGAAAGACCAAGATCGCGCGAACGACCGCGGCCATTTGCGGTTCACGACCGATTGGTCTATAAATGCGCGCGTGACGCATCAAATGCCGACGCAGCCGCCGCGTGGCCGACCCCGCAGTTTCGACACGGAAGCCGCGATCGAGCGTGCCATGGGTGTGTTTTGGTCACGCGGCTATCGCGGCACCGCGCTTCCGGACTTGCTGCGAGCGACGAAGCTTTCGCGTGGCAGCCTCTATGCTGCCTTCGGAGGCAAGCACGCGCTCTTCCTGCGTGCGCTCGATCGCTATATCGCTGACGCTCTGGCGCGGATAGACGTCGAGCTCGGTCCGCAGCACGGGCCGGTTGATGGGCTGCGGACCCTGCTCGCCGGCTACGTCGACCGCACGAGTGGCGCCAGAGGCCGGCGCGGATGCCTGCTGGTCGCCGCGGCCATGGAATTGGCCGGCCACGACCGGAATGTCGAAGCTCGCATCCGCGGTTTCTTCAACGCCATGCAGGCCAAGGCCGCCGGGGCATTTTCGCGCGCGAAGTCGGCAGGCGAACTGGCCGCCGGCGTCGAGCCCGCGAGTGCCGCACGGATACTGGTCTGCTTCGTCGAGGGACTTCGGGTGACCGGCAAAACGGGACCAGCGCGAGCCACGTCGCAAGCCACCGCCGACGCTCTTCTCGACCGCTTCATCCGGTAGCTCGGCCCATGGACGCATTCCGGTTCATGCGCGCCTTTATCTGGACCGATTAGTCTTGAAATGAGGATGCCATGTCTTTCATTCAGATCGCGTGCGCGGTGGCCGTCCCGTTGCTCTGGGGTTATCAGTTCGTGGCCATCAAAGTGGGCGTTGTGGAGTTTCCGCCTCTCTTCTTCCTTGCCCTGCGCTTCGTGGCCATCGCGCTGCTGCTTATCCCGTTCGTCAAGATGCCCACGCGTCAACAGTTCGGCCCTATCGCGGCGATTTCGGTTTTCCTCGGCGGACTGAACTTCGGGCTCTTCTATGTTGGCCTGGGTCTCGGCTCGGGAAGCATGTCGGCCGTCGCATATCAACTCGCCACGCCCTTCACCATCCTATTGGCTTGGCCGCTGCTCGCGGAGCGCCCGTCCCTCGCTACCTCCGCCGGCGTGCTGCTGGCATTCGTCGGCGTGGTCGTGCTGGCGGCTGGTCCTGGCCTGTCGGCAAACGCGCTTCCGCTGATGCTCGTGGTCGGGGCAGCCTTCGCGTTCGCGGTGTCCAACGTCTTGACGAAACGCCACGGCCCTTTCGACCCATTGATGTTGATGGGGTGGTCGTCGCTGCTCACAGTGCCGCAAGTCATGTTGATGTCGTTGCTCCTCGAGCATGGACAACTGGCGAGCCTCGTCGCAGCGGACGAGCGTGGTTGGCTGGCGCTCGCCTACACGATCTTCATCGGAGGAATCGTCGGGTTCGGCCTCTGGTTCTGGCTGATCGCCCGTTGCTCGATGGGACGCGTCGCGCCTTTCGGCCTGCTGCTTCCGGTGTTCGCGCTGATTTCGAGCGTGTTGTTCCTCGGCGATCGTGTAACCCCAATGTTGATTGCCGGCGGGCTGCTCACGATCACTGGCGTCGCCATCACACAAGTCAGATCGCGCGCCCGACCGGCTTCAACGTAGAAGCCCGCTCGTAGCGACGTCCGAACCTGGCGCTTGGGTTCACGCCCTAGTTCGGCTTCTTCTTTTCCCCCGGCGGCAGGTCGTGCGCGGCTTCGTATTCGTCGGTCGTGCGCGGGTGGGGGCGCGGCGTGCCGGCGTAAGGATCGATCTTCGATTCGGTCTGCACGATGATGCGGCAATCGCCGCACATGCGCAGGCGCTCGACGATGGCCTTGTCGGCGAACATCCAGTGCTGGCCCTCGAGCTTCTTCACGACCGCGTCGATCGCGCTCTTGGTGCCGAACGCCTTGCCGCAAAGCACGCAGTGCGCCGGCTCTTCCTCCTTGATCGTCGCCGTGCCGCGGCCTTGCGACTTGAAGTCGATGCGCGGCACGAGCTCGATCACCTTCTCCGGGCACGTGCTCTTGCAGAGCCCGCACTGGATGCACGCGCTCTCGTCGAAGCGCAGCATCGGCTTGTCGGGATTGTCCTTGAGCGCGCCCGTCGGGCACGCCGAGACGCAGGCGAGGCACAGCGTACAGCCCGCCACGTTCACGTCGAGCGCGCCGAACGGCGCGCCCTTCGGCATCGCGAGCACGTCCACTGGCGCCGGCGCCGCTTCGTACAGCTTCGATAGCGCGAGCTGCACGAGCCCGCGCTTGTCGCCGAGCGGCAGGAACGCGCGCGCTTTCGCCGAGGCCAGCGGCAGCGGGCCGTAAAGCGCGGCCGAGAGCGCGTCGGGGTCGTCGGTTTCGATCAGGCCAATACGCCCGGCGCCGTAGCCCAGGCCCGCCAGAACGGCCTCGGCGTAGCCCATCTGCTGCGCGAGCGCCGCGCGCTCGTGCTTTGCCTTGGCCGGCGCCACGATACGGATCGCGGCGGCGCCCATCGCGACGGCGGCGGCGAAGAATTCGAGGCCGAGCTGCGTGATCTCGTTGACCGCGAACGGGATCACGCGCGCCGGGAGGCCGCGCCCCAGCCGCGCCGCGAGATCGATCAGCGGCTCGCCGTGGCGGAGATCGTGGACGAGCAGCACGGCGTTGCGGCCGTTCGCGGCGTCATAGGCCTCGAGCAGCACGCGCAGGCGGCTCAGGAGATCGGCCGGGCGCGGCAGGCTGTAGGTCGCCGCTCCCGTCGGACACACCGCGCCACACGCACCGCAGCCGGCGCACACGAACGGATCGATGGAAACATGATCGCCGGCGGGCGTGATCGCGCCCGGCACGCACATGTCAAGGCAGCGCGTGCACCCGGTCTTCTTCGAGCGCGAATGGGCGCAAAGATCGGCCTGGAACAGCGCGTAGCGCGGCTTGTCGAACTCGCCGACGAGTTCTGCAGCCTTCGCAATCGCGTCCTCGACCGCGCGCACATTGCCGGGATCGGGGCGCAGATAGCCGTCGCGCGTCTCGTGCGCGGCGAACAGCGGCGTGCCGCCGGTAAGATCGAGGATGATGTCGCAGCGCGAGCGCGCGCCGCTCTTGCCCGTGCCGTAGTTGAGCGAAACGCGCGAGGACGGCGAGGGCGTCGCGTATTCGTCGACGATGAGCTCGAATGCGCCCAAGTGCCCTTTGGCGCCGCGCACGCGGCCCTGCACCACCGGCACATCCATGAGCCGCGGCGGCGTCACTTCCGATCCCGGCAGCATCAGAACCGTGACGTTGAGCCGGTCGGCGAGCCGCCGCGCGGCTTCGATCGCGCTCTGGTCCTTGCCGTAGATCAGCGTGACGCCTTCGGATTTCAGCGAGACGACCGGAGCCGGCGTCACGTCGAGCGCCGCGTGGCGCAGCAGCGCTGCGATCTTCGGCGTGGCGTCCTGCGCCTCCTCGGACCAGCCCGCCGCCTCGCGGATGTTCACGAAGGTGAGCGGCACGTCGCGCTTGGCTTCTTCCTTCTGCTCCTCGAAGCGTGGCGCCTCCTGCGTGCAGGCGACGATGAGCGGCTTGCCCTCGCCGAGCGCCAGGATGAAGCGGCCGAGCTCGGTGCCGCAAAGCTGCGTCGCGAGGCCGCGCGCGTCGGGCTTGGCGCGGCAGGCGCGCGCCAGCACGTTGCCGTCGAGCGGCATCGTGCCTTCGCAGTCGCACACCAGAACGCGCTTGCCTTCGATTTCCATCGCCGTTTCCGCGCCGTCTCGTCTTGCGCCGGGCGCGCCTCTATATAGGTCTTTAATTCACCGGTCGACGAGGCCGCAACTCCGCCATGGACCGCACGCCGCAATTCCCGCCGATCTACCAGCCGCGGCGCCTCCGCGAGAACGACGCGCACGTCGCCGCGATCGCGGCCGCGCGCGCCGGCGCCGAGGCGGCGACGCTGCTGTGGGCCGACCGCGACGACGCGATCGACCTGGCCGTCGTGCTCCGCCCTGACGATTCGACGAGATATCCCGAAAACGTCGCTTATGTCGGAATGAACGCGGTCGGCGACGCGCTCGGCGGCCTGCTGCCGGAGCAGGCGCCGGTGGCGTTCGAGTGGCCCGACCGCATCCTCGTGAACGACGGCTGCATCGGCGGCACGCGCCTCGCCGCGGCGCCGACGTCCTCGATCGGGCAGACTCCCGACTGGATGGTGTGGAGCGTGCTGCTGGCGATCGAGCCCGATCCCGACGATGAGCCGGGCCATCACCCCGACGTCACGACGCTCGGCGACGAGTTCGCCTACAGCGAGTTGTTCTCGACGGCCGACCTGCTCGAGGCGATCGCGCGCTTCTTCCTGCGCTGGACGACGCGGTGGCAGGAAGACGGATTCTCTCCGGTGCGCGCGGCGTGGATGGAGCGGGCGCTCGGCCACCACGAGAAGGAGATCGCGCGGCGCGTATTCTTCCGCGTCGAGGCGATCGACGACGACGGCACCGTCACGCTGCGCCGCGAGGGCCTGAAGCGCATCCTCACGATCGGGCAGGGCATGAAGCGGCGCAGCTGGTGGCTGCCCGATCGCTTCGGCGCCTACAAGGCGATGGCGGAGGCGGCGGACAAATGAAGCTGCTGCGCACGATCCGCTTCGATACCACCGACGAGAAGGTGTTTCCGCGCGCGGCGGCGGCCGACGAGATCGCGCTCGCCGGCGCGTTCGTGTTCGCCGACGACGAGCCGGAAACGCTCGCCGGCAAGCGCCTTCAGGCCTTCAAGAGCGGTTTCCTCGGACTCGAGAGCTTCGGATTCTCGACTTTCGCCGCGGTCGCCGAGGTGCCCGACTCCGACTATGCGCGCGCGATCGAGCTGCTCGCCTATCGTCTGTTCGCGGATTTCGGCGCGCCTGATCTCGAGGCGGCGCGCGCGGCGGCGAAGGAGGAGATCGATTTCGCCGCCGGCCTCGCGGCGCATCCGGTCAACACGATCGTCGCCGTCGCGCGCGAGCTCGACGAGGACGGCATCAAGGAGCGCTTCCGCACGGTCGCCGCGCCGCGCGAGAAGGATCACGCGAAGGTGTGGAATCTGGGACGCGAGCAGGATGCCTGAGTTCTGGCGCTCCTCCGGCTACGACCTGCTCGACCGGCGCGCCGACGGCACGCTCGCCGTCACCGATGCGTTCCTCGCCGCCTATCTCGCGCGGCCCGAGATGGCGCCGGTGGCCGAATCGTGCAAGGCGGAGCGCGCGCTGCATCAGGCGCTGCTCGCCGAACCGCGCCGCATGGTGACGGCCGTGAACATCGTCGCGATCAAGGACCGCGATGCGCGCGAGAACTATCAGGTGTTCGTCCGCTTCCGCGACTGGCTCGTGAAACACGAGACCGTCGAGCGCGCTTATCTCGCGCTGTTCCGGGCCGAAGCGGTGCCGTTCCCGGCGCTGTTCGTCGATCAGCTCGCGGCGGTGATCCTGCGCGGTATGCTCGAGGGCTCGGACGATCCGCTGCGCGCGCGCGCCGGCGAGCTTTTCTTCCGCGCGCAGCAGATCTCGATCGATGAGGGCACGATCCTTGCCGCCGACGCCGAGACCGTGGAGATGCACGCCAAAACCGGCGGACTCGGCAGCCTGGGCCGCCTCGTCGTCGAGGCCGGCACGCGGCCGCGCACGGTCGAGCTCGATATCCTCACGCCCGAGAACGCCGCGCTCTATTGGCCGCGCAGCGATCGCTTCGACACGGTGCTCGATCTTTCGTTCGCGCGGCCGGGCCTCGATGCGTTCTGCCGCCTGCTCGAGGGCTGGGTCCGGCATTTCCTCGCCGCCGAGGTTTCGATCCAGCCCGTGCAGCAGATCAGCGACGAGCGCTGGTCGTGGCATGTCGGCCTCGACGGCGAGGCGAGCGCGATCCTCAACGACATGTATAACGGCGTCGCGGTGGGCGAGGAGCGGATGTATCGCGTGCTCTCGCTGTTCCGGCTCGAATTCCGCGAGCCGGCGCAGATGCTGCCGCGTGTGGCGGGGCGGCCGGTCTATCTTGCGGTGGCGATGAACGAAGCGAAGCGCCTGCGATTGAAGCCGCAGAACCTGCTGGTCAATCTGCCGTTGGCAGCGATGGCGTAACGGCGAACGGAGGAAGCGATGAACGAAGACAATTTCAACATGAGCCTGCGCAAATTCCTGAAGACGGTGGGCGTCACCTCGCAGCGCGAGATCGAAAAGGCGGTGCGCCAGGCCGAGGCTGAGGGTAAGCTCAAGGGCACCGAGCGCCTGAAGGTCGCGGCGCGCATCATGGTGGCCGGCGTGGCGCTCGACATCGACGTTGCCGGCGAGCTCGACGTGCGCTGAGCGGCAAGCGCGGGCGCGGAGAAGCGGCATGGCCTGGAACGACCGCATCGCGGAGCAGCGTGAGATCGGCGTCGTGGTGGAGCGCCACGCGATCGAAAGCCGCTGGGCGACGCATCGCTGGCACCCCGGCGCCGTGCTGCTCGAAGTGCCCGAGGCGGCGCCGTGGACGAAGCTCTCGGAAGAGGGCGCTATTGCGCGCTTCTACGCCGGGCCGGCGACGCTCACGCTGGTTCCGTCCGAGGTCGAATCCTATCTCTACAATCTCGCCAGCCGCGAGCCGCAGGTGTGGGTCATCATGCGGCCGCGCGAGCCTGGCCCGGACGGGCGGGACGTGGAGATGGAGAGCGTCACGGTGGCGGCCGGCGAGGCCGAGGCGCTGGCGGGCGGCATCGATATCGTCGTCGAATCCGTGCCGATGCCCGACGAGATCGCGGGCTGGGTCGCCACTTTCGCCGAAGCGCATCCGGCCGCGCCGAAGCGCTTCAAGCGCAAGCGCAGCGATTTCGTCTCCGAGGGCAAGGCTTTCGCCGAGCAGATGAAGGCGAGGCGCGACGATGAGTGACGAAGGTTTCCTCAAACGGTGGTCGCGCCGGAAGCGGACGGAGGCGCCGGATCCCGCGGCGAAAACCGAGTCCCCGGAGACGCCCCCATCCAACCTTCCCCTGCAAGCGGCGGAAGGCTCTCTGCCGCTTCCTTCCCCCGCGCAGCGAGGGAATGCTTCTCCGCCCGGTGCTCCTGCGCGCGAAGGGCACGAGGACGACGCGATCGACCCTGCGACATTGCCGCCGCTCGAGAGCCTCGGCCCCGACAGCGACTACACCGTTTTCCTGCGCAGGGGCGTGCCCGAGGCGTTGCGCAACGCGGCGCTACGCAGGGCATGGATGAGCGATCCGTTCATCCGCGATTTCCGCGGCCCGGCGGAGTACGCGATCGACTACACCACGTCCGAGTTCGATCTCCTCCCCACCGACGACGTCGCCAAGATGCTCGAACGCATCTTCCCGCCCAAGATCGTCGAGGCCGTGGCATCCCCGGAAGCGGCGCCGTCGTCCCCGGCCGATATCCCGGATGCATCAGCGGCAGGGCCCGCAACCGGCGTTACGCCGCCCGCCCAACACGCTTTGCCGCAAAAACAGGCAGAGGAAATGCCGCCGCTTCCGCAGGCGATGCCTGAGATTTTGCCCGCGGCACCGGAGCCTGCGCGGCGCAAACATGGCGGCGCGCTGCCGGATGAGCCAATTGACATTGGTTAATTCGCCTGTTGCACTGCAAAAATATTCAAATACTTCTTGGAATTACGCATCGGCAGGAATACCCACAGCGTCATTCTCCAATTGACCCCCTATAAAGCCGCTAATAGAGTAAACGGCATGGGAGGCAACGCTCTGGCAGCTGCCGTCGACTTGGTCGGCGGTCAAGCGAAGCTGGCACGCATACTCGGGGTCACGCAGCCCAATGTTTGGCATTGGCTGCACAAATCCGAGCATGTGCCGGGCGAGTATGTCTTGAAGATCGAAGAGGCCACCGGCGGCCGCGTCAGCCGCCACGATTTGCGCCCCGATCTCTATCCGCGTTCCATGACGGAAATTCGAACGGCCCCCGAAGCGACTCCGCTGGCCGAGGAAGATCGCGTGCGCGCCGATTGCTGGCGGCTGCTTGGCCGCCTGCTTGCCGCGCCGCCGCCGGCGGAACTGCTCGACGCCGTTGGCCGCATGCTGGGCGGGCAGGGCGAATTCGGCGCCGCGATCGACGGCCTGGCGAGCGCCGCGCGCGGCGCCAATGCCGAGACGGCGAGCCGGGAGTATCACGACCTCTTCATCGGTCTCGCGCGCGGCGAATTGGTGCCGTTCGCCTCGTACTACCGCACCGGATTTCTCTACGACAAGCCGCTGGCGAAACTGCGCGCCGACATGGAGCGTTTTGGCATCGCCTCGGCCGACAACGCGTCGGATCCCGAAGATCACATCGCCGCGCTCGCCGAGATGATGGCGGGCCTGATCGGCGGCGATTTCGGCCGGCCGGCCGATCTCGCGACCCAGAAGCAGTTCTACGACACGCATCTCGCGCCCTGGGCGCCGCGCTTCTTCGCGGATATCGAGAAGGCCGAGGGCGCGCGTCTCTACCGTCATGTCGGCGCCGTCGGACGGCTGCTGATGCAGATCGAATCGGAGGCTTTCGCGCTGGCCACGTAGCGCGGTTCGCGAAACGGCGGGCCGGCAGGCCCGATTTCGGAGAAATGGGTGGGACCATGAGCGAAAAAAACGAAAGCAAGGCAGGCCGCCGCGACTTCCTGCGCGGAGCGGGAACCGGCACGCTGCTCGTCGCCGCGGCATTGGCCGTCGGCGCCCCAAAGCGCGCGATGGCGAAGCCCGAGACCAAGGAGGAGCGCAAGAAATCGCGCTACAAGGAATCGGATCACGTGAAGCGGTACTACCAGACGAACCGCTACTGAGCCTGGGAAGGGAAACGCCATGCTGATCAAGAAATCGAACGGACAGGCGACGCGCACGCGGCTCGGCAGCGGCCTCGCCGCCCTCGCCGGCGCCACGATGGATCGCCGCGCCTTTCTGAAGCGCTCCGGCCTCGCGGTCGGCGGCATCGCCGCCGTCACCTCGCTGCCCTTCGCCACGGTGCAGAAGGCCGAGGCGGCCACGCCGCGCGGCACCGGCCCGATCACGCTCAAGCGCAACCTCTGCACGCACTGCTCGGTCGGCTGCACGGTGGTGGCCGAGGTGCAGAACGGCGTCTGGATCGGCCAGGAGCCGCAGTGGGAGAGCCCGATCAACCTCGGCACGCACTGCGCCAAGGGGGCGGCCACGCGCGAGCTCGTGCACGGCGACCGGCGCCTGCGCTATCCGATGAAGCTCGTGAACGGCCAGTGGCAGAAGATCGGCTGGGACCAGGCCTACACCGAGATCAGCGCGAAGCTGAAGGAGATCCGCGACAAGTCCGGGCCCGACTCGGTCTATTGGCTCGGCTCGGCCAAGTTCACGAACGAGGCCGCGTATCTCTTCCGCAAGTTCGTGGCCTTCTGGGGCACGAACCATGTCGACCATCAGGCGCGCATCTGCCACTCCACGACCGTGGCCGGCGTCGCCAACACGGTCGGCTTCGGCGCGATGACGAACAGCTATAACGACATCTCGAACTCCAAGGCGATCATGTTCATGGGGTCGAACGCCGCCGAGGCGCACCCCGTGTCGATGCAGCACATCCTGCGCGGCAAGGAGATCAACCGCGCGCCGGTGATCGTCGTCGATCCGCGCTTCACGCGCACCGCGGCGCACGCCACAGAATACGTGCGCATCCGTCCCGGCACCGACATCCCGTTCATGTGGGGCCTGCTCTGGCACGTCTTCAAGAACGGCTGGGAAGACAAGGAATACATTCGCCAGCGCGTGTTCGGCTTCGAGGAGGCGCGCAAGGAAATCGACAAGTGGGACCCCAAGGAGGTCGAGAACGTTGTCGGGGTCAAGGAAGACCAGATGAAGCGCGTCGCCGAGATCATGGCGAAGACCAAGCCTTCGACCTTGATCTGGTGCATGGGCGTCACGCAGCACACGGTCGGCACCGCCAACGTGCGCGCGCTGTCCACGTTCCAGCTGGCGCTCGGCAACGTCGGCAAGTCCGGCGGCGGCCTCAACATCTTCCGCGGTCACACCAACGTGCAGGGCGCCACCGACATCGGCCTCGAGCCCAACACGCTGCCGCACTACTACCCCCTCACCGAGGCGGGCTGGAGGCACTGGGCGCGCGTCTGGGACGTCTCGTTCGACTACCTGAAAGGCCGCTTCGACACGCATGGCGGCAAGTCGATGATCCACGAGGTGGGCACCACCTCGACGCGGTGGTTCGATCTCGTCACCACCGACAAGAAGGATCTCGGCCAGCGCGACAATTTGAAGGCCATGTTCTTCTGGGGTCATGGCGGCAACACCGTCGTCCGCATGCCCGAGATGAAGAAGGCGATGGACGACGAGGCCAAGCTGCCGCTCGTCGTCGTGGCCGATCCGCATCCGACGGTCTCGGCCGTGGTCAGCGACCGCAAGAACGGCGTCTATCTGCTGCCGATCTGCACCTCCTACGAGATGGACGGCTCGCGCACCGCGTCGAACCGCTCGATCCAGTGGGGCGAGCAGATCGTGAAGCCGATCTTCGAATCGAAGACCGACTACGAGGTGCTCTATCAGTTCGCAGTCAAGCTCGGCTTCGACAAGGAGTTCGCGAAGAACTACGAGGTCAAGGACGGCTCGCCGACCGCGGTGTCGATCCTGCGCGAGATGAACCGCGGCGCGGTGCTGACCGGCTATTCCGGCCAGTCCTACGAGCGGCTCGTGGCGCACATGGCGCACCAGGCCGATTTCGACAAATCGAGCCTCATTGCCACCAAGGGCCCGCTCAAGGGCGAGTTCTACGGCATGCCGTGGCCGTGCTGGGGCCATGCCGACATGAAGCACCCGGGCTCGCCGATTCTCTACAACAACGCGCTTTCCGTGAAGGAAGGCGGCGGCGCGTTCCGCGCTCGCTTCGGGGTCGCCTATCAGGGCCGCAACATGCTGGCAGAGGGCGCCTATTCCAAGGACTCGGAGCTCAAGGACGGCTACCCCGAGTTCACCTACGCCGTGCTGAAGAAGCTCGGCTGGGACAAGGACCTCACGGCGCAGGAGCGCGAGACGATCGAGAAGATCGGCGGCGATACGGTGAGCTGGGCGACCGATCTGTCGTTCGGCATCATCCGGGTCGCGATGGCGCACGGCGCGCAGGCGATGGGCAACTCGAAGGCCCGCGTCTTCGCATTCGGCCTGCCCGATCCGGTGCCGGTGCATCGCGAGCCGATCTACACGCCGCGCGAGGATCTCGTCGCCAAGTATCCGGCCTTCGCCGACCGGCGCGCGTTCCGCCTGCCGCATCTCGGCAAGAGCGTGCAGGACCGCGCGATCAAGGAAGGGATCCCGAAGAAGTTCCCGATCATCCTCTCCTCGGGCCGCCTCGTCGAATACGAGGGCGGCGGCGAAGAGACCCGGTCCAACAAGTGGCTCGCCGAGCTGCAGCAGGACATGTTCATCGAGATCAACGTTGCCGACGCCGCCGCGCGCGGCATCGCCGACGGCTCGTGGGTATGGGTCACGGGCGCCGAGAGCGGGTCGAAGACCCGGGTCAAGGCGCTGGTCACCGAACGGGTGGGGAAGGGCGTCGCGTGGATGCCGTTCCACTTCGCGGGCTGGTGGCAGGGCAAGGATCTGCGCTCGAAATATCCGAAGGGCGCCGATCCCGTGGTTCTCGGCGAATCGGTGAACCAGCTCACCACCTACGGCTTCGACACAGTCACGCACATGCAAGAGACGAAGTGCACGCTGTGCCAGATCGAAGCGATCAAGGCCTGAGGGAGATAATCCATGGCCCGCATGAAATTCCTCTGCGATTCGGACCGCTGCATCGAGTGCAACGCCTGCGTCACCGCGTGCAAGAACGAGCACGAGGTGCCGTGGGGCATCAACCGGCGCCGCGTCGTCACGATCAACGACGGCAAGCCCGGCGAGAAATCGATCTCGATGGCGTGCATGCACTGCACCGACGCGCCCTGCGCCGCCGTGTGCCCGGTCGACTGCTTCTACAAGACCGACGACGGCGTGGTCCTGCACTCGAAGGATCTCTGCATCGGCTGCGGCTATTGCTTCTACGCGTGCCCGTTCGGCGCGCCGCAATATCCGCAGGCCGGCAATTTCGGCAGCCGCGGCAAGATGGACAAGTGCACGTTCTGCGCCGGCGGCCCCGAGGCCGACGGCACCGAGGCCGAGCAGGTGAAGTACGGCACGAACCGCCTCGCCGAGGGCAAGCTGCCGCTCTGCGCCGAGATGTGCTCGACCAAGGCGCTGCTCGCCGGCGACGGCGACATCATCGCCTCGATCTATCAGGAGCGCGTCGCCAAGCGCGGCTACGGCTCGGGCGCCTGGGGCTGGGCCACGGCCTACAAGACCGGCACGCAGGCCGGCCAGGGCCCGGCGGAGAAGAAGGGCTGAGGCCCCGCTCGATGCGGACGGAATGCGGCGCCGGTCGAGTCTTCGCGCAGCGAAGACCGCGCCCGGCGCCATCCGCCCGCGAATTACGAATCCCGTGGGAGGGAAGACGATGAAGGT
The DNA here is from genome assembly GCA_964481045.1 of uncultured Candidatus Odyssella sp. Lineage (GTDB taxonomy): Bacteria > Pseudomonadota > Alphaproteobacteria > Bin65 > Bin65 > SBBV01. The sequence goes on along the minus strand of CAYZSG010000015.1, from coordinate 21,566 downwards.
TTCTCTGGCGCATTTGTTCCGCGTTCTCGCCTTGGCGATCGTACTGGCCTTCGCCGGATCGCTCACCGCCTCGGCGCAGACCACGCCGCCCGCCGCGGCCGAGAAAGAGTTGCTCGAGTATCTGAAGAAGTGTCCGCCCGGCCAGGTGTGCGAGGGCCGCGTCAGCATTCCGGATTCGAAGTCGGGCACGCTCGTGCAGAACGGCCGCATGTGGCAGGAGCGCATGGAAGGCCCGGTCAAGCGCTATGGCGGCTGGTTCCTGATCGCCGTCGTCGTGCTGCTGGCGCTGTTCTACATGGTGCGCGGCAAGGTGCGCATCGACAGCGGACCTTCCGGCCAGACGATCGTGCGCTTCACCGGCTTCGAGCGCTTCGTGCACTGGCTCACGGCCACGAGCTTCATCGTGCTCGGCCTCACCGGCCTCAACATCCGCTTCGGCCGCAGCGTGCTGATGCCGGTCTTCGGCGAGGATGGGTTCGCCGCGATTTCGCAGATCGGCAAGATGCTGCACAACTTCACGAGCTTCGCGTTCATCGCCGGCATCGTGCTGATGCTGCTGATCTGGATCGGCCACAATTTCCCGGCCAGGGGCGACGGCGCCTGGATCGGCGCGGGCGGCGGCATCTTGAAGAAGGGCGTGCACCCGCCGGCCGGCAAGTTCAACGCCGGTCAGAAGCTCATCTTCTGGGCGGTGATCCTGCTGGGCGGCGCGATTGCGGTGACGGGCCTGCTGATGATGTTCCCGTTCTACTTCGCCAGCATGTCGGGCATGCAGCTCGCCACGTTCCTGCATTCGGTGCTGGCGATCATCCTGATCGGCGTGATCATCGCGCACATCTATATCGGCACGATCGGCATGCAGGGCGCCTTCGACGCGATGGGCACCGGCAAGGTCGATCTCAACTGGGCCAAGGAGCACCACAGCCGCTGGGTCGAGGAGACGCAGGGCAAGAAGGGCGGCGCCGCGGCGGAGTAGGGCCGGCGGCCCACGTCACGCGGATTGCCTCGCGCGTTCCGGTCGTTTAGAGGGCAGATCCGGCGGAACGCAGAAGGGTGCCCGGCTGTGAGTGGAACGCACGCGCGCCGATTCGCGACAATACTCGCTGTCTCGGCCGCGTTGCTGGCCGCCGTTCCTGCGCGCGCCGATCTCGCCGGGCACGGGGCCACGATCAACGGCCTCGCGGTTTCGCCCGACGGCAAGCGCCTGCTGTCGGCGAGCTGGGATTACACGGTCCGGCTCTGGGACCTCGAGCAGCAGGCCGAACTCAAGGTGCTCGAGGGTCACGCGGCGAGCGTGAATGCCGTCGTGTTCGCGCCCGATGGCAAGAGCGCGTTCAGCGGAAGCTGGGACCAGAAGATCATCGAATGGGACCTCGCGGCGGGCAAGCAACGGCGCCGGCTCGAGGGTCACGTCAACAGCATCTCGAGCCTGGCGCTTTCGAAGGACGGCAAACGCCTCGCCTCGGCGAGTTGGGACCGAACGCTGCGCATCTGGGACACAACGCGCGGCCAGACGATCGCGACCTTGAAGGGCCATACGCAGAATGTGATGCAGACCGCGTTTCTCGACGCCGAGGGCCGGCGCCTCGTCTCGAGCGGCTACGACCTCACGCTGCGCATCTGGGACGTGGCCGGAGAGCGCGAGCTCGCGGTGCTGAAGGGCCACGAGAGCAGCGTCAACGCCGTCGCGGTCTCGCCCGATTACAAGCTGATCGCCTCGGGCAGCGTCGAGGGCGAGATCCGGCTCTGGGACGCGGAGAGCGGAAAACAGCTCGCGCTGCTGGAGGGCGGGCATCGCGGCTTCGTCGCCGGCCTCGCCTTCTCGCCCGATGGCCGGCATCTCGCCTCGGGCGCCGGCGACCGCACGATCGTGCTATGGGATGTGGACGGCCGCAGCCTCGTGCGTCGCTTCCTCGGGCACGAGAAGGGCGTATTCGCGATCGCGTTCACGCCCGACGGCAAGCGCCTCGTCTCGGGCGGGTTCGACACCGTAATCAAGGTTTGGAGCGTCGAGAGCGGCCAGATCGTTCCGAAGCCCTGAGCCGCGCGCAAACGAAAAGGGCCGGCGCGATGCCGGCCCTTTGGCGTTCGATGCCGTCGCGCGTCAGTTGGGTCGCGCGCCGGTGGGCGAGGTGTAGGCGCTCTCCGCCGGCTTCTGGATGCCGTTCAGCACGAAATTGGCGCCGACCGCGATCACGACGAGAACGACGACGCTCGCGAGAAAAGCCTTCATCGGTTCCTCCCTGGTTCTGTCGACCAATTGCCGCGGATGATAGTCAAACCCCTGAAGCCGCGCAACAAAGCCGCGCGCTCAGGGCCGCGCCGCTTCCTTGAGCCAGGCGATGAGGTCGAGCCTGTCCTGCTTGATCGCGAGGCCGCCATACATCTTCGTGCCGGGCAGGAAATCGACCGTTTCGGCCAGATACCGGTCCAGCGTGTCCTCGTTCCACACGAGCGCCGCCGCCTTCATCGCCGGGGAATAATTGTAGGCCGGTAAAGCGCCGGCGCGGCGGCCGAATACGCCGTGGAGATTGGGGCCGACGATGTTGCGCCCGCCCTTCTCGATCGTGTGGCACGATTTGCACTTGGCCCAGAGTTCCGCCCCGCGCTCGGCCGAGGGCGGCAGCAGATCCTCGGCGCGCGCCGTCGTGGCGAGCGCGCAAAGGATCGCGGCGAGGGCGAGAATCGGGCGGCGCACGGCGCACCTCCGGCGGACGTCACGGATCCAACGAATACCCCAACTCGCCGTCCCCGCGGAAGCGGGAACGGCGCACCGTGTCAGACGATGAAGTGCGCGGCGGTGAGCTGGTTGAACGACACGCCCTCGAGTTCGGCGAAGGCGAGATCGCCCGCGCCGCCGATGCCGTTCGGGTTGTGCGCGCCGCCGTTGCGGTCGATGTAGAGCGTCGTGCCCGCGCCGTAGGGGCCCTGCGGCCCATGGTCGATGCCGTAGATGTAGCCCGAGGTCAGCGCCGACTGCGCGAGCGTGCCATTGAAATTCGTCGCCGAATCGAGCAGCGCGCTCACGTCGATCTTGTCCATGAAGCCGAATCCGGCGTCGACCTGGAAGTCGAATACGATGTCGCGGTCGATCGTCTGCCAGTTGAGCGCCACGGGCGCCCGGGCGGGCTCGCCCGGAAGGCTCGGCCCGCCAGGGCCCACCGTCGTGGTCACGGTGCGGAGATCGGCGCCGGTCCAGACGAACGTGTCGCCGCCCGTGCCGCCGAACAGCAGATCGGCGCCGAGCCCGCCCTCGATGCGGTCGCGGCTGATGCCGCCATCGAGGTAGTCGTTGCCGGCGCCGCCCCTCAGATCGTCGTTGCCGCCTTCGCCCCAGAGGAAGTCGGCATCGGCGCCGCCATCGAGCCGGTCGTCCTGCCCGCCGCCGTAGAGGTAATCGATGCCGTCTTCGCCGAAGAGCTTGTCGTTGCCGTCCTCGCCGAGCAGCGTATCGTGCTCGGTACCGCCGAAAAGCTCGTCGTTGCCGCTGCCGCCCCAGAGATCGTCGCCGCCGGCGCCGCCGTAGAGCTTGTCGTTGTCGGCTTCGCCATAGAGATAGTCGCGGTCGTCCTCGCCGCGCAGCACGTCGTCGCCGCTGCCGCCGTAAATCTCGTCGCGGCCGCTGCCGCCCCACGCGCGGTCGTTGCCGGAGCCGCCGTCGATGTAGTCGTTGCCTTCGCCGCCCCAGAGGTCGTCGGTGCCGCCTTCGCCGTAGAGGAAGTCCCGGCCGGCGCCGCCGAGAACGTCGTCGTTGCCTTCGCCGCCCCAGATGTAGTCGGTGGCGCCGCCGCCATAAATCCAGTCGTCGCCGTCGCCGCCGACGAGGTTGTCTTCCCATGCGGTGGCGTAGATCCAGTCGTCGCCGGCGCCGGCCTCGACGTAGTAGCCGAACCACGGATCCGAGACGTTGCGCAGGTCGATGATGTCGTCGCGGTGCGTGCCGTAGCGCTCCGGTTGAGCGGGCATGAGACTCTCCTGTCCATTGGCCTCGAATGCGAGACCGGGTTACCCGCCCGATGCACGAAACCGTAGCATCGCGCCGCCAGCGGCGCTGTGACGGCCGCCACGACCGGCAATTGCACTATGCGCAAAGTGCCGGCAATGCGGGCCGAAACGCGCGCGGCTATGCGGAAAGTGCCCGGAACGGCGCCCGAGACGTCAGGCGGCGCGGTCGGCCACTTCCTTCGCGGCGCGCAGGCCCGATTCGATCGCGCCCTGGATCCAGGCGTGGGCGAGCGAAGCGTGCTCGCCGGCGAAGTGGAAGCGGCCCTCGGGCGCCATGATCGCCTCGTGCAGCAGCGTCTGCTGGCTCGGGTCGAAAAGGGCGAAGGCGCCGCCGGCGAACTCGTCGTCGTGCCACATCCACGAGGCGCCGGCCTCGAACTCGGACTCGATCTGCGGATGGATGTGCGAAAGCTGCTCCATCGCCTCGGTGATGCGGTCGTGGGCCGAAAGTGAGCCCCAGCGCTGCGCGTCTTCCGACCAGGTGTAGGAGGCGAGCAGTATCCCGCGACCGGTCTCGCGCCCCTGCTCGGGATAAAAGACGTTGCGGATCGGCAGGTCGGTCACCGAGCCGCCGCCGAAGATGCCGTCGTCGGTTTCCCAGAAGCGGCGGCGGCACTGCGCTAAGATCTTCGCCGAGGCGTCGTAGTGAAGCTGGCGGATCGCGCGCTGCTTCGCGCGCGAGAAATGCGGGTTGGCGTCGATGTGGCGCAGCACCGAGAACGGCAGCGTCACGATCGCGACGTCGCCTTTCTCGGTCTGGCGCCGCGCGGCTGAGCGGTAATGGACGGAAACGCCCTTCGCGTCCTGCTCCAGCGCCACCACGCGCGCGCCGAAGCGGATACGCCCGCCGAGCGGCTCCATGAACGCGCGCGGCAGCAGATCCATGCCGCCCACGATCTGCACCATGTTCTCGTAGAATTGCCCGGCCTCCTCGCGGAACAGCTCGAGGAACGAGGCGTTCATCAGCGCCTCCTGGTTCGCGAACAGGCCGAACATCTCGATCGCGCCCTCGGACCAGCCGCACCGCTCGAGAAATTCGCGCGTCGAGAGATCGTCGTAGGTCTCGACGAGCCAGTTCCAGCACGCGGGGCCTTCCTTCGCGAGCCGGTCGAGCAGCGGCTTGATCGCGGCGGCCCACAGCTCGGCATAGGTCCTGCCGCGCTCGTGCGGCGCGAGATCGAAGCCGAGCGCGTCGAAATCGGTCTCGGCGATGCGCCGGCGCACGCCGCCGATGTGGTAGTAGGCCTTGGGGTTGCCCATCGTGAACGGCATCGTCTCGAGCTTGAACGCGTTCACATAGGCCATGGTGAGATCGTGCGAGCGCGGGATGCGCATCGCGCCCACTTCTGCGTGGAGGCCGTGCGCGAACGGATCGCGCAAGGTGTAGATGCGGCCGCCGACACGCGGGCGCGCCTCGAGCAGGATCGGGTCGTGGCCCGCGCGCAGCAATTCGTAGGCGGCGGCGAGCCCCGCCATGCCGGCGCCGAGCACGATCACGCGCAGCTTCTTCTTCGCCTTGGGCAGGCCGCGCGCGATGATCTCGGCCACCGGCTGGCTCGGCTGGCGGAGCTGCGTGCGCGCTCCGATCTTGCGCGATTTGGCCTTCTTCTCGGTCATGCGCCCCTCGCCCGCCTGGCCGTGCATGATCGTCCGGTGCGGCCGCCCGGCGCAAGCGTGCTATCGTCCGCCCTCGGGGGAGGGGGTCCATGACCGAGGCAACGCAAGGTTCGCGCGCCAACGCCGCGTCGTTCGATCCGGCACGCGACAACGTGTTCGCGCGCATCGCCGCGCGCTACGACCGGCTCTGCGATCTGTTCAGCCTCCGCATCCACCGGCTTTGGAAATCGGCGATGGCGCGGGCGATCGCGGCGCATCCGGGCGCCGTGGTGCTCGACGCGGCGAGCGGCACCGGCGACATTCCGCTGCGCGTGCTGCGGCGCCTCGGCGACGGCGCCGCCGCGCGCACGCTCTGGGTCACCGATCTCTGCCCCGAGATGCTGGCCATCGCGCGGCGCAAACTCGCCGGCCACGGCGATGCGGTGAAGATCGCGGTCGCCGATGTCTATGCGCTCGAAGCCTTTCCGGCAGCGTCGGTCGATCTCTTCTCGATCTCGTTCGGCATGAAGATCTGCGACCGGCGGCGCGTGCTCGCCGAGGCGTTCCGCGTGTTGAAGCCGGGTGGCACGTTCTTCTGCCTCGAGGCGGCACGCATTCCGTTCGCGCCGCTGCACGCGCTCTATCTCGCCTATATGCGCTGGTGCCTGCCGGTCATCGCGCGCATCGCGACCGGCGGCGACGCGAGCGCCTACGACTATCTCGTGCGCGGCATCCACGAATTCCCGACGCAGCGCGACTTCTGCCGCGAGATGGAAGGCTTCGGCTTCCGCGACGTGCGCTACAGCAACATGACGCTCGGCATCGTCGCGCTGCACGAGGGCACGAAACCGCTGTAGGGGCGGGAGGGGGCGCCCCTACGGCGTGCTCAGCCTCACTCGCGTCAGGCGCGCGTAGATCGGGCCGAACTGCGATTCGAAACGAAGCTGCGCCGGCAGCCAAAGGCCCGCGCCCGCGTGCCGGGCGACCCACAGCGTGGCCGGTGGCAGCGGCTCGGGATTCTGGCGGAAATGCTTCTCCTCGTAGCCGGCCAGGCGCTTGGCGTGCAATTCGCAGACGAACGCCTGTTGCTCGAGTCCGGCGCCGCGCGAGGTCGGCGTGCGCTCGCTGCCGGCATGCGCGAGCCGCACATCGGTGCGGCGCAACCCCTCGAACACCTGGGCGGCGTAGCCACAGCCTTTGACATCGGCCGACATCGCGAACGCGGCGAAGGTGGCGGAGAGCGGGTCGAGCGTCGCCGCCTTGAGGCCGTCCGGCACCGGCGGGCGCTTGCCGGGGCTCTCGGGCGGCACGATCGCGACGGATGGCGGACCCTTGGCCGCGTAAGCCAGCGTGATGCGCCGCGTCTGGCGCCGGAACGTGTTCGCCTGCTCGAAGCGCTCGGGCTGCACGCGGCCCTTGGCGAGCCGGCCGCTCGCCTCCCACGCGATCGTCGTGCTGTTGGCGAGGCGCGCGATCCCCTCGGCCTCGGCCTGGAAGCGCACGCGATAGCGCTCGCCGTTCCATACGATTGCGAACCTACCCGAATAGACCGGCAGGCCAAGCCACGTGATGACGTATTCTGCGTCGAGTTGCTTCGCGGGCGGCGCGGGCTCGGCGGCGCTGGCCGGCACCGCGGCCGCGAGCAACGATAGTGCCAAAAGTCCCCGCTTCATCGCATTCGCCCCGGTGTCATGGCTGCTTACGGGCGCGGTGGCGGACCCGTTCCTCGGGCGAGCGTAGCACGAAAGGGCGGGGCGTTCGCGCGCCCCGCCCCAAGCCTGGCTAGAAGTAGTAGAGCTGTAGCTGCAGCGTGCTGTCGAGGCCGCCCGTACTGGTCGGCAGCGTGCCGGGGCCGACGAGGAAGCTCTCGGGCACCAGCGTGCTCGCGTTCACGTTCGAAAGCTCCGCGACCCTGATGTCGCCGATGCCGGCCATGTCGGCGCCGGCGCCGTTGCGGTCGAGCATCACCAGCGTGTTGGCGCCCTGCTGCACGAAGTAGAGGTAGCCCTGACTCATCGCCTGGGCCGCCGTCGTGCCCTGGAAGTTGGTGGCCTTGCTCATCAGCGAGGTGAGGTCGATGCGGTCGCCTTCCGCGGCGTTGAAGTCGGTGACGCGGTCCGTCTCCACGGACTGATAGGTGCGGCCGTAGAGGTAGGGGTGGCTGTACGTCACCAGATCCGACGCGAGGAACTGGAACGTGTCCGCGCCGGTGCCGCCCGTGTGCGTGTCGGCACCGAGGCCGCCGGCGAGGAAGTCGTGGCCCGCCCGGCCGAGCAGGATGTCAACGCCGTCGCCGCCGTTGAGGACGTCGATGCCGTCACCGCCGTCGAGGCGGTCGTTGCCGAGCTGGCCGATGAGCGTGTCGTTGTCCGCGTCGCCGTAGAGAAAGTCGTCGCCGCTGCCGCCGTCGAGCATGTCCACGCCGGCGCCGCCGTCGAGCGTGTCGTTGTCGCTCATGCCGTAGAGCTCGTCATTGCCGGTGCCGCCGTTGAGGTAGTCGTTGCCGCGGCCGCCCTGCATCATGTCGTTGCCGTCCTGGCCGTAGAGCGAGTCGATTCCGGCCATGCCGTACATCTTGTCGTTGCCGCTGCCGCCGAGCAGCACGTCGTTGCCGCCCACGAGGCTGTCCTTGAAGAACATGCCCGGGCCGTGATGGCCGCCGGTTCCGGCGAGGTCGTCGCCCATCAGCACGTCGTCGCCCGAACCGCCATCGACGTAGTCGTGGCCGGCGCCGCCGTTCATCGTGTCGTTGTCGGTCTCACCGTAGAGCGCGTCGTTGCCGGCATCGCCGTTGATCGTGTCCTGCCCGTAGCCGCCGTAGATCGTGTCGTCGCCGTCGCCGCCGGAGAGGCGGTCGTGGTCGTCCGGGCCGCCATAGACGCCCTGGTCGTAGCCGTAAATGAGGTCGTTGCCGGCACCGCCCTTGATGACGTCGTTGCCGTACATGCCGCTCATGAAGTCGTCGCCACTGGTCCCGTTCAGCGTGTCGTTACCGTGACCGCCCTTGATTCTGGCCATTCCGCGCTCCTGTCAGAGAGAAGATGAATTGACGCTCAGGATATCAGTCAGGCGGTCCCGTCTCAGTGCGGCCGGTCACGGCGCGCGAGAAAAGCCGCGCGCCTGTGATCCGTTTCCTTGTGCGCTGCGTCACACCGACAGTGCGCGACGCGCGGCCGCCCTTGCCGATGGATGTTTTCGCGCTAGGTTACGACGCATATGACGCCTCCCCCGAAAACCGACGCCAAGAAGGAAAAAGGCCCCGAGCCGGGCTACGGCCGGCGCGCGCTCGCGACGCTGCTGCCCTATCTCTGGCCGAAGGCGCCCGCCGAAGATTGGCTGGAGCTGCGCATCCGCGTCGTGGCGGCGATGGCCTGCCTCGTGCTGGCCAAGATCACCGTCGTCTACGTGCCGATCCTGTTCAAGGAGGCGGTGGATGCGCTGACGCCCGCCGGCGGCGCGGCCGTCGCCGCGGTGCCGATCGCGGTGCTGCTCGCCTATGGCGCCGCGCGCGTGTTCGGCGTGGCCTTCGCGGAGCTGCGCGATGCGATCTTCGCCAAGGTCGGTCACCGCTCGATGCGCCTGCTCGCGCTGCGCACGTTCCGGCATCTGCACGCGCTCTCGCTGCGCTATCACCTCGAGCGGCAGACGGGCGGCCTCTCGCGGGCGATCGAGCGCGGCACGAAGGGCATCGAGAACCTGCTCTCGTGGACGCTGTTCACGATCTTCCCGACCATCGTCGAGATCCTGCTCGTCACCGCCGTGCTGTGGGCGCTGCTCGATTTCTGGTTCGCGTTCATCGTGCTGGTCACGGTCGCGGTCTATGCCGCCTACACGGTCGCCGTCACCGAGTGGCGCATCAAGTATCGCCGCCAGCTCAACGAGAGCGACAGCGACGCCAGCACGAAGGCGATCGACAGCCTGCTCAACTACGAAACGGTCAAGTATTTCGGCAACGAGGAGCACGAGGCCAACCGCTTCGACAAGGCGATGCGCCGCTACGAGCGCGCCGCCGTGCTCTCGGACCAGAGCCTGTCGCTGCTCAACGTCGGGCAGGGCTTCATCATCGCGGTCGGCCTCACGCTGGTCATGTATCGCGCCGGCATCGGCGTCGTCGCCGGCACGATGACGGTCGGCGAATTCGTGCTCGTGAACGCCTACCTGCTCCAGCTCTACCAGCCGCTCAACATGCTGGGCTTCATGTATCGCGAGGTGAAGCAGGCGCTGGTGGACATGGAATCGATGTTCAGCCTGCTGCGCGTCCATCGCGAGATTCAGGACAAGCCGGGCGCGCCGCCGCTCGCGGCCGCCGGCGGCGAGGTCGTGTTCGACCGCGTGAAGTTCCGCTACGAGGAGCGTCGCTCGATCCTGCACGAGGTTTCGTTCAGGGTGCCCGCCGGGAAGACGGTGGCCATCGTCGGCCCCAGCGGCGCCGGCAAGTCGACGATTTCGCGCATCCTGTTCCGCTTCTACGACGTGGAAGGCGGCGCGGTCCGCATCGACGGGCAGGACATCCGCGACGTGACGCAGGCCAGCCTGCGCAACGCGATCGGCATCGTTCCGCAGGACACGGTGCTGTTCAACGACACGCTTTATTACAACATCGCCTATGGCCGCCCCGGCGCAACTCGCGAGGAGGTGGAGGAGGCGGCGCGGCTCGCGCACCTCCATCACTTCATCGCCAACCTGCCCGACGGATACGAGGCGATGGTTGGCGAGCGCGGCTTGAAGCTCTCGGGCGCCGAGAAGCAGCGCGTCGCAATCGCGCGCACGATCCTCAAGAGCCCGCGCATCCTGATCTTCGACGAGGCCACCTCGGCGCTCGACACGCATACCGAGAAGGAGATCCAGTCGAATCTCCGCGAAGTGTCGGCCGACCGCACGACGCTCGTGATCGCGCACCGGCTCTCGACGATCATCGACGCCGACGAGATCATCGTGCTCGACAAGGGCCGCATCGTCGAACGCGGCCGGCACGGCGAACTGCTCGCCAGCGACGGCGTCTATGCCGCGCTCTGGCGCCGCCAGCAGGAAGCGGCGCATGGCGAGGGCGCGAAGGACGTGCCCGAGCTTGCCGCCGCCGCGTCCCCGATGGAGACGGCCGAGAGGTTCGTGGCCGTCGAGGTGCGGTAGCGCCATGACGCGGCCGGTGCTCACGCATGTGGCGCTGCATTGCCGCGATTTCGCGAAGAGCGTGGCCTTCTACCGCGACTTCTGCGGCCTCGTACCGGTGCACGAACGGCGCGATGCCGCCACCGGCGCCGCCGTCGCCTGGCTCGCCGAGCCGGGCCGCGAGAAGGAGATGATCTTCGTGCTCGTTTCGGGCGGACCCGAGCGCGGGCCGCGCGCGGAACGCGACTACAGCCATCTGGGCTTCGCGCTCGAGTCGCGCGCCGCGGTGGATGCCGTCGCCGAGCGCGGGCGGCAGGCCGGCTGCCTCGTCTGGCCGCCGCGCGAAGAGCCCTATCCGGTCGGCTACTATTGCGGCATCGCCGATCCCGACGGCAACGCTGTCGAATTCAGCTACGGCCAGCCGCTCGGGCCGGGCGCCTGATTCTATTTCCCGAGGGCGTGCGCACGGTCTAGGCTGCGCGCATCGCATCGGCCGATCGGAATTGTGGGCATGCGCGGTCTTGCGCAAATCCTGGCACTCGTCCTTCTGTTCTGCGTTTCCGCGGCTGAGGCGCAGGAAGCGCCCGCGACGTCACTCAAGGGGAAGTTCCTCGTGGCCGATCCGGCGATGCCCGACGGGCGCTTCGCGGAAACGGTCATCTATGTGATCGCGCACTCGGCCGATGGCGCCGTCGGCATCGTCGTCAACCGCCCCGGTGCCACGCGCCCTATGGCCGACGTGATGCGGGCGTTCGGCGTGCCGCCCGCCGAGGCGCCCGGCGACATGGCGCTCGATCTGCATTGGGGCGGGCCGGTGCAGGTCGATCACGTGATGCTGCTGCACACGGACGAGTACAAGACCGCGTCGACGGTCGCGGTGGCGCCCGGCGTGGCGCTGTCGGTGCCGAAAGACGCCTTGGGCGACATCGCGGCCGGGCGCGGCCCGCGGCGCTTCATCGTCGCCGTCGGCTACGCCGGCTGGGCGGCGGGCCAGCTCGAGCGCGAGCTCGAGATGAAGGGCTGGGCGGTGATCCCCGGCGGCGCGGATCTGCTGTTCGACGCCGATATCGCGGGCAAATGGCGGCGCGCCTGGGCGCTGCGCACGCAGGAGCTCTGACGCGGCTTCAGGCGGCGTCGTTGGGCCTCTGTGGCACGAAGGCAGGCGCCGGCTCGGGCGCGGGCCGGGCAAGGCTCAAAGCCACGCCTTGCGCCGTCGCGAGCGCGCGGCCGGGCTCGGAATTGAACTGGCCCATGCACAGCGCCCAGTTCTCGAGCGCCGCCGGATCGGCGCCCTGCTTCGCGGCGAGCGCGCGCACGAGCGTTTGCAGGCTCATCACCTTCTCGCGCAGCTCCGCGATCTCCGCGCGCGTCGCGAACAGCGGAACCAGCTCCTGGTGCGCGTCCAGGCCCGCTCGACCCTGTGCCATGCTTCGCTCCTCTCGCCCGCTCCCGCAAACGACGCCGCATTGCGCGCGTTGGCGCGCGCTGTCCGCCTCGGACGGCTCCCGGCTCGTTCCCGCCCCATCGCCCCGTTGGCTCGGGGCTCGTTCGCGGCGTGAATACCAGCCTGCCGGCGTGGCAACTTCAAGGCGAGCACGCGCGCCGATTGTTACGGATTATTTCACCATGCCGCCCGCAAGCCCGCCCGGCGCCGTTGCCGGATTCCCTTCGCCGCCTATCTAGTACTGGCATCGGACGAGTCCAGGAGAGCGCATGGCCGATCCCGCACGACGCCTCGCCGGAAATGCGCCCGGGCCGTTCTTCGTCGACGCCGGCTGCATCGATTGCGACACCTGCAACTGGCTGGCGCCTGCGGTGTTCGACGACGGGGGCGACGGCCATTCACGCGTGCATCGCCAGCCCGGCGATGACACGGCGCGGCTCAGGGCCGAAATGGCGCTGCTGGCCTGCCCGGTGGGCGCCATCGGCACGGAAGAGAAGCGCGATCTTGCCGCCGCGCGCGCCGCGTTTCCCGAGCGCATCGCGGGCGAAGTTTATCATCTTGGCTATCACGCCGAGGCGAGCTTCGGCGCCGCGAGCTACCTCGTGCGGCGGCCCGACGGCAACGTGCTCGTCGACTCGCCGCGCTTCACCGCGCCGGTCGTCGAAGCGCTCGAGCGCATGGGCGGCGTCAAGCGCATGTTCCTCACGCACCAGGACGACGTCGCCGACCACGCGCGCTTCCGCGCGCATTTCGGCTGCGAGCGAATCCTGCACGAAGCCGATGTCGCGCGCGGCACGCGCGACGTGGAGATCAAGCTCGCCGGCACCGCGCCGATGCCGCTCGCGCCGGGCCTCATCGCGATCCCGGTGCCGGGGCACACGCGCGGCTCGGCCTGCCTGCTCGCGGACGACACGTTCCTGTTCTCCGGCGACCACGTCGCGTGGAGCGCCGAGCGCGGGCACATCTACGCATTCCGCGACGCCTGCTGGCACGATTGGCAGGAGTTGCGCCGCTCGATGGCGCGGCTGGCGGCGCATCGCTTCGAATGGATCCTGCCCGGCCACGGCCGCCGCTTTCCATTTCCCCGCGGACCGCATGCACGCCGAGATGCAGCGGTGCGTGGATTGGATGGGGGAAGCGTAGGGGCGCGCTGCGCGCGCCCTCTCGACGCAGACTCGGAATTGCCGCCGACGTCGCCCGTGTGAGCCGGCGGCGAGCTTGGTGTGTGCGTCAGAAGGGCGCGCGCAGCGCACCCCTACGATGGCGAGGCCTTTCACCACTGCAACAAATCTGATTGGCTGCTTACGCCATGAGGGACAGTGTGACGTGACGCGTCCGCAAGCCGCCGCCAAGGACGACAAAGTCGCCGCGCTCGCCAGCGGGCTGCGCGGCGGCGACCGACGCGCGCTCGCGCGGGCGATCACGCTGGTGGAATCGACACGCGCCGATCATCGCGCGGAGGCCAATGCGCTGCTCGCCGCGCTGTTGCCGCTCACCGGCCGGTCGATCCGCCTCGGCATCACCGGCGTGCCCGGCGTCGGCAAATCCACGTTCATCGAGGCGTTCGGCCTGCACGTGATCGGGGAAGGCCACCGCATCGCGGTGCTGGCGATCGACCCGAGCTCCAAGCGCGGCGGCGGCTCGATCCTCGGCGACAAGACGCGCATGGAGCAATTGGCGCGCAGCGAGGCGGCATTCATCCGGCCCTCGCCGGCGGGCACGACGCTCGGCGGCGTCGCGCGGCGCACGCGCGAAGCGATGCTCGTCGCCGAGGCCGCGGGCTTCGACGTGATCATCGTCGAGACGGTCGGCGTCGGCCAGTCCGAGACGGCGGTGGCCGAGATGGTCGACATGTTCCTGCTCTTGCTGCCGCCGGCCGGCGGCGACGAGTTGCAGGGCATCAAGCGCGGCATCGTCGAATTGGCCGACCTCATGGTGGTGACGAAAGCCGATGGCGACCTGATGCCGGCGGCGGGCCGCACGCAATCCGAATACCAGCATGCGCTGCGCCTCTTGCGCCCGTCCGCGCCGGGCTGGACGCCGTCGGTGATGATGAGCTCCGCCGTCACGGGCAAAGGCATCGCCGAAGTGTGGGACGCCGTTGGCCGCTACCGCGCCGCGCTCGCGAAGGCCGACGCGCTCGCCCGCCGCCGCGGCGAGCAGGCGCGCGCGTGGATGTGGAGCGAGATTTCCGAAGCGCTGCTTGCCGCGCTGCGCGAGCACGAAGGCGTGCGCGCGGAGCTGAAGAAGCTCGAAGCCGCCGTCGCCGACGGCCGCATGACGCCGGGCGCCGCGGCCGATCGCGCGATCGAGGCGTTCCTTGCAGGGCCGAAGCGGCGCTGACTCAATCCTCGCGGAACGCCTTTCGGAAACTACGGGTGATCGGCGCGGCGAGATAGTCGAACATCGTGCGCTCGCCGGTCACGATGATGACCTCGGCCGGCATGCCCGGATAGAGCTTGATCTGCGGGTCGATGTCGCTCGGCTTCTTCGTCAGCGCGATGCGTGCCATGTAGTAGTTGGCGCCGGACTTCTGGTCGGTGAAGCGGTCGGCCGAGACGTGCACGACCTTGCCCGGCATCGGCGGCGCGAAGCGCACGTTGTAGGGCGTGAGGCGTACATGCGCGGCGAGGCCGGGGCGCACCACGTCGATGTCGTTGGGCTCGATCTGCGCCTCGATCGTGAGCGGCTCGTCGCGCGGCACGATCGCCATCAGCGGCTCGCCCGCCTTGATCACGCCGCCGGTGGTGTGGATCTTGAGCTCAATGACGACGCCCGAGACCGGCGCCTTGATCGTCGCGCGCGCGATCGCGTCCTCGGCCACGCGCATCTGCGCCTGATTCTCGCCGAGCTCGCCGACGAGCTCGGCCTCGCGGCGCTGCAACGCAAGCAGGCGTGGCCGCTGCGCGAGGCCTTTCTTCAGCAGTCCCTCGACCGTGTCGATCTCGGATCGCAACAGCCGGAGCTGGGCCTCGGCCGATTTGATCTTCGCGGCGAGCAGCGCGATGCGACCGCGCGGCTGCGTCGTGTCGAGCTGGATCAGGATCTCGTCCTTCTCGACCGCCTGCGCCTCCTTCACCAGCAGCTTCTCGACGATGCCGCCTTCGAGGTGCTGGACCGTCTTGCGGTTCGTGTCGAGGCTCACCGAGCCGATCGCGATCGCGGCGCTCTCGAGCGGCGCCAGCGTGCCCCAGAGCACGACCGCGCCAACGAAGCCGCCGAGCACGATGTAGCCCCAGCGGATCCAGCGCCGCGCCGGCGGGCGCTCGCTCATCGGATTGGCGACGACGGTGAAAGGCTCGCGGTCGGTCTTAGCCACGCACGCCTCCTTGCTGCGCCAACTGCACCTGCCGCAAGCGCGATTCCTCGAGCCGGGCGAGCACTTCCTTGCGCGGTCCGAACATCGCGATACGCCCCTCGTGCATCAGCAGCACCTTGTCCACGTGGTCGAGCAGGTTCGACCGGTGGGTGATGACGATGACGGTGACGCCTTCTTTTTTGAGCTCGTGCAGCGTCTCCATGAACGCGCGCTCACCCTGGCGGTCGAGATGCGCGTTGGGCTCGTCCATGACCACGAATTTCGGCCCGCCGAACAGCGCGCGGGCGAGGCCGATGCGCTGGCTCTGACCGCCCGAAAGGCCCTGGCCGCCTTCGCCGATCGGCGTCTGATACGCGCGCGGCAGCGCCTGGATGAACTCGTGCGCGCGCGCCAGCTCGGCCGCGCGCAGCACCTGCTGCGGCACCGTCACGCGCAGCCGCGCGATGTTCTCCTCGATCGTGCCGCGGAACAGCTCCACCGCCTGCGGCACGTAGCCGATGTTGGCGCCCTTGTCGGACGGGTCCCAGGTGGAAAGGTCGATGCCGTCGAACCGCACCGTGCCGGCCGAGGGCTTGACCGCGCCGACGAGGACGCGCGCGAGAGTCGTCTTGCCCGAGCCGGAGGGGCCGCGGATCGCGAGGCTCTCGCCGGGCTCGAGCGCGAAGGATATGCCGCGCAGGGTCGGCTCGCGCTGGCCGGGGTGGAGCATGATCACGTCTTCGACCGTGACGCGCCCCCTGGGCTTCATCGCGCGCGCATCGGTGCCGCGCGGCTCGGCCACTTCCAGGAACTGGCCGAGGCGCCGGTAGGCGGCGCGCGCCGCCACCGCGTGGCGCCACCCGCCCACCGCCATCTCGACCGGCGCCAGCGCGCGCGCGACCAGGATCGTGCTGGCGACGAGGGCGCCCGAGGAAAGCTCGCCCTTCAGGGCCAGCCACGCGCCGGCGGCCAGGATCGCCACTTGCAGTATCTGGCGCACTGCGCGCGAGAGCGATCCCAGGAAATTCGACCGCGTGCTGGCATGGCGCACGTAGTTCATCGCCAGGATGTTGCGCTCGCCCCAACGGGCGGAAATCTGCGGCATCAGCCCCATCGCCCGGATAGAGTCGGCGTTGCGCACCGCCACGTCGGCGTCGTAGAGGCCCTCGCCGGTCAGCACGTTGGCGCGCTCCTGCGCCGTTTTGGTCATCGCGTCGGTGGCGAAGGCGAGCACGCCGAGCATCGCCGCGCCCAGGATCGCGATGATGCCGAGCAGCGGGTGCAGCAGGAACAGCACGATCAGCATCACTGGCGCGAATGGCGCGTCGAAGATCGGGAACAGGTGCGGGCCCACGAAGAAGCCGCGCAGCAGCGCCACGTCGCGCAGCGGCTGGGCGGCGGCCGGGCCGGCCTGGATCGGGGCCTGTCCGGCCACCGAGGCCGCGAACACGCGCGGGCCCACGCGCTCTTCGAACCAGGTGCCCACGGCCGAGGCCACCTGGCCGCGCGCGAATTCGATGAACCAGAGGATGATGAACGCGACGAGCGCCAGCACGGAGAGATAGATGAGCGTGCTAACGCTGCGGCTCGTCAGCACGCGGTCGAAAAGCTGGAGCGAGTAGAGAGAGGCCGTCAGCATCAAGAGGTTGATGCCGAACGTGAACACGCCCATCGCGAGCACCGCCTGCCGGCAGCGCCGCAACGTCTGGCGCAGGAAGGACGAACCCTTCTTGACAGGCGTGCTTTCGCTCATCGCGCGGCGGAGATCCCTTCAGCGCCACATTCAATACCGGGCGCCACCGTCGATCAATCCGGCGGGCGGGCGGATTTTCTGCGGTGCTGGTGACAGGCGTCACACCGCCGACATTGACGCCGCCGATAGACCGCTCGCAGCCGGGCCGCCAGTGCAGTAAATGAAGCGCCGGGATCCGGTCGCGCGCGGCCTGTCGGGCGCGGCAGGGCGCCGCTTGACGCGGGCGGCAGGCATCGCCTATGAACGCGGCTGCTGCCGGGCCGCTTCGCCCGGCAAACCGTTTTCAGCGAGAATTCAAGAGCTTAAGGAGCGAGGCCATGGCCCGCCGTTGCATCATCACCGGCAAGGATCCGCTTGTCGGGCACAATGTCAGCCACTCGAAGCGCCGCACGAAGCGCCGTTTCCTGCCCAACCTCCAGGTGGCTTCGCTGTGGAGCGACAGCCTCAACCTGCCGATCAAGCTGCGCATCTCGACCGCGGGCCTGCGCACGGTCGAGCACAATGGTGGTATCGACGCCTTTCTGACCGACACGCCCGATGCGAAGCTTTCGGCCGAGGCGCGCCGCCTGAAGCGCCGGGTCGAGCGCGCGAAGGAAAAGCGCGCGGCCGCCGCCGCCTAATTCGGCCCCGATACGGGTTAACGAATAGCCCGCCGCAAGGCGGGCTTTTTCGTGACCGGCTGGGGCGGCCGCTCCAATCGCCGCGCTGTGACCCCGATCATCGCGAGGCCGCGGGGCTTCTGTCACCTTCCGACAGTGTGGAGCAGGACCACTCGAATCGGAAAGGACAGGACCATGCTGGTAACCAAAGACATGCCGCGCGGCCATCTGGCCGCGCTCGTCATCAGTTTCGCGTTGGCCGTAGCATTGGCCGCCGGAGTGACCGGGGGGCTCGGCTTCACGGTCGTGATGCTCGTCCTCATCCCGATCCTGCTGGCCGAGTCGGCCAAGGCGCCGGCGAAAACGGTCGAGCTGCCCGAGCGCCGAGTCCGTATGGAAACGGCGCTGGCGCCGGATGCGGTGTTCGTGAAGCTCGCCCAACTCAAGTTCGGCAAGGTGAAACCGCACGACGTGGATGCGGGCCGCCGCGTCGTCGTGCTCGCGTCCCCGATGCACGGCATGACCTACGGACATTTCTATCCGGTGTTCGTGCGCGGCGCCGGCGCGGGCTCGATCGTCGAGGTCGGGATCACGCCGAAGAGCATCGATTGCCGCCCGCGCCTCGAGAAGGCGCTCGAAACCTGCGCGGCGGAGATCCGGAAAGCGATCGCGGCCTGACATCGGCGCGCGATCGGAAGTATCACGGAAGAGCCCGCCGCGAGGCGGGCTTTTTTCGCTGCGGCTTCCGGCGCGGCGCTACTGCGGCGGCGGTTGAGGCGCCGGCAGTTCCTCTCGCACCGCGAACATCATCAGCAGCGTGCGCTGCAGCGGATTGAAGTTGTCGTCCGACATCACGTAGATCAGCGCCTCGGGCCCCGTGCCGCGGCGGATCGCGACGCCCTCGAAGTTCTCCGTCGTCAGCGGCGGCGCGAGCTCGGCCAGCGTGCGGCCCTCGACGCGGCGGCGCGGCATGATCGCGTTGCGCGGCACGCGCACGAAGCGCGCGACGCTGCCCGAGGCGGCGCTGTAGCGGTGCTCGATCACGAGCAGGTCGCCGGCCGGCAGGAGCCCCGCCGCGGTCACGCGGAAGCCGGGCTTGCGCACATAGCCGAACGGCTCCCACACGCCGCCGCGGCCGACCCACGCGGCGAGGGCGCCGCCGCCCGCGGTCATGCGCTCGGCAATGCCGACGAGGAAGCCGCGCCCCACATGGGTCAGCGCCTCGAGGCCGCCGTTGGAAGGCGCTTCTTCGAGCCCTTCAGGCGCGGAAAACAGGACCGGGGGCTTGCTGAACGGCGGCGAGGCCTCGGGATAGTGCAGGATGCGATGCCGCCGCTCGAACGCCACGAGCATTCCGCCGTCGGGCAGCACGGCGAGCGCCTCGGCATCGCGGCTTTCGCCGGTGAGCGGCTTTCCGTCCTCGCCGATCAGCGCGCCCATTTCCCCCTGTCCCGCGCCGGCCAGCCGCCCGTCCTTGTCGTAGCGGAGACGCAGCCGGAGCCACGCGCCGCGGTCGGAAATGGCCAGCAGCGTGGCGCCGTCGCTGCTGACGTGAAGGCCGGAGAACCCGCCAAAGCGCGGATCGGTCGAGCGCAACGCGATGCCGCCGCGATAGTCGAGCTCGCCGGCCTGATGCGCGGCGGGGTCGCGCGGATCGAGCGGCACGGTCTGCGAGAAGACAGCAATCGGCGTTGGCGCCGCGGGCTCCTGTGCGAGCGCAGCCGTGCCGAAGGTCGCGACGAGGAAAAGCGCTGCAATGCGGCGCAACATTTCGCTCCGGTTACCGTGTGAATACCATCGATGAAAGAAAACCGCGGCCGAATCGCGCGCCGCGCGATGCGGCGGAAGCTCGGCTCTTGCCGGGGCGTCGATAACATATTCGTGAGCCTCTGGTCACGCCCCGCAAGGCGCGGGCATGCTCCGCGCGCTTTTCGGGGAAGAACGGCGCGGATACCGTGTTATCTCCCCACGCATGTTGTTCAAAAACGAGAGGACCAAAAACATGGATCGCATTTCCGACGCCAGGGCCGATCACGTCAGCCTGGTG
The DNA here is from genome assembly GCA_964481045.1 of uncultured Candidatus Odyssella sp. Lineage (GTDB taxonomy): Bacteria > Pseudomonadota > Alphaproteobacteria > Bin65 > Bin65 > SBBV01. Next base: position 1,715 of record CAYZSG010000015.1, on the reverse strand, counting down.
CCCGATGCGCCGCTCTCGCGGCGCGGCTTCGTCGTCACCTCCATCGCCACCGGCTTCGCCGCGGCGGCCGGCCCCGTCGCCGCGCAGACCGTGATCAAGACCGACACGGCCGGCCTCGACGCCAAGGAAATCAAGATCCCGACCCCGAACGGCGACATCCCGGGCTACGCCGCGATGCCGGCGCAGGGCAGCAATTTCCCGGTCGTGCTGGTCGTGCAGGAAGTCTTCGGCGTGCACGAGCACATCCAGGACCTTTGCCGCCGTCTCGGCAAGGCGGGCTATCTCGCCGTGGCGCCCGAGCTCTATGCCCGCCAGGGCGATCCGCGGAAATACACGATGCAGGAGATCCCGAAGCTGATCTCCGAGATCGTCGCGAAGGTGCCGGACGCGCAGGTGATGAGCGATCTCGATGCCACGATGGAGTGGGCCGGCAAGAACAAGGGCAATGCCGACCGGGTCGGGATCACCGGTTTCTGTTGGGGCGGGCGGGCCGTGTGGCTTTACGCCGCGCACCAGCCGAAGCTCAAGGCCGGCGTGGCCTGGTATGGCCGCATCACCGGCTCGAGCAACGCGATGACGCCCAAGAATCCGATCGATCTCGCCGCGGCCATGAAGGCTCCGGTGCTCGGCCTGTATGGCGGCAAGGACCAAGGCATTCCGGTCGCCGACGTCGAGATGATGGAATCGGAGCTCAAGAAGGCCGGCAAGAAGGCCGAGTTCAAGGTCTATGCGGACGCGCCGCACGGCTTCAACGCCGACTTCCGCGGCACCTATCGCGAAGCCGACGCCAAGGACGGCTGGAAGCGCATGCTCGACTGGTTCAAGGCCAACGGCGTCTAGTCGTTCAGCAGCGCACGAGTACACGCGTCGTAGGGGCGGGTTAGAAACCCGCCCCTACTTTTTTCGCGGGAAACGGGCGCGCAGTCGTCCTCAGATCCGCCTCTCGTAGAAGATACTCACCGGGTCCGGCGTATAGGGCGCAAACGCTTCGATGCGCCGGAAGCCCCAGCGCTCGTAGAGCCTGATCGCTGCATGCTGGTGGATGCCGGTTTCGAGCCGCAGAACCGCGCAGCCATTTTCGCGCGCGTGCGCCGCGAGGTGTTCGAGCATGTGATGGCCGAGGCCGCGGCCGCGCCAGGCGTCGCGCACGAACATGCGCTTCAGTTCGCCGAAGCCCGGATAGAACTGGATGCCGCCGCAGGCCGCGGGCTTGCCTTCCACGCGCGCCACGAAGAAATGCACGCCCTCGCGGATCAGCTTCTCGACGCTGTAGCCGTGCCGGCTCTCCACCACGTAGAGAGCACTCAGCGAGGCCTCGAGTTCCTCGATCAGCCGCATCGCGTCGGCGGTGTCGGGGCGCTCGGGCGTGATCGCGATGTCCGGCATGGCTATTTCGCGGTGATGCGGCCTTCGACGCGCGCGGCCACTTTGCCCTTCTGTTTGACGTATTCGATGACGACGCCGGCCATCAGCGGGCCGGCATTCGTGTCGACGATGCGCTTCAGGCCGGGCAGCATCGCATAGCCGTCGCCGCCGGCGGCGAGGAAGTCGTTGACCGCGAGGCGGTAGGTGCGATCCGTCTCGAGCGGCGCCCCGCCGACGAGCACGCTTTCGATGCGCTGCCCCGCGGGCTTCGCGGGATCGAATACCACTGTCACGCCCGACACCTGCGGATAGCCGCCGAATTCCGTGCCGGCGCGCGAAAGCCCGTATTC
>CAYZSG010000014.1:0-43109 GCA_964481045.1 uncultured Candidatus Odyssella sp. | reverse complement strand
TCACGGTCACGGCGGCATCGGGCGCCGAGGATGGCGCCATCGCGCTGGACATCACCGCGGCGCTCGGCGACGTCGACGGCTCGGAGAGCCTCGCGATCACCATCGGCGGCGTGCCTGCGGGCGCGGTGCTGTCGGCCGGCACGGATCTCGGCGGCGGCACATGGTCGCTGACTCCGGCGCAGCTGACAGGACTCACCATCACCCCGCCCGCGGACAGCGACGCGGAGTTCTCGCTCACGGTCACGGCGACCACGACGGAGACCAATGGCGGCGACACCGCGACGGTCACCGCGCAAATCCCGGTGACGGTGACGGCCGACGCCGATGCGCCGAGCCTCGCCGTGGCGCCCGCTTCGGGTACCGAGGACAGCGCAATTGCGTTGAACATCAATGCGGCGCTCGGCGACGTCGACGGCTCGGAGAGCCTCGCGATCACCATCGGCGGCGTGCCTGCGGGCGCGGTGCTGTCGGCGGGGACGGACCTCGGCGGCGGTACCTGGTCGCTGACCCCGGCGCAGCTGACGGGACTCACCATCACGCCACCCGCGGACAGCGACGCGGAGTTCACGCTCACCGTCACCGCCACCTCCACCGAATCCGACGGCGGCGACACCGCGACGGTGACCGCTCAGATCCCGGTGACGGTCACGGCCCTTGCCGACACGCCGAGTATTACCGCGAACAACCTCACGGCGCAGCCGGGTGCCACAATCGACTTCAACGTCACCGCGGCCTTGGGCGATCTCGATGGATCCGAATCGCTGACCGTCGTGGTTTCGGGCCTGCCGCCGGGAGCCAGCCTCTCCGCGGGCACGCTCGGCGGCGGAGGTGAGTGGACGCTTTCGCAAGCGGAGCTGGCGGGCCTCCAGCTTGTCGTGCCGGACGGTATCCGGGGCGATTTCCCGCTTCAAATCACTGCCACGGCAACCGAATCGAGCAACGGCGACACGACATCGGTCACCGTGCCGCTCAATCTGTCTGTCGATCGCGACATGAGCATAACTTTCAGCCATGCCATCCTGCCCAGCGGCCTTCAGAATCTGACGGACTCGTACGAACTCAACGGAGCGATCAATTCAACGCAGACGCTCACCGGCTCGGCATTGGGCGTACTCGGCATCCTGCCAACCTCCAACGTCACCGTCACGTTCGACGCCCAGGGCAATCCCGACATCAGCGTGAACTCCTTCTGGGGATCGATACGGAACGTCCGCGTCGAAGACGACCAGCCGCGCAATGTGAGGATCACCAACTTCGTCGATGCCGAAGTGATCCTGGGCGATGGAGGTCCATCTTCGGTCACGGTCGTCAACGCCAAAGATGGGCAAGTGATCACCGGCGACGGCGCGGATACGATCGACATTCGCGCGCAGTCGGACCTTCTCGGCGGAATTCTCGAGAATCAGTGGATTGTCTCGTCCGGTGCCGGCGACGACACCATAAGAATCCAGGCCGCATCCAACGGACGCACGCTGCCGCAGGTGGATGGCGGCGCAGGTGACGATACGATTCAAATCACCGGCACGAGCGCCGACGTCATTGTCGGCGGCGCCGGCAACGATCGCGCATCCACCGATGCCGGAAACGACACGGTCGATGGCGGCGCCGGCGACGACGTGCTCGATGGCGGCGCGGGCAACGACACGCTGCGAGGCGGCACCGGTCGCGACACGCTGATCGGCGGCGCCGGAAACGACGTCCTCGACGGCGGAGCGGATGTCGATACGGCAAGCTACGCGTCGGCGACATCGGCGGTGACCGTCAATCTGGCGACGACGACGCAACAGAATACGGGCGGCGGCGGCAGCGACACGTTGACCTCCATCGAGAATGTCGTCGGATCCGTCTTCAACGATACGCTCACGGGAAATACCGGAGACAATCGGCTCGAGGGCGGCGACGGCAACGATACGCTCGCTGGCGGCCTCGGCGACGACGTGCTCGACGGTGGAAACGGCACGGATACGGCGACCTACGCGTCGGCGGCGTCGGCCGTGAGGGTTTCGCTCGCGGCCGTTGGGCCGCAGGATACCGGCGGCGCCGGCAACGACACGCTGATCTCGATCGAAAACGTCACGGGGTCTGGGTTCGACGACCTATTGACCGGCGACTCCGGCAGCAACGTCCTCACGGGCGGCGCGGGCAATGACGTGCTCGACGGAGGGTTGGGCGACGACACGCTGGATGGCGGCAACAACACCGACACGGCGACCTACGCCTCGGCGGCCTCGGCGGTCACCGTCAGCCTCGCGATCACAACTGCACAGAACACGGGCGGCGCCGGCTCAGATCGTCTGACGGCAATCGAGAACCTGACCGGCTCTGCCTTCGGCGACACGCTGACCGGCAGCACCGCCAACAATACTCTGGATGGCGGCGCGGGCGACGATATCCTCGACGGCGGCTCCGGGAACGACACCCTGACCGGCGGCGAAGGACGCGATACGCTCATCGGCGGCGCCGGCAATGACGTGCTCGACGGCGGCGCGAGTATCGACACGGCAAGCTACGCCTCGGCGACGTCGGCCGTCACGGTCAACCTGGCGACGGCGACACAGCAGAACACGGGCGGCGGCGGCAGCGATACGCTGATCTCGATCGAGAACCTGATCGGCTCATCGTCCAACGACACGCTCACCGGCGATGGCGGCGCCAACGTCCTCGAGGGCGGCGCGGGCAACGATACGCTCGCGGGCGGCCTGGGCGACGACACGTTGGACGGCGGAAGCGGCACGGACACCGCGAGCTACGCGTCGTCCGCATCGGCCGTGGCGGTATCGCTGGCAATCGGCGGGCCGCAAGCGATCGCAGGAGCCGGGACGGACACGCTGATCTCGATCGAAAACCTCACCGGCTCTGCGTTCGACGACGTCTTGACGGGCGATGCCGGCGCCAACGTGCTCGCCGGCGGCAACGGCAACGACGTTCTGATCGGCGGCCTGGGAGACGACCGGCTCGATGGCGGAAACAATACCGACACGGCGAGCTATGCGTCGGCGGCCTCGGCCGTCACGGTCAACCTCGCCACGACCTCGGCGCAGAATACGGTCGGCGCCGGCAACGACACCCTGGTTTCGATCGAGAATCTCATCGGTTCGGCTTTCAATGACAACCTCACGGGCAACTCCGGCACGAACGAGCTGGACGGCGGCACCGGCAATGACCGCCTGGATGGCGGCTCGGGCAATGACACGCTGATCGGCGGCGCGGGAAACGATACGTTGATCGGTGGATCCGGTACCGACCGCGCGAGCTACGCGTCCGCGATCTCGGCCGTGACGGTCAGCCTTGCGATCACCTCGGCCCAGAACACGGGCGGCGCCGGTACGGACACGTTGACCACGATAGAGGACCTGACGGGCTCCGATTTCGACGACACGCTCGTCGGCAATACCGGCACGAACGTCCTCGATGGCGGGGCCGGCCACGACGTGCTCGATGGCGGCTCCGGAAACGACACGCTGCGAGGTGGCGACGGCGACGACACGCTGATCGGCGGCGCCGGTAACGACACGATGGATGGCGGCGCCGGTATCGATACCGCCAACTACGCCTCGGCGACTTCGGCTGTCACGGTCAGCCTCGCGACGACGGGTTCGCAGAATACCGGGGGCGCCGGCAGGGATACGCTTGTCAGCGTGGAAAACCTCTCGGGATCGAACTTCAACGACACGCTGACCGGAAGCAGCGGCAACAACGTGATCGCGGGCGGGGCAGGCAACGACACGCTTCGAGGCGGAGACGGCGACGATCTTCTGGATGGCGGCGCCGGCAACGATACGCTGGATGGCGGAGCGGGCATCGACACAGCGAGCTATGCCTCCGCGACAGCGGCTGTCACGGTCAGCCTGACCACCACCTCGGCGCAGAACACGGGCGGCGCTGGCAACGACACGCTGGTGTCGGTCGAGAATCTGACCGGGTCATCGTTCAACGATGTCCTGACCGGGAACAACGGCGCCAATGTGCTCGAAGGCGGGGCAGGAAATGACACGCTGAATGGCGGCGGCGGCGACGACATTCTGATCGGCGGCGCCGGCAACGACATCGCCCTCGGCGGATCGGGGAGCGACACATATCTGCTTGCGTTCGGCGGCGGCCAGGACATTTTCGATGGCGGAAGCGCATGGACCGATCTCGTCTCGCTCGAGAACGTCAGCGGGCCGCCGGGCAGTGGCGATTGGACGCTCGTTCTCAGTGAGGGTTCGATCGTCACATCGGACGACGGCATGATGCAACTCAGCCAAGACGCGGCCGGTACGATCACGCTCAGCGACGGAAGCCGGCTCGATTTCGCGGGCGTAGAGACAATCTCCTGGTAGCGCTACCAGATGCCGGAATGACGCCGCGGTCACGGCAGACACACCCGGAATACCCCGGCGGATGGCGCCCAAGAAGAACCGCGCGCCGCGTTCACCATTCTCGTCTATGCCTGAGACGAGGTCACATGGCGCGCTCCATCGATCGCGGGGGCACCTCTATTGCGAAAGCTCCGCTGGCAGGAACGCGCAAGGCGATCCTGCAATCGCGAGGAGAGAAGGGGCGTGTCGACCATACTTCGCTGCCCGAATGGCTGATGTAACAGACTGGGATAATCTTATTTCTCGCAGGCCGTGCGATTTCAGCGGCAGGACGGCGGCGAGGCAATGCCCCTGGAACGACCTGCTCCGTAGAGCTAGGGCGGAGCCATGCGCAGCGCCGCGGACCTGGATCTGGCCGAGCCAGGCATTATTCGGAGCGACGAAGACGAACTCATCGTCGAAGGCAGAGGCCCCGGGAATGAATACCCTTCCGCTCCCGCAGAAATCTTGAGCAGCGATAGGGAGCGGCTCTTCAGCCGCAGTATGGTCAGTAGTATTATCTCTGAAGTTCGCCCGGGCCCGTCGTTACTTGAATAAATCACTTATACATCGTGCTCGGCAGCCATGTCGCCAGCGCGGGAAGCGCAAACAATAGGGCAATTCGCAGGGCATCGGCGGTGACAAACGGCAGAATGCCGCGCGCCACCGTCTGCAGCGGCAAATTCGGGACCGTTGCACTGAGCACGAAGAGGTTCATGCCAACGGGCGGCGTGATCGTCCCGATCTCGGCCAGCGTCACCAGGACGACGCCGAACCAGACGGGATCAAAGCCCAGCGCCTTGATCAACGGAAAGACCGAGCCCAGCGTCAGCAGGATCATGGAGAGACTGTCCATCAGGCAGCCGAGCAGGATGTAGAAAGCGCACAGCAGCAGCATGATCCAGTAACGGTGCAGGCCGAGCCCTTCGATCCATCCGATGAGCGCTTGCGTAAGGCCCGTCGCGTCGAGGAAGTAATTGAAGATTCCGGCGCCGACGAGGATGAAGAAAATCATGCCCGTGGTGAGGGCGGTCTCGACGAAGGAATCGCGCAGCGTCCGCCAGTTCAGCCGCCGCATCACCGCCGCCAGCACGATGGCGCCGAATGCACCCACGCTCGCGGCCTCGGTCGGCGCGAACAGGCCGATGTAGAGTCCGCCGAGCACCGTCCCGAATAGCGCCAGGACCCCCCAGATGTCCCGGATGTTGCGCCATCGCTCGGCCCAGTCCTGACGCGGTCCCTTGGGGCCGTATTCGGGTTTCCGCCACGTGACCCAGCCTACCGCCGCCATGTAGAGCAACATGCCGCAGATTCCGGGCAAGATGCCGGCGATGAACAGTTCACCGATCGAGGTTTCGGTCATCAGCCCGTAAACGACGAACATGATGCTCGGCGGAATCATGATTCCGAGCGTGCCGCCGGCGGCGACGGAGGCCGAGGCGAGGCGGTCGTCGTACCCCAGGCGGCGCATCTCGGGCATTGCGATGCGGCCGATGGTGGCGGCGGTCGCGATGCTCGACCCGCAGACCGCGCCGAAGATCGCCGAGGCCCCGATCGTGGAGATCGCGAGGCCGCCCCGCAAATGGCCCACCATCGACGCGACCATGTTGTAGAGGCTGCGAGACAGTCCGCCCTGGGCTGCGAACACACCCATCATCACGAACAGCGGCACGACCGAGAGACTGACCGGTGAAACCGCCTCGAAGACCGAGCGACCGAGCACGAAACCCAGCGTGGAGAATCCGTAGACGACGCCATATCCGAGCGCGCCGACGATGCCCATGGCGATCGCGACCGGAACTCGAAAGGCGAGGAGGGCGACAACGATCGCGAAGCCGATCGCGCCGATCGCGGGATCGCTCATCTCAAGCGGCTCTCGGCCGGCCGCAGCCCGTCACCAAGGATCGCCGCCCACGCGTGCCGGATTGCCTGCCCAAGACACGCAATGGCCGACGCCGTCATGCCTAGCAGCAACGGGATCCAATACAAGAGGATCGGGATGTGGAGCGTCGGCGAAATGTCGCCTTTCGCGATCTGCACCTGCGCCTGACCGAATCCGTAGTAGGTCAGCGCGCACACGAAGATTGCGCCCACGAAACCGACCGAGGATTTCAGCAAGGCGAGCGCCCGCGGCGGCAGGCGGTCGGTCATGAATTCCACGGCGATGTGGCCGTCGCGCCGGAACACGAGCGGCCAGGTCAGGCAGATGCAGCTCATCACGAAGAGCTGGCCGATCTCGCTCAGGCCCAGGATCGAGGAGCCAATCGCCTTGCGGCCGACGATTTCCGCGATCTGCAGGACCATGAAGAGCGAGATCAGCACCATTCCGGCATGGGCCAGCGCCTCGCATGCGCCATCGGCGAGGCGAAGCGCCCGGCCCCGCCGCATCCCTTCAGGTTGGCCGCCCTCGCTCGCGCCCCCCACGGCCGCGCTCTACTTGTCGAATTGCGCGGCGCGCTTCACCATCTCGTCGTAGATCGCGCGCGCGTTCGGCACGCCCCGCGATTCGATCGCGGCGAGCTGCGCGTCGATCACCGGCTTGAGCCTTACCTTCCATTCCGCAAGATCGGCATCCGATGCGGCAGTCTCCGTGACACCCTTCGCCTTGCCAGAGGCCCGGGCCAATGCGTCGGCCTTGTCCCAGGCAACCGGGAAGCTGTCGACCCACGTCGCCGTCGTCTCGTCGATCGCCTTCTGGACGTCGGCGGGCAGGCTTTGAAACTTCTTCTCATTCATGACGATGTGGAAGCAAGTCAGCGTCAATCGGGCCGCGAAGTAACTCTTGATGATGTTCTCGAGACGGAAGCCGCGAACCCCGTCCCAGCCGGTGGTGGCGCCATCGAGCGTTCCCTTCTCGAAACTTTCGTAGATCTGTCCCGGGCCCATCGTCACCGGCACGGCACCGACGTGCAGCAGAACGGCTTGAACCTGATTGTTGGGGCTGCGGACGCGCAGCCCTTTGAGGTCGTCGAGCTTCTGCACCGTCTTCTCGCGCAGCGCGAAGCCTTGCGCGTTCGTGCAGTTGAGATTGAGCAGCTTGAACCCCTTGAAGTCGGCGGCGAGGTGGCTGTCGCGCATCGACGCATAGGTCTTCGCTGCGCCTTTCGCCGTCGTCGCCATCAGCGGCAGTTCCATGACGCTCGTGCGCGGATAGCGGCCCGCGGGAACGCCATTCAACCCCCAGCCGACATCCATGACGCCGGCCGCGACCTGGTCGGCCTGGTTGGCAACGTTGCCGAAGGGCGAATTGCCTGCAAACGTGCGGATCTCAATCCTGCCCTTCGTCCGCTCGCTCATCTCCTTGGCCCACGGCGTGTACCCATCGGTCAGGAACCAATGTGTCGGCGGAACGAAGGTGCTGGCCTTGAGTTCGATCTTGTCCTGCGCGGCAGCCATGGATGCCGCGAGCGTCGTCGCGACGATCGCGGCAACGGCCTTGGATGCGCCCGTCATAGTCTCCTCCCTCGATTTTGGCCGCGTGGCCAATCCACAAACCTAGAGCGTGATGTCGGCACGTACAAACCTCGTTGCGAGCCGCGCGCCGCGCCGCGATCACGCGGCCAGCCCGGCTTTGGCGTAGTTGAACACGACTGGTTTCGACTTTCCCTCCGCGAGGCGCTCGATCTCGGCGCGGTGCAGCGGCTCTCCGAACTGAGCGTTGCGCATGGGAAGGCGGGCGCGCATCTGCGCGACGGCGAGGTCCTTGAGCAGGTTCCAGTCCGACACGGACAGCCTTTCGCTGTCGAGGCCGACGATGCCCTTCAGCATGTGGCCGAATTCGTCGTCGTAGACGGCGCGGCACGCGCGCGCGATGGCCTTATCGGCGGTCGATCCGCTCTTGAGCTTCGCGCCCTCGGAGAAAAGCGCACAATAGCCGCCTTCCGTCAGCCGGCTGGCCCGCATGCCGATATCGCCGTGCGCGCGGATGTGTTTCGCGCGCAGTTCGCCCAGCGCCTCGTTCTCCGGCCAGCTCTTCACGTCGCGCAGCATCATCGGGTTGATCGGCGTGTCGCCCTTGCCGCGAATGGCGTCATAAGCGTCGGCGAAGGCGCAATAATGGGCAAACTCGGCATGCAGGCCCTCGGTCATGTCGAGGATCTCGTGGCGGTCGACTCCTTGGTCGATTTTTTCCGCGAGGTTCAACATCTTCCGGAGCGGCCCGATGAAGAGGCCGGGATTGGCTTCGTCGAACCCGTCCCAGAACTCCTTGCGGCATTGCCGCGCAAGCCAGAGCAGGTCGCTTTGCCGCGAGCGTTTCGGCGATCTGAAATAGGCGCGTACGATCGCGGCCTCGGCGGCCCAAAAGGGGGCGAGCGCGTCGATCAGGCGTTTCAAGTTTCGGCTGGCCGTGGGCATTGCCTTGCTCCGGTGTCGTGGTGGATCGGTCGTCAAGCGCGCAGGACCGCGGTGGAGTCCGGCTCGGGCGGCGGCGCGCGTTCGGGCAACGGGATTCGCGCGAGGAAGTCATCCACGATGCCGTGGAACCGCGCCCAGGGAGCCTCGCGGTCGTTCTGGTTGCGCACCACCACCGAATTGCCGGCGTAGAACTTCTCGTAGAGCATGTGGCGGCCGGCGAACTCCGAGCCGATCAGGTCCCAAACGAGCTTGATGAGCTTCAGGCGCCCGAGTGCCGGTGTCGTCGTCGTGCCCCACCATTGCTCGAAGCGTCGCCGGAGCGCGGGCGTTTCGAGCACGTCGACGCTGGCCGGCATCTGCAGCGCCGCGCCGCCCGCGAGCGAGCGCAGCGTGTCGATGATCTCGGAATGATGCTCCTGGCACCAGTTGAGTGCGGCATACATGTAGCGGCGATTGTAGCAGGCGAAGCCCTCGGGCCACGCTTCCCACGCCTCGATCTGCCCGCGCACCATCGCGCCGATCGTGGCCTCGAGCGCGGCGAGCCGGCCCAGCGTCTCGCGCACGCTCGGTATCTTGTCGGTTCCGTTGGCCTGGCAGAGGCGGCTGGCGACGCCGACGATCAGCCCCATCTTGGCCCAGAAGCGCACGTTGGATTGGTGGTTCGCGTAGCAGTTGGCCGGCGTCTGGATGTAAATGGCGCGCGACAGCGGCGCGTCGTCGTGCACGAACACGCGCTCCCACGGCACTTTCACGCGGTCGAACACGGCCACGGAATCGGTCTCGTCGTAGCGGAAGCTCAGCGGATAGTCGGCCTCGTGCCGGATCTTGTCCTCGCTGGTCTGGCGCGCCCAGAGGCTCAATCCCGGCGTGGCGAGCGGCAGCGCGCAGGTGACGGCCTCTTTCTTCGCCTTGTCGTCGAGCGGAATCAGGTTGCCGATCCAGACTTCGTCGGCGAACACGCCCGCGGTCGCGAGCATCTTCATGCCCGAGATCACGACGCCGCCATCATCCTCGTCGACGACGCGGAGCGAGGGATAGGCCTCGTTCTGGCCCGCAAACAGGTCGCCCGCGCGCACGCCGGCCGGCGGCACGCACGCGAACACGCTGTAGACGTCGTTGCGCCTGCAATGCTCGTAGTAACGCGAGAGATTGTCGGCGAAGCCGTTCCGTTCGCCGAGCACCGCCGGCTTGATCGCAAGCCCGGTGACGAGGCCGGCGACGTGGTCGGGAGTCCGGCCGATCAGGCCGAAGGTGCTGTCCGCGATCGCCTTGTGCGCGCGTGTGCGCAGCGCGAGATCGGCGGCGCTTTTCGCCTTCAGGAAGTAGGCGCTATAGCGCTCGCCGTTCTCCTCATAGGTCAAATCGTCGCGCCGCGCCGGGTCGGCCTTGAGATCGTAGAGCGCGGCGATCGTGCGGGCGGCATTGCGAAACGCCGGATGCGCGGTGACATCGGCGATGCGCTCGCCGCCGATGTAGACTTCGCGGCCATCCCGCATGCGCTCCAGCTTTTCGCGACCGGACAGCAGCATCTCGGCACCTCAGTTCGGGAGTCCGTCAAGGAACGCCGCGATCTCGCGATTGAACGCCTCCGGCTGCTCCATCAGCGCGAAGCGGCGGGCGCCCTTGATCCATGTCTGGCGGAAGTTCGGCAGATGCGCGAGCCGCTCGGGCTGGTCGGGCGACGGATCCTCGTCGCCGCAGATGCCGAGGATCGGGCACTCGATGCGGCCCATGTCGCGGAGGAGATTCGGAATCGAGGTATAGAACTCGGCGCTCTGCACATAGTGCTCGCGCGGGTGGCTCGCGAACATGCGCGCGAGCTTGGCGCGCACGGCCGCGTCGCGCGGGAAGATCGGCAGGACCTGCTCGTAGTTTTCGTCGAGATGCCGCGCGAGGGCCTCGCGGCCATCGGTTTCCAGCATCCGCCCCATCATCAGGTGCAGCTCGGCGAACGAGACCCGGTGCTTCTTGCGCCGCTCCTCGAGCAGCGGGTAGCCGTCGAGCTCGTACCACGAAGCGAGCACCAGTGCGCGCACGCGCTCGGGGCGGAGCAGCGCGTAGTTCACCGCCACGGTCGTGCTCATCGCGACCGCGACGATGGCGGCGCGCCCGATCTCGAGATGGTCGAGCAGCGCGACGAGATCCTGCGTCTGATTCCAGAGCGAGTAACCGTAGGGCGGGCAGCCGCTCTTGCCGTGCCCGCGCCGGTAATAGGAAATGCAACGGAACCGCCGCGCGAAAACCGGCAGCTGGTGCTCGAACATCTCGATGCCGTGGGTCTCGCCGGGAATGAAGACGACGCAGGGACCGGCCCCTTGCGCCTCGTAGTGGATGTCGCAATTGTTCACCCGCGCCGTCGGCATCGCGCCTCGCTCCGCCGCGACGCGTGCCGCGCGCTCATGGATGCAGCCGGATCAGCCGGAGCGCCGGAACGTCGCGGCTCGAGTCCTGGCTGCGCAGCACGAGCCGCAGGTACTTCCACGAAGAGCGCGCGTGCTCGAGCATCAGCGCCTGCGCGCGAGTTCCCTCGCGGTTGCGGATCGCGTCGAGGACATCGTGGTGCTGGGCGTGCCCGGCAACGAGATTCTTGTGCAGCTCGGGCACTTCGTCGATGGGCGCCTCCACGAACGCGTGCAGGCCCGCGAACGGCAGGTTGAGCACGCCGCCCAGCGCACGCTGGACCATGGCGCTCCTGCCGCAGCCCACGACCATCTCGTGGAAACGATCGTTGAGCCGAATGAAATCGCCGATCGACGCGGCCGACGTCGCGAGCGCCGGCATCACCTTGTCGAGCTCGAGGAGGCACTTCTCCATTTCCGTGAGCGTCGCGGGAGAAACGCCGCGCTCGGCCGCGAAGCGGGCGGCCAATCCCTCGAGCGTGCCGCGCACTTCGATCGCGTCGAACACATCGGACTCGGTGAACTCGCTCACGACGAATCCGCCCGAAGGCAGCTCCTCGAGCAAGCCTTCCTGCTTCAGCTGCATCAGCGCCGAGCGCGCCGGCGTTCGCGAGACGCCCAGGCGGTCGGCGATCGACTGCTCCGAGACGCGCTCGCCCGGCCGCAGCTGTCCGCTGGTGATCAAGCCCCTGAGACCGAAGGTGGCCTTCAAGGTTTGCGATGGGGGTGCTTCATTCATGGCCCTGACGCAGTTGGTATACCATTGAGTAAAGAAATTGTCTATAAGTGCCGGCCTTAGTTGCATTTGTTGCTTGTTTTACGCCCAGATTCACTGCTATGTATACCGTAAGAATGCAAAACGGGTGAGAAATGCCGTCAGTCGAAAGCGCGAACGCGCTGCTGAACGCCCTGCGCTACGCCGGGATCAACATGGTCGCGTCGCTGCCGGACGGCGCGATGGTCGCGGTCGTGAATGCCCTCGAGACGAACAACGACATTCTTCACGTGCCGCTCACCCGCGAGGAGGAAGGCACGGGGGTTTGCACCGGCGGGTATCTCGCCGGGAAGCGCTGCGCCCTGCTGATCCAGAACGCCGGCCTGCTGAATTCCGTCAACGGCCTGACCACGACGACACTGCAGTTCGAGATTCCGATGCTGCTGCTCGTGCTCTACGCCGGCGCCTACAACGACATGGCGTTTCCCAAGCTGGGGCAGGTCACCGAGCCCGTGCTCGACGCGCTCGGCATCCGCCACTACCTGCTCGACGACCTCTCACAGGCAAAGAAGATCATCAGCGGCGCGCTCGTGCAGGCCTACAACTTCAAGAAGCCGGTCGCCGTCCTCATCCACAAATCGGTGCTCTAGCCATGTTCACGCGGGTGGAAGGCCTGAAGCGCGTGCTCGACCTTTTCGAGAACGTGCCGGTGATGGCGACGGTCGGGGCCTGCTGGGTCGAGTGGGATGCGCTGCATCCGAGCGACGGGAACTTCGCGTTGAAGACTCTTGGCAGCGGTTCTTCGGTCGGACTTGGCGTGGCGCTCGCGCTGCCCAAGCGCAAGGTCGTCATCCTGGACGGCGACGGCGCGGTCCTCATGAACATGAACGGCGTCGCCACGGTAGGGCAGATGCAGCCCAAGAACCTCATCCACATCGTGTTCGACAACAAGGTTTACGAGGCGTCGGGCTGCATCCGCACCGCGACATCGTTCAACGCCGATCTCGTCGCCGTCGCAAAGGGGCTGGGCATCAAGAGCGCGCATCGCGTCGCCACGCCCGACGCGTTCGAGAAGCAAGTGCGCGCGGCCTTCACCTCGGACGGGCCGCACTTCATCGTCGCCGAGACCAAGCTCAGCGAGGGCGATTCCACCTTCGCATACGCGCGCCTCGAGGAGACCGACAACAAGCACCGCTTCATGCGGTTCCTCGAGAAAGTCGAAGGCCGCAAACTGCGCGAGGACGCCATCGACGTGAAAACGTCGCTGCGCTGATCCGGTCCGGCATGGCCGCGTTCGACGTCGTCATCGTCGGCGCCGGCCACAATGCTTTGGTCTGCGCGCTCTATCTTGCCAAGGCAGGCCGGCGAGTTCTCGTCCTGGAGCGATTGGCGGAGATCGGGGGCGCGCTGCGATCGGCCGAGCTAACGCTTCCCGGCTTCGTCCACGATCTCTACGCCACGAATGTCGGCCAGTTCGCCGTTTCGCCGGCGTATCGCGATTTTGCGGCGGAATTCGCCGCGGCCGGGCTCGAGTTCCTCTCGAACCCCTACCCCTACGCCACCGCGTTCGACGACGGCAAGGCGATCCGCGTCTACAAGGATCCCGCGCTCACCGAGCGCGAGATCGCGGCCCACTCCATCGACGATGCGGCGGCTTGGCGCGACCTGGTCGGGCTTTTCAAGCGCACGGCGTCGCATTTCCTGCCGCTGTTCTTCACGACGCTGCCGTCGGCGGAGGCCGCGCTCCACGCAGCGCGGCTGTTCGGTAGTTCTCCGCGAAGCGCATGGGAACTCCGCCGCATCTTGAACGACACGCCGCGCGCCTTCGTCGACCGCCGTTTCGCGGCGAAGGAAACGAAGGCCCTATTGATTCCCTGGGCCTACCACATGGATTTCGGCCCCGACGTGCCGGGCGGCGCGACGTTCGCCTTCGTCGCGGGCATCTCGGGGCATCTGCGCGGACTCAGCGTCGCCAAGGGCGGCGCCGGCGCGATAACGTCGGCCCTGAAACGGATCGCGCTCTCGCTCGGCGTCGAGATCCGCGCTTCGGCCGAGGTGAAATCGATAGAGGTCGAGCGCGGCCGCGCGACGGGCGTGATGCTCGCCGGCGGCGAAGCGATCGCGGCGGATTGCGTCGTGGCGAGCGTCACGCCGAAGCTTCTTTTCGGCGGACTGGTCGCCGACGAGCATCTTCCGTCGGCCTTCCGCCGGCGCATTGGCGCCTACCGCTATGGGCCGGCGACATTCATCGTTCACTTGGCCCTCGATCGCGCGCTCGAATGGCGCGCCGCCGACGATCTCGCACAGTTCAATTATGTGCATCTCTGCGGCCTGACGGAGGACGTGGCGCGCACTTATGCCGACAGCCTCGCGGGCCGCCTGCCAGCGCGACCCCTCCTGGTGGTGAGCCAGACGACGCCAGTCGATCCATCACGCGCGCCGCCGGGCAAACATGTCGCCCGAATTCATGTCCGCACCGTGCCGTCGGCAATCACAGACGATGCAGCTGGCGTGATTCGCGCGCGAAGCTGGAAAGAAGCAGCCGAACCGTATGCCGAACGCCTGCTCGATCTCGTCGCGGCGCAAGCGCCCAACCTGCGCCAAGCGATCTTGTCGCGTTGCATTGTCACACCGCCAGAGATCGAAACTGACAACCCAAATCTCGTCGGCGGGGATTGCGTTTCCGGGAGCCACCATCTCGACCAAAACTTCACACGGCGCCCGCTGCGCGGCTGGTCACGTTATGCCACTCCGATTCGCGGGCTCTATATGACGGGCGCCGCCACCTGGCCTGGCGGCGGCGTGCACGGCGGATCGGGCTATTTGCTGGCCCAACGGCTATTGCGGCCTCGCCGAGTCGAATGAGATCGAGATGCGTTGGCCCTGTAAAACCATTCTTGGCGCGTAGGCACGCATAACGCGTGTTCTGTACATCGGTTATGGGTGCAAACGCGCATAACTCACGCTTTGGCGAGAGACGGTTTGCGGAGCCGGGATCAACCAGCCCCGTCCGAATAGCGGCGTATCGCGCTATGCATTCTTAGACGGCATCAGTCTCTCGCAGAACTTTTGGATGTCGTCGGCATCGTGAGCGAACGCATTACGCAGCTTTCGCATGACCTGAAGGACCCGGTCCTGCCAGTCGGGATGGATGCCGAGGACATACGCGATTTGGATCCTCGCCTGCATCGTGGCGAGCGGCCCGTAACCATTGAAGAGCTCTTTGATCACCTTGGCCGCCGCATCAGACTTGCTCATCAGTGCCTTGAGCACCTCTTCGAGCGAGTCGCTTAGGGTTTGAACTCCCAAGATTGCCGCCCCGCGATGGATACCCAGCGGGGTTAGGGCATCGACAGCCACGTTGACGATGGCGCGCAACGCTCCGATGGTTTCGGACTCGCTGCCATCCTTCGTCCTGAGTGAGTTGATTTTGCAGCGGACGTCATTGTGATCGAGTTCAAATGATTGCATTTCGCTGGCGCGCAGATTGCGAAGTCGGCGTTCTCCTTCCAAGCCTGGTAGCGAACGCCTTAGATAGTGCGGCCCGCGCCCTTCCAGTACGGATCGCGCAGCAGGCGCTTGGCGATCTTTCCGGGGCCAGTCTTGGGCAGCGGCTCGTCACGCAGGTCGACCGATTTCGGAATTTTGTAAGCGCCGATCTTGTTGCGGCAGAACGCGATGATCTCGCTCGCGTCCAGCTTGGCCCCGGGCCGCGGGACGACGATCGCCTTAATGGCCTCGCCCCAGCGCTCATCGGGGATGCCGATGACGGCGACCTCGAGAATGCCGGGATGCAGTGAGAGAACGCTCTCGACCTCGATCGAGTACACGTTCTCGCCGCCGCTGATGATCATGTCCTTCTTGCGATCGACAAGCGTGAGGTAGCGTTCTCCGTCGAGAAAGCCCATGTCGCCCGTGTGATACCACCCGCCGCGCAGCACGGCGGCGCTCGCTTCGGGCTTGCGCCAATAGCCAGCCATGATCTTGGGCCCGCCGCAGACAACTTCGCCCACTTCTCCGGCCGGAAGATCGTGCCCATCGTCATCCACCACGCGCAGGTCAATGAACGGCGTCGTCTGGCCGGCCGAGGCGGTGCGTTTCACGTGCTCCAATGGGCCTTCGAAGATGTGATCTGCCGGCGGCAGCGATGTGACGAAGCCGGCGGTCTCGGTGATGCCGTAGGCGTGGGTGAGCGCGCGCGGCAGCGCAGCCGCGGCCTTCTTCAGGACACCCATCGGAGTCGGTGCGCCGCCATAGATGATGTGGCGCAATGAGCTGATGTCGGTAGCGCGGGTTTCCGGCATATCGGCCACCATTGCCAGGATCGCGCCCGGCAGCGACGTAGTCGTGATCCGCTCGCGCGCGATGGTCTCAATCGCGCGTCTCGGTTCGAACTGGATCACATGTTGCGCGCCGCCGACGCAAGGCACGCCCCACACGGCAAATGCCGTGGCGAGATGGAACAGCGGGCCGGCATGCAGCCACGAATCCTCGCGCGTGAGCGCCAGCGCGATCACGCCATCCATACCACCTGCGTACATATTGCGATGCGTGAGACAGACCCCCTTGGGATCTCCGGTCGTGCCGCTCGTGTAGTAAATGAGCGCGATCTCGTCGAGGTCGGCGGACTGCGCCGTCGTCATCGGATGCGCCGCTTCCAGCAGAACCTCGTAGTCGAGAACTTTCTCCGGCCGCCACAACAGGCCAAGTCCGATTGCGTTCTCGAGGCCGGATGCATCCGATGCGACGTCCTCGAATACGGCGCGGAACGGCTCGGAGAACATCAGGGCGCGAGCATCCGAGTCCTTCAGGATATAGCGAAGCTCGCGAGGCGCGAGGCGCGAGTTTACAGGCATGAACACCAGGCCGGCATGCGCGCAGGCGTAGTAGGCCTCGAGATAGCGCTGGGAGTTCCAATCGAGGATGGCGACGCGGTCGCCACGCTCGAGCCCCAGCCCCCGAAGCGCGCCCGCGAGCCGATGGACGCGGGCAGTCAGCATGCGATAGGTGAGCCGCACCGGCCCATCCACGACCGCCGGCCGATCGGGAAATAATGCGCTCGCCCGTTCGATGATGTGGGGTAGCGGATACATACCGCGATCCTCCCTGACTTCAGGCGGCGCGCCTGCGGCCGGCGATGCGCGGCGTGGCGGCTGAGTCCTCGATCGCGACATCCTCGCCATAACGCCTGCGCCGTTCGTCGACCTCGGCGTAGAGCGCTTCGAATCGCTCGAAGATCGAGAACAGCGCCGCAAGATCGTCGCCCTCAAGAACGGAGCGGAGAAACCGTTCCTGCCGCTTCATCTCCGGCACAAGCGCACGGTAGTAGCGCCAGCCCTCACGCGTGACCGTGACTTCGAGGACGCGCTGGTCGAGCCGCGTGCGGCGACGGCGCACGAAGCCACGCCGCGTCATCTGTGCGAGAGCGCGGCTCACCGCGACTTTGTCGAGCATGCTGATGCGGCTGATCTCGCTTGCCGCAAGGGGCTGGAAGTTGGCAAGGATGGCGAGAATGCGCCATTGCGGCGTCGTGAGCGGATCGCGGCGACGCTTATAAACGCGGGCTGCCTCGCGCAGCATCCGCGCCGCTACGACAGCCATGCGGTAGGGAAGATAGTCGTTGAGCCAGAGCACTTCCTCGTCCGGCGGCCGAACGGCCGCCGGGGCCTTGCCCTTGATCAGATCGAGTCGCGATCGGTTCGACATTCTTCCACCATCGTCATGCAATCGTGTTGCGAATGAATTTCCAGAGCTCGCCTGGCCGTTCGACATGGACATTGTGGCCCGCGCCTTCGAAGATGTGTGGCTTTGGGTCGAACGGCTGCATATCGGCAAGCGCGCACATCGGGTCATTGGAGCCGGCTGCAAAGCGCAGCGGCGCCTGTGCTGCGGTGACGAAAGGCGCCACCTCGGGGCCAGCGGCGCCGTTGATGCCTGGATCGGAGGCGAGTCGGAAGCGATCGCCCTGCTGCCGGACGCCGCTTTTGGCCGCCGGGCTCTGCGGATCGATTAGGCCGATAAGTCCAGAAACTTTGAGATAGCGATCGACTGCCTCGGCCTCGGTGTCGAACCATCGCACCGGCGACTTTGCCAACGCATGCAGCTTTGCCACCTCCTCGGGAGTCCAGCGAATCTTGACCCCGAATGCAATCGCACTGCGGACACTCACGCCGTACCAGCCGGTCGCAAGGGCTATTCCGACGATGCCGCCCATCGAATGGCCGACGGCAAACACTACCTCATGCTGCTTGAGAAGCCCCGCAACGTCTGCCGCGTGGCCGGCATAGCCGTATGGGCCGCGATGCGCCGAACGGCCATGGCCGCGGAGATCGGGAATGATCCAGCGGCCGGGCCACTCCTTGCGGACCAGCGGCTTCATGCCCTCCCATACGTCCGCGTTGCAGCCGAGGCCGTGCAACAGAACGAGCGTTGGCCCGCCGCTGCCACCTTCTTCCGCCCAGAGCGTTCCTGCCATCTCGCCTGCCCTTATATCTTGCGCTCACGCCCAGCCCAGTAGGGGTCGCGCAGGCGCCGCTTTGCGATCTTCCCCGGGCCGGTCTTGGGCAGCGGCTCCTTCGAAAAATCGACCGATTTCGGCATCTTGTAGCCGGCGATACGGCCGCGGCAGAAGGCTATGAGCTCATCGGCGGACGCACCGCTGCCGTCGCGAAGCACGACGATCGCCTTGACCGCCTCTCCCCACTGATCGTCGGGCACGCCGACGACAGCGACTTCGAGCACGGCCGGATGGGTCGAGAGGATGTTCTCGATCTCGACCGAATAGACGTTCTCGCCGCCGCTGATAATCATGTCCTTCTTGCGATCGACGACGAACAGCCGCTGCTTCTCGTCAAGATAGCCCATGTCGCCGGTGTGATAGCGGCCAGCGCGAAGAGCATCGGCCGTAGCCGTGGGCTTCCGCCAATAGCCCTGCATCACGCGCGGACCGCTCACAACAATCTCACCGACGCCGCCCGTGGGCAGCCCGCGGCCATTATCGTCGACGACCGTCAGTTCGATATGCGGAACCGCGCGGCCGGCCGACGCGGTGAGCGCCACACGCTCGGGCGGACCTTCGACGCAGAAATCTTCGACCTGCGCCAGCGTGGTGATGCCCGAAGTTTCGGTGATTCCGTAGCCGTGGATGTAGGCGGTCCGGATCGTCGCCGCTGCTTTCTGCAAGATGCCGAGCGGCGTCGGCGACCCGCCATACATGATCATGCGCAAGCTGCCGAGATCGAACTCGCTGATCCGCGGGTGGTTTGCCATCATGTTGATCAGCGTCGGCGGCAGTCCGGTTCCCGTTGGCTTCGTTCGTTGCACGACCTCCATCATGCGATCGGGTGTGAAGGCTACGGTCACCTGCGGCGCACCAAGCATCGGCAGCGACCAGATCGACCACGCGTCGACGAGATGGAACATCGGCGCCGCGTGCAGCCACACATCTCCGGCATTGAGGCCTAGGCCCACGATCGAGTCGAGCGCGCTGGCGATCATGTTGCGGTAGGTGAGGCAGACGCCCTTGGGTTCCCCGGTCGTGCCGCTGGTGTAGTAGATCTGGCAAATGTCGCCGAGATCTACTGCGGTCAGCACCGGATCCGGCTCTGACTCCGCCAACAGCGCTTCGTAGTCGATTGCGCCCTTCGGCAACGGACCCTTGCCGTAGGCGATCACGGTTTCAAGGCCGGTGAGACTGCCGCGCACGGCCTCGAACGGCGCGAAGAACGAATCCGAGAGTAGCATTGTCTTCGCACCGGCGTCGTCGAGGATGTATTTGAGCTCGGGCGGCGAAAGGCGTGAGTTCAGGGGTAACAGGATCATCCCGGTTTGCGCGCACGCGTAATAGGCCTCGGCGTAGCGATGAGAGTTGACATCAAGGATCGCCACGCGGTCGCCGCGCGCGAGGCCTTTCGCCTTCAGCGCGCCGGCCAGCGCGTTCACGCGCCGGCCGAGCTGCTCGAAGGTGAAGCGGGCGTCGCCGTCCCACATCGCGAGGCGATCGGGATACATCGCCGCCGCGCGCGGCAGGATACGCGAGATGGGAAACACGCTTTCCTCCCTCTCCGTCACTTGCCCTTGAACACAGGCTTCCGTTTCTCCTTGAAGGCGCGCATGCCTTCCTTGTGGTCCTCGGAAAGCACGAGCACGCTCTGGCCGAGCCGCTCGAGATAGCGGCCCGTGTGCATATCCGTGTTAAGGCAAAGATTAATGATGTGCTTGCCCATCCCCATTGCGAACGGCGCTTTCTCGAGCAGCCGCTCGGCGTAGGCATAAGCCTCCTTCATCAGATCTTTGGCTTTCACGACGTGGTTGACGAGACCGATGCGCCAAGCCTCCTGCGCATCGATCGGCTCGGCATTGATGATCAGCTCTTTCGTCTTGGCGAGCCCCACATAATAGATCATCCGATTGCAGGCACCGCTTGCCGGAATGCAGCCGATATGGTTCTCGATCAAGCAGAATTTGGCGTCGTCGGCAGCAAGCAAGATATCGCATGAAAGCGCGAGCTCGACGCCGCCGCCGTAGCACAGGCCGTTAATGGCGGCGATCACCGGCTTCTCCAGCGACTCCAAATTGTCGAAGCCCATGTGATTTTGGCGGTAGTAGAAGCGGAAGGCCGCCGGGTTTTTTTCGCTGCCCAGCACGCTGAGATCGACGCCCGACGAGAACGACCGCCCGTTGCCCGCGATGACTAGAACTTTGATCTTGTCGTCGTACGCACAGCGGGCGATGACGTCGTTCCACTCCTTAAACATAGTCTGATTGAAGCAGTTGAGCTGCTTCGGACGATTGAGCGTCATCGTCGCGATGCCGTCGTCGCGAACTTCGAAGGTCACGGTCTCGTAGGCCATCTTCACTTCCTCCTGTTGGTCTTGACGTTCGGATCCCGGGCTTCAGACGCCGCGGAATTTCGGCGGCCGCTTCTCACGGAAGGCCGTCATCCCTTCGCGCGCGTCCTCGGAGCGGATGAGGATTGATTGGCCGAGGCGCTCGAGAATGCGGCCGGTTTCGGTATCGACGTTCTGGCAAGTGTTGATGATGTGCTTGGCGACGCCCATCGCGAGGGGCGACCGCTCGATCAGCATGCGTGCGAATGCGAGTGCGCGATCCATCAGTTCCTCCGGCTCGTGGACACGGTGGACGAGGCCGATAGCCTCCGCCCGCTCGGCGCCCACCGGCAGCGCCGCCATCACCATTTCCTTGAGCCGCCCCATGCCGATGAGCTGGATCATGCGCGAGCAGGCGCCCGAGGCCGGCAGCACCCCGAGCTTGTTCTCGGTCAACACGAATTCGGCGCCCTTTGCCGCTATGCGGAAATCGCATGCGACCGCCATTTCAACGCCGCCACCAGCGCAGATGCCGTTTACGACGGCGACGACCGGCTTCTCGATCGCCTCGAGCTCGTCGAACATCTCGTGATTGGCGCGGACATAGGCGCGGTATTGCGCGCTCGGCAGATTGTTCTCGTAGTCGAGCCCGATGATATCGCGGCCCGAGCAGAAGGCGCGCCCGGCGCCGGTAATCAGCAGAACGCGGATCGCATCGTCGAAATTGACACGCCACACGACCTGCCGGATTTCGCGAATCATCGTCTCATCGAAGGCATTGAGCTTCTCCGGTCGATTGAGCGTGATCACGCCAATCTTGTCCGGACTTACGTCGAATTTGATTGTGGTGAAGCTGTCCGCCCGGTCGAGAAATCCGGCCGGAAATCCGTCTTTGGTGATCCGCGCGTTGCTCATCGTCTAACTCTCCTTGTTGTCGGCTCCGGCCGCGCCTTGAGCCGCCGCCACGACGCCGGCTCGCATGTAGAGGATGCGGTCGGCCAGCCGCTCCAGAAACGCCTTGTTCTGCTCCACCACGATCATGGCAAAGCGGCCTTTGAGGCCAGCCAAGGTTTCGGCGAGCATCTGCACGAGGATCGGCGCAAGCCCCTGCGTGGGCTCGTCGAGCATGAGTACTCGCGGCTTCAGAAGAAGCGTACGCGCAATCGCCAGCATCTGCTGTTCGCCGCCGCTCAGCGAGCCGCCAAGCTGGCCGGCGCGCTCCTTTAAGCGTGGGAAGAGCGCATACACTTCAGCAAGCCGTTCATCGAATGGCGTGAGATCGGCTCGGTGCGGTTCGATCGCGCGGGTCAGTGCAAGGTTGTCGCGCACGGAGAGCGTGGCGAGGATGTGCCTCCCTTCCGGCACCAGCCCGATGCCGATGCGGGCCCGCACATGCGCCGGAAACTTGGTGACATCGCGCCCTTCCAGAAGCACCTTGCCTCCGCTCGACGGCAAGGCCCCGGCGATCGTTTTGAGAAGCGTGGTTTTCCCGGCGCCGTTTGCCCCGAGCAGCCCGAGCGTGCGGTCTGCCGATACCGCGAAGCTCACATTTCGAAAGACCGTGAGCCTCCCATAGCCGCCATTGAGACCGGAGATGTCCAGCACCGCGCTCACGACAGGGCTCCGAAATAGGCGGCCTTCACTGCGGGATCGGCCATGACGGCGACAGGCTCCCCCCGCGCGATCACGCGCCCCGTTTCGAGCACCACCACGTGATCGGCTATGGTGGCGACGAAATCCATGTTGTGCTCGACGACGAGGATCGCCGTGCCATCGGCCTTCAGGCGGCGCAGCGCCGCAGCGAGACGCTCCACTTCCTCGGAGGTGAGACCTACCGCGGGTTCATCGAGGAGCAGGAGCGGCGCATCGCCGGCCGAGGCGCGTGCCAGTTCGATCAGCTTGTGATAACCGATGCCGATTTCGCGAACGGGGCGATCGGCCAAGGCGGCAAGCCCAAACGTCCCGAGCTGCGCGCGCGCGCGCCTGTAGTGCTCATGGTCATTGCCGCGGCTCGAAAGATGATCGAATCGCGCGGCGACGTTGTCGATGGCCGTCATGTCGCCGACCAATCGCGGGACCTGAAAGGAGCGCCCGATTTCGCCGGCGCGGACGTGGATTGGTGTGTCGTCCATCTGCCGTCCGCCGAGCCGGATGCGCCCGCTCGACATCGGCTCTATACCCGAGACGAGGTTGAACAGAGTAGATTTCCCGGCCCCGTTGGGCCCGATCAGCGCCACGATCTGGCCGTGGCTGACCTCGAAGCTCACATCATGGACGGCGCGCAACCCGCCGAACTGCTTTGAGGCGTTCTCGACCTGGAGGCATACGCCGGACCGGCGTCGTCCACCTGTTGGCGGCGACTCTGTCAGATGCGCTGCGGCGAGCGTGCCCTCACCGGCAGCGCCGCGGCCGAGCCCGACCAACCGCGCCCAGGTCTTGCGGATCGCACCGGCCAATCCGGCCGGCGCGAACATCACCACGAGGAAGAAGCCGAGGCCATAGACGAGCAATTCGTAGTGCGCGGCCCCGCCAGATATGGCGAACAGCCATTGCACGCCGGCGGCGCCGAGCACTGGACCAAAAAGTGAGCCACTGCCCCCGATGATGACCATTGCCAGCGATTCCAGCGACGCATTCACACCACCGCTCTCCGGCGCCAGCACACGCACATAGTAGGCAAGCAAGATTCCACCGACCGCGGAATACGTGCTGCCGATGGTGAAGACGTGCGCCTTGAGGCGGGCCACGTTGATGCCGAGCACCTGTGCCGACAGTTCATCATGTCTCATCACGCGCATGGTTCGCAGGAAGCTCCCGCGCACCAGCCAGGCGAACACGGCGAGGCCGATCGCTAGTGAAACGAGCGCGAGCGCATACCAAGCGTCGCGGCCGAGCGAGACCGGTGGATCGAGCATCAGGCCCGAGGCGCCGCCCGTATAGGCCGGGAATGCGCGCGCCAGTCCTTCCACGACGAACGCGAAGCCGAGCGTGCCGATGGCGAAATAGATGCCGGGCAGGCGCACGAAAACTTCCGCAACGAGGCGCGCAATGACGACTGCAACGGCGATACCAGCCGGAATCGCCACGAGCGTTGGAACGCCGAGCTTTATCAGCAGCCCCGCCGCATAACCCGGCAGGGCTACGAACGCAGCCTGGCCGAGCGCCAGCATGCCGCCGACGCCGAAGATCAGGTTCAATCCGATCAGCGACAGCGCCATGAACGCGGTGACGGTGGCCAGCGACGTGGTCCAGGCCGGCAGCAAGCCGAGGTACGGCAGTATCGCTGCAAAGGCCAGCGCGGCACCGATCGTCAATTGATGCAGCTTCACGCGCGACGGCTCCCGCCGAATCGGATATTGCGGCTCTGCCAGAGCGCCACGAGGATCAGCACGCAGAATATGACCGGATCCTGATAGAGCGCGCCGAGATAGGCGCCCACCATGGCCTCGAACAGGCCGAGGCCGAGGCCGCTGAACAGCACGCCCACCGGCGACATGCCCGAGATGGCGGCGGCGATGAAGCCGCGGAGTGTCATGGCAAGGCCCGACTGGAAGTCGACCGCGATGAGCGGCACCAGCAGCACCGCGGCGAGGCCACCGAGTAGGCCGCCGATGGCATAGGCCGTGAGCCGCGCGCGTTCGACATCGACACCGAGCAGCGAAGCGGCGTAAGGATTCTCGGCCGCCGCAAGTAGTTGCTTGCCGGCGCGAGTCGCGGCGAGGAACAGACCAACGCCCGCGGAGACGCCGAAGCCAAGCACGACGAGGGCAATGCCCTGGGGCGGAAAGGCGCCACCTGCGATGCGCACTGGCGGGCCCTCGAATATCACGGGGAACGACACCGGGTCGGTGCCGGCGGCCAGGATCAGCAAGCCTCGGATAACGAATGCCGCGCCGAGAGTGATCAGGATGAGGGTGCCCGGCGGCCACTCGCCGCGCGGACTGAGAATTGCTCGGTGCAGTCCGGCGGCGAAGGCCAGCGAGATCAGTAGCGCCAAGCCCAGTGCCGCAGCGAGCGGCATGCCGGCGGAAACGAACAGTGCCGCCGACACGCCGGTGATGGCGAAAGATTCGCCATGTGCGAGGTTCAGGATGCGCGCGGTGCGATAGACGAGCACCAGCCCTATGCCGAGGAACGTATAGACGGCCCCCGTCATCAGCCCGCTGATGATCGACTGCGTGAAGAGGTTCATTCGACCGTATCCACCCGTCGATCGCGCCGCGCCTCCTTGCCGTTATTGGACCGGATCGGCTTTCACCCAGCTATCTCCCTTAAGCTCCAGGATCATGACGGACGACGCATCGAGTCCGACATGGCTGGTGGGCGAGAAGCGCTGCGTGTGGACGCTCGGGATCGGCGTGCTTTCGAGATACTTCTTCACCGCCGCGTAGTCTTTTGGATTGGGAGTCTTGAGGATCGCTTCCGCCACATCAACCGCCGCTTTCCCCAGCAGATTGATCATGTCCGGGCGCTCGGAATACTTCTTGGAGTACGCCTCCAGAAACGCCTGGGCGCGCTGACGGTCACCGGCATCAGACATCGCGTCGGGGACGATTCCGACCACACCAGTGCCGAGCAGGCGCGGCGGCCTCACTGCCTTGACCAACTGGACGAATGCGTCGCTGATGTTGCCGTAGCTGACAACGAGCGGCTGCTTGAGCCCGAGATTGACGAAGCTCTTCACCACAGTGATCGCGCCGCCACCGGTGTAGGAGGAATAAACGACTTTGATATCGCTGCCGGCAACGCGCGCGAGCTGGGTGGTGGCGTCGGTGGCGCGCAGATCGATGCGCGCCAGTCGGAGCTCGATCTTCTCGGTGTCGAACACCTTGCGGGCACTTGCCACGCCGACTTCGCCGCTGGCATCGGTGGCCGCGACCATGCCGATCTTGTCGAGCTTGTTGGCCTTGAGATAGGCGGCGATGGCTTCGGTAATGTGGTGGTCGGACGGGCTCACCTGGAAAGCGTACGTGTCAGCGCCCGGTACAACGTTGGGCGACGGAATGAGGAGTATGGGGCCGTCCTTGACCAGGGGCTGAATGGCACGAAGACTCGCGGTGAGCGCATTGCCGAGAATGATGACGGCGCCCTTCTCGATCATGTCGCGCGCGCAGGCGACGGCTTTTTCGGGCCTGTTCTCGTCATTGCAGGTCATCAGCTCGATCTTCCGCCCGGCAATCCCGCCCTTGGCGTTGACGTCCTCCGCCCACATTTTAGCGACCTTGTTAAGCCGCGTTCCGACTGTGGCGGCGGGGCCGGTGAGCGGTGCGACCTCGCCGATCCGCCAGACATCCTGCGCACCCGCCGGTGAGGCCACCGCGCCGATTGACAGTGCTAAGGTGAGCGCGGAAAAGCGTGCGAACTCCAAGCGTTTCATTGTTTCCTCCTCGTTGATGGTTCCGACGCTGCCCCGGGGGCGCGCCGGTTCGAAGGCCCGGGGAGCCGCCCGCGGGCGGCACCGTCAGGCCGTCTTCGCGGCCGCCAGCTTGTAACGGCCGTCGGGCGTGCGCTCGATTCCGCTCAGCTTGCGCACTTCGTCGAGCGCCACGACCACATCGCGGCCGTCGCGACTGCCAGTGGCTTCCATCAGCTCGCGGAACGAGTGCGGCCCCTCTTCGAGAGCCTGGCGCACCGTCTGGTTGCGGCGCTTTTCGAGCTTGGGCGGTTCCGGCACACGAAAGTCGGTGGCGCGATTCCAACCGAACGGAAACGTGAGATCGAAGCCCGCCTTGGCGCCGGTGCGGCTGCCGGCCAACGATGGATCGAGCGGTACCGCGCGGAAGCCGGTCTGGACAATGAGGTCGCGATCGGCCTGGAAGCGAGTCGCCAGAGCCCAATCCATCTGCGCGTCGTCGAACAC
Source organism: uncultured Candidatus Odyssella sp. (assembly GCA_964481045.1). Taxonomy (GTDB): domain Bacteria; phylum Pseudomonadota; class Alphaproteobacteria; order Bin65; family Bin65; genus SBBV01. The sequence goes on along the minus strand of CAYZSG010000014.1, from coordinate 16,611 downwards.
GTTGATATCGTCGTCCACGACGAAGACGTGCTTCACGTCGGCATTCGACGCAAATACTGCGGCAATGGCATTGCGCACTTCTCCGGGATAGCGCTGACGCAACGACAGTCGGAAATTGTGCATGCCACCGCAGGCGGGCGTGGCGTAGGCAGCGACCGGCTCGCGCACCGCGGTCATGATCGAGGCCCATGCCGCAGCCTCGGTGCGCAGCGCGCAAAGTTGCGCCGTGTCGGTGTAGGCGAGTGTACGGCCGCCGATGGTCGCGGTCTGGAACAGCGCATCGCGGCGCATGGTGATCGCGGTAAGATGAAAAACCGGGTTGGTCTTCATCATCCCGTAATAGCCAACGTACTCGCCGTACGGGCCCTCGGCTTCGACCCAGCCACGCTCGTCGAGATAGCCTTCGAGAATCACCTCGGCATCGGCCGGCACCATCGCGTCGATTGTCGCGCACTTGACCAGCGGTACCGGCGCGCCGCGCAGCCCGCCCATCAATGCCACTTCATCTGCGACTGGCGACATCGAGGTGGCGGCAACGCCGTCCGTGGGATGCGAGCCGACGACGAAAGCGATCGGCATACGCTCCTTGCGCTTGACGAATTCCGCGTAGAGCGCGCGAAGGTCGCTCGGTGCGATGAGGTCGATTCCGGCTTCTTGGCGGCCTCGCAACATCATGCGGCGATAGCCGACGTTGCGCCGTGTTCCATCAATGCTGCGCGTGATGTCGATACTGGCGGAAATGTAGGGCCCGCCATCTTCGCCGTGCTGGAAGTGGATCGGCAGCTTGGTGAAGTCCGCCTCCGCGCCTCGCAGCACGACCTGATGCACCGGCGCATCCTGCGAGGCGACCTCCACCGGCGCGATCGGCGCACCGAGGCGCTGCAGTGTTTCCTTGAGAAGCGCGGCCTCGCTGACGCCGAATGCCATCGCTAATCTGCGGCGGCTGCCCATGACATTGCCGACCAACTCGGCCTTTTCCGGGCCAGCCTTGCGATACCACACCGCTTTGGGATTGCCGTCCAGTCTCGACGCCACGTCGACGAGATCGACGGGCTCGCCCACTGTCTCGACTTCTCCCGCCTCGACATAGGTCTCGACCAGGCTGCGCAGTCGAAAGCGATCGAGATCGGGCTTACCGCGTGTCGCGGCGCCTGGCGCCGCCGTCACAATCTTCGTCATGTCTTGTCTCCTCCCTCGTGCGGCAAATTGCGAAGCGCTGCCGCTGGTGCATTTCCGACGTGTTGCAATTGTGTGCCGCAACCGCAGGGTTTCACATGCACCGAGATAGTCACATTCGAAACTATCTATCGAAACCGTAGCGGCGGCCTGAAGTCGAGTCAATGCACGTGCAGCGGCGCTTCAAAAGCGCGACGGCTGTCGTCGTCCTGTAACTGCCGAAAATTGGATTCGGCTTGGATAGAGCGCAGTCGCAGCGGCGTCTTGAGGCTTGGGTGGCGAATCTCGACGACGGGTCGGAAGAGCGCCCTCTCGGGGTTGTTCGAGGGGGCTACGACGGGCCTGAGAGATTGAAAAATCGCCCTTGTCTGTACCGAAAAGGTCATCTGGTTTGAAGCGGTGACGAAGCGGGAAAGCGTTGGCGGTGATGTTCGCACTGATCCGCCTGTGCTTAAGTCTTCGGGCTGGCTGTTCCGCTCCAAGTCGGCGCTTGAGGCCAAGAACGCTGCGCTCTGGCAGCAGATCATCGCGCTGAGACGAAAACTGCGAGGCTGGATCAGACCCTCGAACGGTGACCGCCTTTTCTTCATCTGGCTTTATTGGCTGTTTCCGTCGATCTCCCGAGCCATGCTGATCATCCGTCCTGAAACGCTTGTCCGGTGGCAGCGCGCGCTTCCGCTCTTACTGCCGTTGGAAGTCGCGTGTTCATACTGGCTGCCCTCGAGTCGATCACGAACTTCGGGCCTTGAACCGTCGGATGGGCCCTGAGAGTGCCTTGTGGGTTGCGCCGCGCATTCGCGGCGAGCTGCCGAAGCTGGGATTCGAGGTGGTGTTCAGTCGACGGTCGCCAGGTACATGGTCAAGCGTCGCGGGTCACCATCGCAGACTTAGCGCACCTACCTGCGCAACTATGCCCCCGACATTGCGGCGATCGGTCTCTTTGTCGTTCCGACCATCAGCTTCGCGGGCCTGTACGGTGTCGTCGTCATCCGGATTGCCCGCCGCAGTCTCGTTAGGGTCAATGTCACGGCTCATCCCACATCGGAGTGGTTGGCCCGACAGTTGACCGAGGCATTCCCTTGGCAGGAAGCGCCGCGAAACCTCATTCGGGATCGCGAGGCTGTCTATGGTGGGGTGCCTCTCCAATCGTCTCAGCGCAATGGGCATACGCGACCGTCCGACCGTGCTGCGATCGCCGGCGCAGAATGCGTACGCTGAGCGGCTAATCGGCTCGCCCCGGAGAGAGTCCCTCGACCGCATCGTCGTCGTCGGTGAAGCTCATCTGCACCGGATCTTGCGAAACTACGCCGACTACTACAAGCGGGCGAGAACTCATCGGTCGTTAAGAAAAGACTGTCTGCTGCATCGCCCGGTTCAGGCGCTCAGAGCGATCTCGTCATTGCACGCCCTCGGCGGCTTCTTTCACGTCTACTCTCGGACGTGACTTTCGGTACGCACAGCGTACGAAGTGACGGATTGACGTTCTTGATAGCTACGTGCGGCGGCCCCGCCGCATCGTTTGGCCAACGGACCCAGATCATCTTTCCGCGCAGCTTAGTGCCGCAGGCTGCGATTTCGGCTTGAACACGCTGATTCCGGTGCAGCCAGACGCCAAGGGGCGTCAGGTCTTGTGCACTCGCGGAGCTAGAGGCAAGCAACTAGCCCCAGAAGTAGGACAACGCGATGCATGTATCGTGATTTTTCGCGACACCCGATGGAGGCCGTAGACAACCTCCGACGATCGACTCATGGGCGGCAACTGGCTGATTTCCGCGATGGCCGCCGTCGCAATCGCCGGGGTTCTCGCAGTCAATGCTTTCCTGCTGGTCCGCTGATAGAGCTGCAAGAGCCCGCGAACCTTATCGAGACACGACCTGATTCAGGGTAGTGCGGGCCCGGTGGAAATTTAGTTAGTCATATGCTCGCGGGCCGCCGGCACAACTCTTTGAGCCCCCACGTCCAGTGCCGACGGCCCGTGATGCAATGCTGTTATGGGTGGTCCCTGTTCCGTTCGAACATGCGCACCCGACCGCGAGGCTGGGGGCGCATATCGCTTTTGACCGTGCCTGCATTGTGGGATGGCGGTCGGCCCACGAGAAGCCTACTGCGTACGATCCGGCGAACGGAGTGCGGTCAAGTGGATTTCGTGCTTCGTATTCCGGAGGGCGGCGCGACCACGCTTAAAGCGCTTCGGCACCATTGTCGTTGGCGGCGTTGCCAAAGCTCATCGCCGCAGCCGCTCGTTTGTCGTCCTGCAGCGCGCGACCGCCTTCGTTCTCCCAGGCGGTTTCTCGAGTCCATTGTTCTATCTGCTCGAGGTCGGGGCGATGCTTCTTGGAATTGACTTGCGGCAGAGGCCACGAGGAATCCATAAGGCTTTCCTTCGGGCGCGCAGATGGCGGCCATCAATGAAGAGTCGGGGCATCCTTCCGGCGCTGCAGAAACTGCATGGAGTGCGGGTGGCCGGCGGTCAGCTTGGCGGCCCGGCGCGCATGCATAATCCCGTTAGCCGCCGGCAGCGCGGACACTTTTTGCTTCTCCGCATGCAGGAGCTGCGCCGCATTCATCCAGATAGACCATGGGCCAAAGAGACCGCCGCCGACGACCAGAGTTCGGCCGTCATCAAATGCCGCGATATGCACGAGATTGGCGCCGCACTGCGCCGCATCCCCAATCCGCCAAGCGTGCTTGGACATCGCGAACTAAAGACGCCCGGTGGCCAGCAGCACAACCACCACGATGAGCGCCACGCCCACGAATCCGCTGGGGCCGTAGCCCCAACTGCGGCTATGGCCCCAGGATGGGATCGCGCCGATCAAGAGAAGGACAAGGACGACGAGCAGTATAGTTCCAATGGACATTATAGCACCTTAATGCGGTTGGGCCTCGCGCCGCGCAGAGCGCCTGCGCCCGAGACCCGATGAAGCTTTCGGCCGAAATCACGCCGCCGATCAGAACGCCCGCACGGAATTCTTGCCATCGACGATGCGGTCGATCAGATCCGCGATCGCGCGGTGCTCGTCGGGATTCGACGATCCCGGCATGGCATTGCGATGCGTTTGCGCCGCATCCTGTAGGACTGCGCGCGTTTCCTTGTCGTCGAAGATCTTGAGATCGTTCAGCGCTATCAGCAGGGATTCGCAGATTGAAAGCGCGGCACCACCAGCCGACATCTTGTCCGTTTCGTCCCGGTCATTCATGGCCACTACTTTCCAATCGGTGGTGACGCGCGCTCGGCGCAAGAAGAAGATGTAGCGTGAATAACGGAGGCGCAGGCTAACCTAGGCTAGCGTCGTCGTGACATATCTGTACGCTACTGTACGATTGTTCTGGCCAGCCGCGCTGCGCCCGCAGCATCGGCCCGATATGCGTTGGGCCATCCCAAGGGCAGGGCACATTCGCCGTTGGCGGGCAGAAAGAGGCTTTCTCCGTGCCGCACAGTGGAAATGCGCTGGTCAGGAAGCTGAACAACTTCATGCGGCTTTCGCCTGCGGAAGAGAGTTGCCTGTTCGAGATTCAGGCCAAGCCGGAGAAGTTCGAGGCTCAGACTGATATCGTCCACGAAGGGCAGACTGGGCATCGCGCCTACATCCTGCAGAGCGGCTGGGCCTATAGCTACAAGCTACTGCCGGACGGCGGACGGCAGGTCATCACCTTCTCGCTGCCGGGCGATTTCATGGGGCTGCGCAGCGTGCTGCTCCGCACTTCCGATCACTCCTTCGCATCGATCAGCGACGTCCAGGTGAGTGCGATCGCCGTGCCGCGCATGATCCGGGTGTTCAGCGAGTTTCCGCGGCTGGGGGCGGCGATGCTCTGGGCGGTTTCGCGCGACGAGGCGGTCACGGTCGAGCATCTTGTCGGCATCGGACGGCGGAGCGCGATCGAGCGGATGGCGCACTTCTTCCTCGAATTGGGACAGCGCCTACGGTTGGTTGGAATGGCGACCGAAACGAAATACGAGTGCCCGTTGAATCAATACCTGTTGGCCGATGCGCTCGGACTCACGGCAATCCACGTCAACAGAGTCCTGCGGCAATTGCGTGAGCGGGGACTGATCACCCTCAAGGCACAGAACGTCGTCATCGAGGATATCAAAGGTCTGGTGAAGCTGGCCGGTTACGACGAGGCCTACCTCGATCAACCCCGTCCCTGGTCCGAAGTCGACGACTGACCGCCGCCGCGAATGTCGCGCGACGCGCCGCAAATATTCGCGGCAAACGCTAATCCACGTTGGCGGCGCGGCCCCCGGGCGATGCCACATTACTTCTGGAACGGATTGGCCGTGGGCCCTGCGCCGCGTCTCGCCGATCGACGCCGTTCCGCGGATCGCCGGCTACGGCATTTCAGCAAGCAAGCTGCATCAGTCACAGAGCGTCAGGAGAAACTCATGTCCCTTTCGAGGATCGCACTCGCCCTATTGGGCGGCACGGCCGTGATCGCGGCCGGCGGCTGCGCCATGGACGGCGGACGGACCCATAGCGACCGCACGGACGCCACGCAGCGCCAAGTCCCCGCTCAGCAGAACGTGGCGGGTCCCTACTACTATCGCACCCACGAAACCGCCTCCTACGGCCGTGTTTATGTGAATGCGGAGGGCCGCGCACTTTACGGCTATCAGGGCGATCGCATGAATCAGTCCACCTGCTACGGACAATGCGCACGCCGCTGGCAACCGTTCCTGGCCTCCGGCGACGCCAGGCCGCACGGCCAATGGTCGATCGTCGAGCGCGATGACGGAACGCGCCAATGGGCCTATGCGGGCCGCCCCTCCTACACGTGGTCCGGCGACAGGGAGCCGGGCGCCGTCACGGGCCATGGCCGCGACGGGACGTGGTGGGTGATGCGGGCCACGCAGCCTTAAGCTGGCCGCCTGCCACTCGATCCGTAGCGGAGGCGAGATCCCGAGTTGGATCTCGCCCCGTCGCGGACCGGCGGCGCCGGAAACACCGGTTAGTCGGCCCGCTCGAACGCAGTGCGGGCCGTGACGTGCTTGCGCGGAATTCGCCGCTGGCGGCTGCATAGACCGTCGGGCGCAGGCAACGCTTGACCGGCACAACTCGCGATTGCGAGAGATGCCATGATGAAAATCATCTATCGCGCGGCAATCTCGACGCTCAGCGCCGCCCTCGCCGCGGCGCTCTTCGCCGCGGCTGGAACGCTCTTCGCGATCTGGTCCCTCGGCGTCGATTTGCCGGACTATCGGCAGCTCGCCGCATACGAGCCGCCGATCGTGAGCCGCGTCTATGCCGCGGATGGGCTTCTGATCGGCGAGTTCGCGTCGGAGAAGCGCATTTTCGTGCCCTATGGGTCGATTCCGAAGCGCGTGGTTCATGCCTTCGTGTCGGCCGAGGACCGGCGCTTCTTCCGCCATCCGGGCATCGACCTGTTTGGAATCGCGCGGGCGATCCGCAGCAACATCACGGCAGCGCCCGGCCGTCGCCCACAGGGCGGCTCCACCATCACGCAGCAGGTGGCCAAGAATTTTCTGCTCACGCCCGAGCGCAGCCTCGATCGCAAGATCAAGGAGATGATTCTCTCCCTCCGCATCGAGCGCGCCTTCACCAAGGCGAGGATTCTCGAGCTCTATCTGAACCAGATCTTTCTCGGGCATCAGGCCTATGGCGTCGCCGCCGCGGCCCAGGTCTATTTCGGGAAGGCGCTCGACGAGTTGACGATCGCCGAGGCGGCGTTTCTCGCTGCGCTGCCGCAGGCCCCGAGCCGCTTCAATCCGCGGCGCAATGGCAAGGAAGCGATCGCGCGCCGCAACGACATCGTGCGGCGCATGCTCGACGACGGCTACATTGCGAAATCCGAAGCCGACGAGGCCAGGTCGGCGCCGCTTGGCATCAGGCCGCCCCCGCCGTACATCAGCATCGGCGCCGAGTATTTCGTTGGCGAAGTACGGCGCGAGATGCTCGCCAAGCACGGCGAAGAGAAGATGAAAGCGGGTGGCTATGTCATCCGCTCGACGCTGGACCCCAAGCTCCAGTCGTTCGCGGATGCGGCGCTGCGGCGGGGCCTCGTCGCCTATGACCGCCGCCACGGCTGGCGTGGCGCGATCGTCAATCTGAAAGACGGCCAGGGCTGGCGCTGGATCGAAACCTGGCGGCGAAGGCTGCGCGGCATTGCGCCACCTGCAGGCCACGGCGACTGGCTCCTCGTGCTCGTGCTCCAGGTTGAGGACGGTGGCGTGGAATTCAGCACCGCCGACAGTCGCCGCGGCCGCATCCCGCTCGCCGAGCTCGTCTGGGCGCGCAAGCAAGGCGAGATCGCGATCGAGGCTGGGAAGCCTGCATTCAAGACCGCAACGGGGCCGCCGATCCGAAAGGCCGACGACGTGTTGCGGGAAGGCGACGTGGTTCTGGTGGAGCGCGTTATCCTCGACGGCCAGAACAAGCCCTATCCTGCCGATACCTACGCGTTGCGCCAGGTGCCCGAGGTCAATGGCGCTCTGGTGGCGATGGATCCGCATACCGGGCGCGTCCTGGCGATGAGCGGTGGGTTCAGCTTCTGGCTATCGCAATTCAACACCGCGACCCAGGCGTGGCGACAGCCCGGCTCTTCGTTCAAGCCCTACGTTTATCTTGCCGCGCTCCAGGCGGGCTTCACGCCCGCGACCATCATTCTCGACGCGCCATCGATTGTCAGGAGCGGCGCGACGACTTATCGCCCGCGCAACTACTCGGGAAAATTCCAGGGTCCGGTCACGATGCGGACCGCGCTCGAGAATTCACTGAACGGCGCGACGCTGCGCCTGGCCGACGCGACCGGTTTCGCCGCCGTGGCCGCGTTGGCTATAAAGCTCGGCGTGGCGGAGCAAATCGATCCGGTGCCGTCAATGGCGCTGGGCGCGATCGAGACCACGCCGCTGCGCCATGTCGCCGGCTACGCGATGATCGTCAACGGCGGCAGGTTCATTTCCCCGACGCTCGTCGATCGCATCCAGGACCGATACGGCCGGACGATCTTTCGCCACGACACGCGCGCTTGTCCTGATTGCGCATCGATCGCTTTCTCCGGGCAGGCCATGCCTGATTTGGTCGATGGGCGCGCCCAGGTGCTCGATGCCGACAATGCCTACCAAATGATATCGCTGCTCCAGAGCGCCGCGCAGCGGAGCCCGCCGGTCGCGGCGCTCGGCCGGCACGTCGCGGGCAAGACCGGAACCACCAACGAGTCGCTCGACGCCTGGTTTGTGGGTTTCGCTTCGGATCTGGTGGTGGCGGTGTGGGTCGGGTTCGACGTGCCGCGCTCGCTGGGGCCGAAAGAGACGGGCTCCGCCGCGGCAGCGCCTATCTTCGCCGATTTCATGCGCCCGGCGCTCGAACTGATGCCGGCGCGCGCGTTCGCGCAACCTTCTGGCGTGGTCGCCATTCGAGCCGGGAGTGCCTACGAATACTACAAGCGAGGGACCGAGCCCGGCACCGGCAAGGGGCGCGTTCTCGACACGGCAACAGCGATGGCCACACCGGGTGCCTATCCGGAAGTCGGCAATGGCCTCGACAAGACTTACTGACCCGATCGGATCAACGACTTTTCCCATCGCGGATATCGTGTCCGCTAATCCAGGTTGGCGACCGCAACGGCGCGATGGGGCACAGTCTCCGTCATCGACCTGCAAAATACCCGCTGAAAACCGGCCTGCACTTCGAGCGCGCAATTGGCGTACTCGGAACCGCCGAATCACGTTTCGAAGGCAAGCCCGAACGGCTCCGAAATTCACATTGAGGCGAACGCTATGACCTACCCGATTGGCGACATGATTCAAGAGCGGCTCCCGCATTGGCTGGCCTATGCTCAGGCGCTGACTCGCAATCGAGCGGCGGCGGAAGACTTGGTGCAGGACACGGTCGTTCGGGTGCTCACGTCGATGGAACGGTTCGATGGTCGAAGCTTCGCTTCCTGGTCGAATACGATCCTGCGCAATCGCTTCATCGACGGATACCGCCATTCGCTGTTTCAGGATACTTCTGTCGTCGATCTGGAAGGGCCGACGTTTGCACGGGCGGCGTCTCAGGAGATCGTGGTTGAAATGGACGAAACTCTCCGCGCGATCGAGAAGCTTGCGCCGAAGCACCGGCGTATCTTGGTGCTCACGTGCATACATGACCTCAGTTACGCGCACACCGCCCGGCGCCTGAAGATTCCGCTCGGAACCGTGCGCTCGCGGCTGTCGCGTGCGCGCGCGGAGCTTCTGGCGACGCTCGATGGGAAAGCCAGCGGCGGCCGGCGCGGCAGGCCTCTCGCCGTCCTGTCAAGACTGCCGTCGCGCCGAAAGGCCGGCAAGATCCGCATGCCCGAGCCGGAATGCTCCGACCGCCTGGCCGCGTAGAGCCTTACCTACTCGGTGATGTCCGATTGACCGGCGAGCGCGTGCGCGGTCAGCGGACGCGCGTCGCCGTCGCCGGAAATGAGCCGTAGTCCACGCCAACTGCCTGCGGAGAGCCGCTTACTAATGCAGATTAATGCGCATCGACACCATTGCCTTTACGGTGCGATTGATGCGGCCAATCACACGGTTCGGTTGCCCTGATTTTGGTCGCCCTACTTACTCGATTCAAGAAAGGTTCACGTCATGCGTAAGAACATCATTGCGAAACTTGCAGTGGCCGCGCTGCTGCTCGGCGCTGCCGGATCTATCTCAGCGTGCAACACGATCGGCGGCGTCGGCGAGGATGTCAGCGCCGTCGGCAGGGGCGTAACCACGGGCGCCGAGAAGACGCAGGACAAAATGTAACGCGCTAGACGTCGGCATGCCGCCGCCCCAACCGGGGCGCGGCGTTGCCGGCGAAATGAATCTTCGGCAATCGCAGGCATGACATGAACGGCATTATCTACATTGTGGGTCTCGTGGTGGTCGTGATCGCAGTTGCGTCCTACTTCGGATTGGCCTGAGCGCGCGGGGCCCAGTTAAAATTGCTCGCCGCGTGGCGGCACAGCGCGCCGATCCATGCCCGAGATAACACCTGACACGAAGGCCGAGACCAGCGTTCCAACGAGCATGCCGCTCTCCGCGTTGGCCGCGTTGTTTGCAGCCGCCTCGCGATTGGCGCGTCGCCGGCTGCGGCCCGACAGCCAAAGGATCGCTGCAACCAGGATCAATGCCAGCAGAAGTGCCCCGGCACCGGCAAGCGCCGCCGCCCAAGCCGGCGCCATAACCGGCTGCAGGGCCAGGAAGACCGCGGCCACCAGGGCGATATTGGCCGACAATGCGCCCGATAGAGCGACGACGCCCACGACACCGGCGAGAACGGCCGGACGCTTAGCCTCGGAAGCGCCCTTGCCACCGATCCAGAGCTGAAGAATCTTCAATATGGGACGCAGCATCTACCGCCGCGCGCCTTAATGACGCGACAGCAATCGGCCGACGAGGAGGCCAAGGCCGCTCGCGATCGCGATGCTGAGATAGGGATGGGCCCTGATGGTCTTGTCGGTCGACTTGAGAGTGCGCCCGCCTTGGGCCAGCACCGCGTCGTATGCTTCCTCTGCGCGATCGCCGGCGTAAGTCGCGGTTCGCTTCGCGCCGTCGATTGCCGAGCCGGCGGCGCCATTGGCCAGGCGGCCGACCGTTCCGACCAGGTGGTCGATATCGGCGCGAAGCTGCGCGAGCTCTTCGTGCATCGGCAGCTCGGCCTCTGCCATGTCTTTTCTCTGCGTCATGGGTTCGCTCATGCGGCCGCGGCCGGTTTCTTGTAGTAGTCGTCGAGGCGGGTGCGCCACTCGTTGTCCTCCCACCGGATTGGGTCGGTGAGGGCATAGGCGGGGGCTGTGGCGAGCCGCTCCTTATTGAGATCGATGACGTAGGCGCCCAGCGCCTGATCATAGTTGAGCACGTGCCATGGCAGCGGGTGATACTTCTCACCCAAACCGAGAAAGCCGCCAAACGACATGACCGAATAGGCGACCTGTCCGGTGTGTTTGTCGATCATCACGGTCGCGATCGTGCCGAGGTGCTCGCCCTGCGTATTCAGAACTTTCGTGCCGCGGATCAATTCCGACGAGATCAGACTATGGACAACGGCGCTTGCGCTCTCTGGAGCGGCCGGTGGTGTCATTTCATTCATGCTCGGCTCCTCTTTTTCGCGTGCATCGCTAGTTTGGCAGTGTGCGCTCCGCCCATCGGCGCCGTCGCCAACATGGGTTAGCGCCAAGCTCATTTGCGCGTCGGGGCGCTCACCGGATTTCCGCGAGCTGCAAGCAATCGGCGAAAATAGAAGAGCGCCCTCAGCCTTGCGGCTGAGGGCGCAATTCGCGCCGGGTTCAGGAGGGGGATCCCTTTCCCGGTCGACTACAGGTCCTCGGCCTCGGGGACATTGGGGACGCGGGACGATGCCGGAGGCCTGTAGCGCAGGTTACTATCCTGATCTCGGTCGCCCCGCACTAACTTGCATTAAGGCGGCGAACGGACGCGGCGATAAAGTTCGTCCGACGCAGATATCGCCACTCGATCTGCGGCCTTTTCGGCCCCTGTGCCTGATCAATGAAATATGACGCAGCCGCATCCGTCGAGCGACTGCGCGAAAGACGGACATGTCGCTGACCAGCTCATACAGCCAATCCAACCGCTCATGAAACTGTTCCCTACTACCCGGACGAGGCGGGAATGGTTCAACGAATACGAGAAACCGCAGCCGCCGACGGCAATCGCGCCCCAGACGCTCATTGCCTGGTCGGTATTCGGCTTGTTCCTGATGGCGCTGCTCACCGCCATGTATTTCGTCCAGGCGGTTCTCATGCCCGTCGTAGCAGCCGCCGTCGTCGCGGTCATATTCAGCCCGGTCATGCGCTGGCTGGAGCGCCGCCGACTGCCTTCAAGCGTGTCTGCGCTGGTGATCACTGTCGGCTTCATCCTGGCGATCGCGGCCGCCGCGACGGCGGTGGAGTCGGTGAAGTGCTTTTTCAGATCGGCTTGTTCGCCGTTCTGACATTCTTCTTCCTGGTGTCGCGTCGCGTATATCGCCGACGAGTCATCTTGGCGCAATCAACTCAGGCCGCGCGGTTGAAGGTGGCGCGCATCCTGCGCGATATGGGCCGACGCGTCTCGACGTATTTGTTCACCGTCAGCATGATCGATGTTGGGCTTGGCATCGCCATTGGCGCGGCGCTTGCGCTGCTCGGCATGCAGGCTGCGATCGTCTTGGGCCTTGCAGCCGTCATCCTCAATTTTGTGCCCTTCATCGGATCCATTCTCGTCATCGTGGCGACGGCCGCGCTATCGCTCGCGACCTTCGACGATTGGAGCGCGATCCTCGCGGCCCCGGGGATCGTGCTGACGCTCCACCTCATCGAATCGCAGATCATAAGCCCATGGCTGGTTGGGCGGCGTCTCGAGATGAGTCCTTTGGCCGTCTTCGGAGGCATAGCCCTGCTTGGTTGGATGTGGGGAGCGGTTGGAGCGATGATCGCCGTGCCCTTGCTGATCCTTCTCTATACCTTCGGGCAGCACTTTCCCGTCCTTTCGCCGCTTGCCACTTTGATCGGGCCGACAGAGGGCGATGAAATCGATGATGTCGACGACCCGCAGCCGGATTCGTCCGATCCTGCGCCTGTTCAAGCCGCGCCTTTGCGGCATGCCAAGGCGAATGCCGCAGACACCCCTCACTGAGAGCAGTGCGCGGCCGCGGGATCATCACGACACGCGGCATATCAACTTTCTCCAACCGCCGGATTTCTCCCAGCGGTTGAAGTCACCATTTTTCGACTTACTTCAAAGCCTAACGGCAGCTCGTTGCCGTGATACTGAAAGGCCATTTTAATGAGCGACAATCTCGCACTGCCGCCGCCGCAATTGGAACCACCTGAGCAGGACAAGGCCAAGACCGCGCCGCCCGCCAACCAGTCGGAACCGGCGGAATCGGATACGGCGGAAGTGCTGCGCGTTTGAGCGGCAACTGAAGATCATTCGCGATTGTCGCTTGCCCGAAGTCGCGACATCGCCCCGGCGAATAAGGATCCGCACGATGGCTAGGTTACCAGAGCCGAGCGTCGAACACGCTCGTCTCAGAATTCAAGCGCAGTTGACCAGAGTCAAGCTGCGCGAAGACAAGGCTCGGGCGGAGCGCAGCGAACTGGATCGATTGCGGCAGGTCGATGCCGAGAAGACGGCCCGGCTTCGCGCGCTTCGGTTGGCGAGGGCTGCCGCGGACGACTGTACGTCACGCCGTGAGAGCGCCAGAAGCGCGAATTTGGCAGGAGCCGGTTCGGCGCGCCAAGTGGCGCGTGTGCCTCGGGCTTAGCCATTGATTGCTCGCGGATGCCCAGATGCGCGTTAGTTACGAGCATGTGTTCGCAATCAAACCAGCCCCGATTGGGGGCGCTTCCCCTTTATACAAATGGAGTAAGTCTGTGCCTTCGATCCTCAAGACTTCTGGCGATGCCGAACGGCAAGCCGAGAGTGACGCTCGCCAACAGACGCGGAAAGTCGACCTATATCTCGAGCGGCAAGCTCGACGTGAAGCCGTGCTGCCCTTGAAGCGCCAAGTACGGGCGACGGTACCCTATTTGGAACGCCAAGCGGCGCGCGCAGCTGGCAGGGCGCCGGCTGCTGGGCACAGCGCGGAGCGCAACTTCGACGAGAAAGACGCCTAGGCGACAGGGCACGGGCGCCGCTCGCTGCGGCGCCCGTCCCAGCGCGAACGAATTGCGTTCAGCGCCCGGACTTCTCGTCTATTTTCTTCTCGCTCTTGTCGTCGTCGCCCTTCTTCGGGGACTCGCTTGGCTTGCCCGGCGGTACTGTGCCTTGCGGCGGCAGAGTCCGCACGCGGCTCGGCGGTGCCGAAGGAGTTACCTTGGCCGGCGGTTGAATCGGCTGAGCTCTGCGGTCGCCGTCGGGTTTCGCGCCGGCCGGCGGCACCGCGGCCGGAGGCTGCGGGGGCTTGGCCGGCGTTGCGTCACGGCGTTCGCCAGGCATGCTGCCGGGCTTGGCTGGCGTGGCACCGCGCCGTTCGTCGGGCGTGGCGCGTTGCGTGGTCGGGGGCTGCACGGGCTTGGTTGGCGTTGCACCGCGCCGTTCGTCGGGCGTGCCGCGTTGCGTGGCCGGGGGCTGAATTGGCTTGGCCGGCGTCGCACTTCGCGGTTGGGTGTCGCGCCGGTCCTGACTGGAGCGTGGCGGTTCGACTTTGCCGTCAGGGCGGACCGCGGAAGGCGGAGAGGCGGGCTGCTCCGATCGGACGCGCCGCTCCGAAGGGGCTGTCCCATCCTTCTGCACTGCATAGCGCGGCTTGTCGCCGGGCTTGGCGCGCGACGCCGGCGGCGGCGCGGCTTCGGGCGTTATGCGGATCTGCGGACGATACGCTTCGATTTCCGTGTCGCCGCGGCGGCCGGACTTGCGCACTTCGTCGACATCCCTGACGCGCGCCACTTCAATTCGACGCCCGATCGCGCTTTCCATACGCTGGCGATCGATCGATCGATTGACGATCACGTTGTTGACGGTGACGTAGTTGGTCACGTTGACGGTCTGACGGATGTAGACGTTGTTCTGCGTCACCGGCGCAACAGACGTATAGACGCGTGCATCCAGGAAACGATTGCGCGTGACGAACACCCAGCGCGGCACGTAATAGGCCGCGCTCATGTCGGTGTGCCCGGTGTCGAAGCTGAAGCTGACCTGGAGCGTTTCCGGAGGCAGCGGCGCCCAGCCGACATGACCTTCGCTGTAACGGAAGGCGACCCAGGCCGGGCCCCAAGTGTTGCCGGGGATCCAGACCCACCCGTAAACCTCGTCATAGCCCCAACGACCGTAGTGATAGGTCGCCCATCCGAACGGCTCGTCGGAATTCCAGTACCAGCCGTACTGTTCGGTCCAGACCCACTGGCCGCGCGAATAGGGACGCCACTGCGAATCGACCGCGGTCGGGAACCACGCCCAGCCATAGCGCGGATGCTGAAACCAGCGGCCGTGCGGCGCCAGTTCCTGATGGAACAGCGAAACCGAGATCGCCAGTTGCTGCGCCTGTGCGGGCGTGCCCGCGACAACCGAGAGCGCTCCGACCGGAGCCAGCGCGAGGAAAATGGCCGTCATTGATCTATGCATCATAAACCTGCTGTTCGAAGTTCATGCGTCATTCTCCCGATGTTTGATGGGGGCGCATGTCGGGTAGCCATTTCTTGAGGTGCCGGCCCGGCGTCGTCGTGCGACGCTTGTGGCGCTGCCGCCCCGAATCGCGAGGCGCGCGCTGCGGCTGGCGCAATACTATTCAGCCAGAGTAAGGGCCTCCGAACGAGGCGCGGCCAACATAGATTAGCGCCCGCGCAATTATTCCGTTGGCGCATGACGGCTGCGAAGCAAGTCAGCCTCGGAGAAGCGGAAGTCCGTATCGCGTCGCTCCGATGCCTAAGAGCTCACCCTGCCGGGCATAATTGCGGAAGTGACCCGCCGCTCGATATTCGCGATTTCATCAAGACGCTGTAATGCGTCTTCCGCGGGTAGCCTCCGCAGCAACGCAAGTGTGCGTGCGTGGCAACGATCAGATGATCTTCGCCCCTAACGGCGAGATCAGTACCCGCAATTCTGGCACGGGACCAGCTCGCTCGCGACCAAGCCGGCGCTTATCTAATTTCCTAAGCCGACAGCATCAGCAAGCAAGGTGACCGGTGTCGGCGACAGAAGATGTTGAGATCTGCAACCTGGTGACGGTACGGATCGACATTTTCGCGCCAGCGCTGCTCTGACTTCAGGTTGTCCCGGCTCTCGATTGCGATTGGTTCGGTTAGATCACACTCAAGCGCAGCGCGATAAACACCATACTTCTCGGGAGCAGTGCTTCGACGAAGTATCCCAGAACTGGTCGAGGCCGAGCTGGCGATCCCGCTCCGATAGGGTGGGGTCGAGGATCAGCTGGAGAGCCCGAATAAAGTTGCTCTTCCCCACCTTGTTCTCGCCGACAATAACGATGCTGTCGCCGGCCTGAACGTCTAAATCTGAGAAATTCGCGAAATTGCTGATCCTTACGCGTGAGATTCGCACACGTGCCCCCAATTTTGCGCCTATGCCACTATAGCGAGCATGAATGCGGGCGCTCAATCAGCGCGATCCGAAGCTTTATCGCCCACGATTGCGAAAGGGATCTACAGGTTGCGGTTAGTGGCACGGCTTCGCATGCTGCACAACTATGGATCATATGAGCCGCTAACGCTTGGGATAAACCGCTGCATTGATACACTTCGTTTGGGCGTTCCGCCGACAACCGGCAAGCCTTTCAAAAAGGCGCGGAAGGGCGTGTTGCTAAAGCATTGACAATTGGCGGTACGCAACTTGCGTACTGCGTAGCTGCCGTGCGCATTTCGAGAGAAAATGGGCAAAGGAGAGAATAGAACCTGCTTGGGCAAATTGTTTAGGGTTCGCGACCACTCGCCCTATCAGGCCCTACAAATGCAGTCTTTGCTTCGGGCCTTGAATCCGTGAGGGCAAATTTTACCAAGGCACTGGCGGAG
>CAYZSG010000013.1:0-43549 GCA_964481045.1 uncultured Candidatus Odyssella sp. | reverse complement strand
GAACATAACGTCCTGCCGTGAGGAAGTTGGTGGGATCGACGGCCTTGCCGTCGATCAGGATCTCGTAATGGAGATGCGGGCCGGAGCTGCGGCCGGACGAGCCGACCAGGCCGATCTTCGTGCCGACCTCGATCTTCTGGCCCTTCTCGGCGAGGATGCTCTGCATGTGCGCGTAGCGCGTGCGCACGCCCATGCCGTGATCGATCTCGACCATCCAGCCATAGCCGCCGTGCCAGCCCGTCAGCACGACCGTGCCGGGGCCAGTGGCATGGATCGGCGTGCCGGCCGGCTGCACGAGGTCGATGCCGTTGTGCGACGACCAGCGCCCGGTGAACGGATCGCGGCGGCCGCCATAGCCGCTGGTGATGCGGTATTCCGGCAGCGGCGCGATCAGCGGCAGATTCTTCACCGCGGTCTGCAGCGACTGCCAGCGCTCGAGGCGGCGGCGGAGATCCGTGACGCGCTCGTTGAGCGTCTCGTCCTCGGTGTACTTCGCCTCGACCTGCGGCCCGCCGCGGCCCTTGGTGCCGATCATGCGGTCGATGTCGAGGCCGGTCATGGCAACCACGCGCTCGAGATCGGCCACGCCCTTCTTCGAGCGGTCGAAGAGGTTCTCGACCAGGCGCTCCTGCGAGGCGCGCATGGCCGTGAGCTCGTCTTCGAGCGCGCGCACGCGGCCGGCGAGCGCGTCGCGCTCGCGGCGGAGACCCTTCTCCTCGTCGGCCTTCGCCTCCGCGCGCTGGCGCATCCGCGCGCTGGCGCTGCGCAGCGACTGTACTTCTTCGTCGAGCGTGCGGATGCGCGCCGAGAACGCGTCGCGCTCTTTCTTGAAGAACTTGCCCTGCTCGATGTCGGCCAGCAGGCGCTCATTGGTGGCGCGCGACGCGGCGAGCTGCTCGCCCATTTCGCGGAGCTGCGCCGTGAGCTTGTCGCGGTCGACGCGCAGCTTGGTCTGTTCGCCGAGCGAAATCTCGACCTCTTGCGCCAGCGCCTTCAGCTCGCCCTCGAGCTTCGAGCTCTTGACGTTGAGGTCCTGCCAGCTCTGCGACAGCGCCTTGAAGGCGGCCATCGACTCGGCCAGCTTCTGGCGTTCGGCCGGAGACATGTTCTCGGCCGCGCCCGGCTTCAGCTCCTGGGCGCCGCCGGCGACGCGCAGCAGCTCGGCCCGGCTCCGGGCGATGTTCTCGGTAAGGTCCTTGAAGCGGGAATTGAACCGCAGCACCTCGCCCATCAGCTCGCGCTCGCTCTTGCGCGCCATGGCGAGCTCGCGGTTCTTCTCCTGAAGAACCCCGTCGAAGCTGACGAAATAGAAGGTCGCGAAGATCGACCAGGAAACGGCAAGCGCGAAGATCGCGCAGAGTCCAGCCTGCGCGCGGCTCGAGAGTACGAAGTAACGGACCCTGCCCTCGGTGCGATAGTGAAATTCGCGTTCCGGGAAGAACTCCGTCAAGGCGCGACGTCGAATGCTCAACCGCTTAAGGCGGCGCAGCCATCCGGCCATCCTTGCCCCCTGTCCTAATTGTCCATGACCCGAGTACCCGCCCCATTACCAAACCATCCCGAAGGGCGCAACGGAAAAAATGAGTAAAGTTACGAAGATTATGAATCGTTGGAATCACAACCTATTCGCGCGAATCGATTTCGATTCGTGTACGAATGGTTTTTGCTGCGCGAGTATTGGAAATTTACCATATCTGATCTTTTCCGGCCTCAAGAAGCGGCGCAATTGTTCTTAGTTATTCATTTAGTATTGGCGCCGGAACTATTGATTATTTCCGAGAAATAGCCTGAGAATTCTTTGCCGGTACTCGCGATTTCTACGGATGCGGGGCGCCGTTTCGTGGCGATGGCGCACGGATACGGCATTCCCAATTGCGCAATGACAAGGCGCGCGGCGCGGCCTAAGTCTCCGGCCATTCCTGAACCGACCGACGGAGAACAACGAACAATGAGCGCCATTCCCGCCCGCATGAAAGCCATCGAGATCGCACAGCCCGGCGGGCCAGAGGTCCTGAAGCTGGGCGAGCGGCCCGTACCGGTTCCGGCGCAGGGCGAGGTGTTGATCAAAGTGGCGGCGGCGGGCGTCAATCGACCCGACGTCGAGCAGCGCAAGGGCACCTATCCGCCGCCGCCGGGCGCGTCGGACATTCCGGGCCTCGAGATCGCCGGAACCGTCGCGGCACTCGGCCCGGGCGCGGACGGGCTCAAGGTCGGCGACGCGGTGTGCGCGCTGGTGAGCGGCGGCGGCTACGCCGAATACTGCACGGCGCCGGTTCCCCAGTGCCTGCCGGTGCCGAAGGGCCTCGGCATGGCCGAGGCGGCCGCCCTCCCCGAAACGTTCTTCACCGTGTGGCAGAACGTGTTCGATCGCGCGCGCCTGAAAGGCGGCGAGACGATCCTGATCCATGGCGGATCCTCCGGCATCGGAACCACCGCGATCCAGATGGCGAAGGCGATGGGCGCGCGCGTGCTCGCCACCGCCGGATCCGACGAGAAGTGCGCGGCCTGCGCGAAGCTCGGCGCGGACGGCGCCATCAACTACAACACGCAGGATTTCGTCGAGGCCACGCTCGCGGCGACGAACAAAAAGGGCGCCGACGTGATCCTCGACATGGTCGGCGGCAAGTATTTCGAGCGCAACATCGCGGCGCTCGCGATCGAAGGCCGCCTCTCATTGATCGCGCTCCTGGGCGGCCGCGACGCGAAGATCGATCTCAGCCTGGTGCTCAGGAAGCGCCTGACAGTGGTCGGCTCCGTGCTCCGCGCGCGCCCCGTCTCGGAAAAGGGCGCCGTCGCGGAGTCGCTGCGCCGCGAGATCTGGCCGCTCATCGCCGCGGGCAAGATCAAGCCCGTGATCGATTCGACCTTCCCGCTCGCCGACGCCGCCAAGGCCCATGCGCGCATGGAGACGAGCGCGCATGTCGGCAAGATCGTGCTGACGGTCTAGCGCGGGGCGCGGCGGCGTATCGTCACCGCCTCTAAGCGGCCCTCACGCCGGGACGATGCGCCCGCTGCGCAGCAACGGAAGCACCGCGGCGGCCTCCACCGGCTTCGAGAAGTAGTAGCCCTGCACTTCGCGGCAGCCCCAGGCCTGCAGCAGGCGCAGCTGCGCCTCCGTCTCCACGCCCTCGGCGATCACGCTGATCCCGAGCTCGCGCGCGAGGCCGATCGCGGCCTTGACGATCGCCGCATCGCCGGCCGCCGAAACGAGATCGATGATGAAAACCTGGGCGATCTTGATGCGATCGGCGGGGAAGCGGCGCAGATAGTCGAGCGACGAAAACCCGGTGCCGAAATCGTCGATCGCGAGGCGAAGGCCCTGCTCGCGCAGGCGCAGCAGCACGTCGTTGTGCTCGCGCGAGGCTTTCATCAGGACGGATTCGGTGAGCTCGAGCTCGAGCATCTGCGGCGGCATGGCGTTTTCGGCCAGCGCGGCGGCGATGTCTTTCTCGAGCTCGCGCGGGGTCTTGAACTGCAATGCGGAGAGATTGACGCCGACCGTCACCGGCGGCGCTCCGGCCTCACGCCACGCCTTGGCCTGGCGGCATGCCTCGTGCAGCACCCAGCGCCCGAGCGGAACGATCAGCCCGTTCTTCTCGGCGGCGCCGATGAAGTCGTCGGGCGGCACGATGACGCCCCCCGGCCGCCGCCAGCGCACCAGGGCCTCGACGCCGACGATGCGGCCCGACACCGCCTCGACCTGCGGCTGATAGACGAGCAGAAGCTGATTCGTGTCGAGCGCCGTCCGCAGGTCCGCGTCGAGTGTCACGCGCTTGCGGACCTCGGCGTCCATCGAGCCCGTGAAGAAGCGATAGGTGCCGCGGCCTTCCGACTTCGCGCGGTAGAGCGCCACGTCGGCATGCGCGAGCAGCATTTCCGCCTGCGGGGAATCGGGGCCGTAAACCGATATGCCGACGCTCGTGCCGCTGCGGATCTCATTGCCGGAAATATCGTGGGGCCGGCTCAGCGCCTTCAGGATCTTGTCGCCGAGGATGCCGGCGTCGGTGGGGTCGGCGATATCGATCGCGAGCACCGCGAACTCGTCGCCGCCGAAGCGCGCCACCGTGTCCGTCTCGCGCACGCAAGCCTTGAGCCGCTCGGCGACCGATTTGAGCAGCAGGTCGCCGATGGGGTGCCCGAGGGTGTCGTTGACGTCCTTGAAGTGGTCGAGATCGAGATAGAGCACCGCGAAGCCGCGGGCGCCGCGCTGCGCGCGCGCGATCGCCTGCTGCACCGCCTCGGCGAACACACGCCGGTTGGCGAGGCCCGTCAGCGCATCGTAGCGCGCCATCTGCAGGATCTGCGCTTCGGCCTTCTTCCGCTCCGTGATGTCGCGAAGCGTGGCGAGCACCAGCGTCCTCTCGCCGAAGGCCGTGTGCCGGATGGATACGTCCGACCAGAACATGCGTCCGTCCTTGGCCCTGCAACGCCATTCGAGTGTCATGGGACCGGCCTTGGCCGCCTCGATCAGGCGCATCGCATCCGACTGCGTATAGGGCGAGGCGCCGCTGGAGATGTCCTCGATCCGCATGCCGATCATCTCGTCGTGCGCGTAGCCGAACATCGAGCACGCGGACTCGTTGACGTCGACGAGCGTGCCCGCGACGGGGTCGCTGAGCAGGATGCCTTCCGTCACCGCGCCGAAGACCGTGCGGAACTTCGCCTCGCTCTCGCGCACGGCATCCTCGGCCCGCTTGCGCTCGGTGATGTCCTGCACCGTGCCGACGGAGCGCACGAACCGGCCGCGCGCGTCGTAGCTCGCCTCCCCGCGCTCGTATACCCAGCGGATCTCTCCGTCGTCGCGGACGATGCGGTGTTCGATGCTGCACGGACGGCGCCGCGCCGCGTAGTCATGGTATTCGGCCTCGAGCGCGGCGCGGTCATTGGGATGGACGCGCGCGAACAGGCTCTCATAAGAGAGCTGGAAGGTTGCCGGGTGCACGCCGAATATGCGGTAGGTTTCCGCCGACCAGGTGACTCGTCCGGTCGCCGGCTCATACTCCCAGCTACCGACACGCGCGATCGCCTGTGCGGCGGCCAGCGCCGCTTCGTTGGCGCGCACGCGTTCCTCGGCCTGACGGCGCGCGTGAATGCCGATCGCGAATGCGATCTTGTCCGCGAGCTGGCCCGCGAACGCGATCTCGTCGGGCTCCCAATGATGCGGCTTGCCCACGTGCTCCAGGCAGAGCAGGCCGAAATGCCGGCCTGAAGCGCCGATGAGCACGTCGAGCATGGCCGTGATGCCGAGCGGCTTGACGTAGCCGTCGACGTATCCCGCCGTCCGGGGATCTGTGCTCGCGTCGTCGGCATCGACGTAGCGATCCTTGATCAGCGTCGCGAACTCGGCGCCGAACTCGTTCGCCCTGAGAACGAGGCCCGACGAATGTGTGCCCGTCGCCGCCTCGTAGAGATCGATGCAGCGGAGCTCGGTATCGTCGTCGTTGAAAAGCCAGACGTCCGCGCGCTCGCAACCGGCCGCCTGCACGGCGAGTTCTGTGATCTGACGCACCAGCGCGTCGACATCACCGGCGGCGAGCGCCTCGCTTTGCGCGACGACGCCCACGACGTCGAATTGGCGCCTGCGCCGCTCCAGCGCCTCGCGCAGCGTGGCTTCCGCGGCCTCGCGCGTCGCGATCTCGAGCTCGAGCTCGAGGTTGCGGCGCCGCCGATCGAGGTCTTCGCGCGGGCTCGCGCCCGCCTCCTTCGCCGCGTTGCGTCGCCGTGCAGCGCTCATTTCTCCCGCCCGAAGCGCCGGATGACCTCTTCCGGCAAACGTACGCCTCTCCCACCCCTGGCGCCAATCCGCTCCCCGCGCGCCGAACGCACCGGCGAGGCGGGACCGCCGCGCGGACGCCGCCTTCGATTCTTTGTAACTTCGGGGCGCGCCGAGCCGCATTGACGCAGGTCAACCGCAACGCGCAATTGCCGTGAAATATGTAGGACCGATTTCCTCGCGCCTGCGCCATGCGCAGGCGATACCCGGCCCCGTCGTGAATGAGCTGCGCCTCGATGGTTTCCGCCGCCTCGTGCGCCGCGAAGGCGCCGCCGGCTACAGCATCGCCGCGACGACGAGCGCCGCGAGAAATACGGTTTCAGCGACCATCAGCGCCACGGGGCGCCAGCCGAGCTTGCCGAGCGCGGCGAGCGAGGTTTTCATGCCGAGCGCAGCGATGGCGATCACCAAACACCAGCGCGAGGCGTGATTGAGGTATTCCGCCGCCGTCTTCGGCACGACACCGGCGCTGCTTGCGCCGGCGAAAACGACGAAGGCGACGAGGAACCACGGCAGCATCATCCCGCGCCGCGCGCCCTCCCCGCCCGGGCTGCGATAGGCCAGGGCCAGCGCCGCCACGACTGGGACCAGGAGCGCGACGCGCATGAGCTTGGCGATCGTCGCCACGTCGCCGGCGGTGGTGGAAACGCTGTAGCCCGCGCCGACGACCTGGGCCACGTCGTGGATCGTGGCGCCGAGCAGGAAGCCGAGATCCGCGTCGCCGAGGCCGAGAATGCCCATCAGCGGCGGGTAGATCACCATCGCCGCCGTGCTGAGCGTCGTGACGCCGATCACGGTGAAGATCGCGTCGCGCTCAGCGTTCGGGTGCTTGGGCAGCACCGAGGCGATGGCGAGCGCGGCCGAGGCGCCGCAGATCGCGACCGCGCCGCCCGTGAGAATGCCGAACTGCGCGGGCTGCCGGAACGCGCGCGCCGCGACAATGCCGAACAGGATCGTCGCCGCCACCGCCGCGCAGGTGACGAGCGGCGCGTGCCAGCCGAGCGCCGTGATCTGATCGATGCTGATGCGGAATCCGAGCAGCGCCACGCCGAGGCGCAGTACGGTGCGCGCCGCGAAATCGACGCCGCGCGCGCAGCGGCCTTCCTGCGAGAGGAAGTGGAACGCCATGCCGATGAGCAGCGCGAAGAGCATGACGGGGCCGCCGTAATGCTCGCTCAGGAACGTCGAGGCCATCGCGATGACGGCCGCCACCGCGAGGCCCGGCAGCAACAGCGCCAATTCTCCGGCCAGCGTCGCTTTCGCCGGCGCACTCATGGACGCGCGCCAGAAATCCTATTCCATGGGCGAAGTTTTATTCGAATGCCGTCGCTCCCCCGCCCCGCCATGGTGCCGTCCTTGTCATCTCCGCCGGCGGGCCGGAACGACGTCCGGTTTACAAGCGCGGCGCCTTGTATTAATGTCTAGACAAGAAGCGAGGGTATGCGCGCGTGCGCCTCGACGTCAAGCTTCCCACCGAGACCGAACTCGCGCCCGGCGCCGTCGATCGCTCGTCGCCGCTGCCGCTCTACGCGCAGATCGCGCGGCGGCTCGTGGCCGAGCTGTCGCGGAGCGCCGCCGAGACGCGCTTCTACGGCGACGAAGAAGTGGCCGCGCGGTTCGACGTGAGCCGCATGACGGCGCGCCAGGCGATCCAGCAGCTCGTCGACGAAGGCTTCCTGCGCCGCGTGAAGGGCATCGGCACCTTCGTCGCCGCCGGCAAGATCGAGGAACGATCGCTCGCCAGCTTTTTCGACGGCTCGGCGATCGGCGGCCGGCCGATGACCGCGCGCGTGCTGACGATGGGCACCGAGCCGCGCGCCGACGTGCCGCCCGATCCCGCGCTGGGCGCCGCCGTCACCTATATCGAGCGCCTGCGGTTCGTGGGGGTCGTGCCGATCGTGCTCGATCACCGCTATCTGCCGCGGCGCCTCGCCCGAAAGCTCAAGCGCGCCGACGCCGAGAAGCATTCGCTGCTCGACTGGCTCAAGCAATCCGTGACGCTCGACCGCGTCGAGATGCAGGTCGAGGCCATCGGCGCGGACGCCGACAGCGCCCGCCACCTGCGCATCCTGCCCGGCGAGCCCGCGCTCGTGCGCCATCTGCGCTATGTCGCCAAGGACGGCGCGGTCGTCATGGCCGGCCGCTCGGTCTATCGCGGCGACGTCGTGCGCTACAGCTTCAGCGTTCCACTTTGATCCGGTTCAAACCAGCGAGAGGGGGCTACCATGAAACGTCGTGAATTCATCATCGGTGTCGGAGGCGCCGCCGCCGCCGCGGCAGTGCCCGGCGCGCTGCGCGCGCAGGCCAAGACGGTCAAGATCGGCACGATCCTGTCGACCACCGGACCCGGCGCGTTCCTGGGCGACCACATGAAGCGCGGCATGGAGCTCGCCATCGAGGAGATCAACGCCAAGGGCGGCATCGACGGCAAGAAGATCGAGTGGGTGTTCTACGACGCGGAGACGCAGAGCTCGCGCGGCGTTACCGCCACGCGCCGTCTCGTGGAGCAGGACAAGGTCGACATCATCGTCGGCGGCGGCAATGCCAGCGGCATCGCGCTGGCCATGGTGCCGATCGTCGAGCGCGCCGGCATGCCCTTCATCTCGACCGAAGGCAGCATGCAGATCGTGAACCCGGTCGCGCAGCGCAAGTGGACGTTCAAGAGCACGATCGACGACGACCAGATCCTCGAGGTCGCCGCCGATTTCTGGGAGAAGCGCGGCATCAAGTCGGTGTGCCTGCTCGCCGACAGCTCGGGCTTCGGCGCCTCGGCCAAGGAACAGCTCGAGAAAGTGGGGCCAAAGCGCGGCCTGAAGGTGCTGTACGAATCCTTCAACCCGGGCGACACCGACCTCACCGCGCAGCTCACCCGCATCAAGAACAGCGACGCGAAGGCGATCCTGTGCTGGACGATCACGCCGAGCGGCGTCGTGTTCCTGAAGCAGGCCAAGCAGCTCGGCCTCTCCGACCGCGCGATCATGCACAGCTACGGCTTCGTCGATGATCGCTACATGAAGCTCGCCGAGGGCGCGGCGGAAGGCACGTTCCTGATGAGCGTCAAATTCCCTGTCGGCGCAGACCTGCCCGACAGCGACCCGGTCAAGGCCCGCATCGCCGATCTCACGAAGCGCTACGAGGCGCGCTTCAAGCAGGCACCGAATCAGTTCGTGGCGCAGACCTACGACGCGATCTATCTCGCGGCGTTGGCGCTCAAGGCCGGCGGCGGCGACAAGGACAAAACGCGCGCCGCGGTCGAGGGCATCAAGAACTATCCGGGCGTGGGCGGCAATTTCAGTTTCGCCGCCGACAAGCACTCGGGCCTTTCCAAGGCCGATGGATGCGTGATCACCTGGAAGGAGAACCGCTGGCGCTTTGTCGCCTAGGCCCGCGCCGCAGGAAGGAGAAGCGCCATGTCCGCCGCCGTATCGCTGCTCGACCAGCCCGAGGTCCGCTTTCCGCTCGATCTGTCGGTCCGCATTCCCAAGATCCGCGAGCTCTACCGCTCGGCGGTCAAGAACCAGTGGGATCCGCAGAGCGCGGTCGAGTGGGACGAGCTCGATCTCGGGCCTTACACGAAGGAGCAGCTCCTGGCCGCCCGGCTCTACTGGAGCCGGCGCGCCTGGGGCGAATACGGCGCGATCTCGGAGAGCCCGGCCCTGCAGATCCGCTTCTGCCAGGAACGGCATCCGCCGGACATGCGCTTCTTCTTCACGATCCGCACGCAGGAGGAATCGCGCCACGCCGAGGTCTGCTACCTGATGGCCGAGAAGCTCGGCGGCTACGTAAAGGAGCCGGTGCAGTCCGCGTTCCAGGGCTCGGTCTCGACACACGGCGTGCGCAAGATGGCGCTCGATCCGGCGATCTCGCTCGAGGCGATCGTCGCCAGCCTCGTCTGCGCGGCGGAGGAGATCGCGTTCGACGTGTTCGAGCACCTGATCAAGATCACGAAGAACCCGGTCGCCAACAAGGTGCTGCGCCTCATCATGCGCGACGAGGTGCGCCACTGCGCATTCGGCTGGGCCTATATGGACCAGCGCGCGCCCGAGCTCTCCAAGAAAGAGCTCGCGATCGTCGAGGAAGCCGTCGTCACGATGATCCAGAAAGTCGAGATGAACGGCTACCACAGCGCGTGGCTGGCGCCGGAGAACCCGGCCTCTCGCGCGGAAGTCGAGGCCGACCGGCTCACCTACGAGGCGGGCCTCGGCGCCACGATCGAGGAGCTCGAAAAGCCGGTGTTCGTCGCCAGCGTGAAGCGCATCCGCAGGCAGATGGAGCCGTGGGGCTTCACGCTCAAGCCGTTTTTCCACCCCAAGCTCGGATCTATCTGATGATCTCCGTCACGGCCGCGCGCCTCAACCGGCGCCGGATGCCGCCGCTCGTCGAACGCCGCTTCCCGCTGCATCTCGAGCCCAAGCTCGTCAGCATCCGATCGCTCTACGAGGCGGCCAAGAAGGGGCGCTGGGATCCCGAGAAGCACATTCCCTGGGCGAGCTTCGACCGCGGCACCTATTCCAAGGATGCGCTCGCGGCGGCGGCCCTCGCCTGGAGCCGGCGCGCCTGGACCGAATATGGCGGCATGCCGGAAACGCCGGCGATCCTCATCCGCATCTGCCTCGAGCATAACGGCGAGAGCGACCCCAAGATGTTCCTCACGGTGCGCGGCACCGAGGAGGCTTGGCACGTCGAGTGCTGCTGGCGGTTCGCGGAGCTGACGGGCGGCTATCGCCAGGCGCCTTCGAATCCGGCCTATGCCGAGCTGTTCAATCAGGGCTTCCACCGCAAGGCGTTCGATCCCTCGGTCATCGTCGATGCCTACATCGCCGCGCACGTGGCCGTGCAGGACGGGATCGACCTCGAGCTCTACCGCAGCCATCTGCGCCACACGACCGATCCTGTCGCCGCCACGATCCTGAAACGCCTCGTGCAGGACAAGGAGCGTCACGTCGCGTTCGGCTGGGTCTATCTCACCGAGCGTGCGAAGGAATGGTCGCCGGCCGTCCGCGCCGAGATCGTCGGCGAGATCGAGCACGTGATCGCCGATCTCGAGCTGGCCGGCTATCACTGCGCGTGGCTCGTGCCCGGCGACGCCGCGGCGGAGATCGTCGCCGCCGACGAGGCGACGCGCGCGGCCGGCCTCGGCGCGTCGAGCGTCGCCGAGGAGACCGCCGTGCTGAAGCAGTGGTTCGCCGAGGCGCGCACCGCGTTCGCCAATCTCGGCATCGAGCCGCGCAAGTTCGAGCATCCGCGGCTCGGCCGCCTCTGATCCGGCAATGGATGGGAGCCAGATCCTCCAGCTCGTCGCCAGCGGGCTCGTCACCGGCAGCATCTATGCGCTCGTGGCGCTCGGCTTCACGGTGATCTTCAAGAGCACCGACGCCATCAACTTCGCGCAGGGCGAATGGGTGATGGCGGGTGGCATGATCGGCGCCTTCCTGCACATGCGCTTCGGCCTCGCGCCGCTGCTGCTGCTGCCGATCTGCGTCGGTGCTGTTGCGCTGATCGGCCTCGTTTCCGAACGGCTAGCCATCCACCCGCTGAAGACGCCGACTCCGATGCTGCTCACGCTGATCACGATCGCCGTCGCGATCACGACGCGGGCCGCGATCACGCTCGTGCTCGGCAAGGCGCCGGCCGGCCTGCCGAGCTTCAGCGGCAGCGAGAACATCCATATCCTCGGCGCCACCCTGCCGCCGCAGGCGCTGTGGGTGTTCGGCATCACGATCCTCGTGATGATCGGCACACATTATTTCTTCCAGCGCAGCCTGCTCGGCCGCGCGATGCGCGCCGCGGCCGCCGACCGCGAGGCGGCGGGTCTCGTCGGCATCAATGTCTCGCGCATGGCGATGTGGTCGTTCGTCATCGCCGCCGCGATCGGCGCTGTGGCGGGCCTCATCATCACGCCGCTCACGCTCACCTCGGTGAACGCCGGGCTGATGCTGGGCTTCAAGGGCTTCAGCGCCGCGATGCTCGGCGGCCTTGGCAATCTGCACGGCGCGCTGCTCGGCGGCATCGTGCTCGGCCTGCTCGAATCGCTCTCGGCCGGCCTGCTCTCGTCGCAGTTCAAAGATGCGGTCGCGTTCGTCGTGCTGCTCGTCGTTCTGTTCCTGCGGCCCGCCGGCCTGCTTGGCCGCGCCTCGACGGAACGGGCCTGAACGATGGCGGGACAGGAAACGGGCGGCGCCGGCGGGCGCCCATCCTATGTGGCACTCGGCGCCGTCTGGGCGCTGCTGCTGCTCTTCCCGCTGGCGGCCCCCAACAACTTCATTCTCAATCTCGGCATCTCGTTCTTCATCAGCCTGGCGCTGGCCGGGAGTCTCAACCTGCTGATGGGCTACGCCGGCCAGATCTCGCTGAGCCACGCGGCGTTCTACGGCCTCGGCGCCTATGCCAGCGGCGTGCTCTCGGCCAAATTCGGCGTCTCGCCCTGGCTCGGCCTGTGCGCGGCGATCGCGCTCACCGCGGCGGCAGCGTTCCTGATCGGCTGGCCGAGCCTGAAGCTGCGCGGCCACTACCTCGCCATGGCGACGCTCGGCTTCAACGTCATCATGTCGGTGCTGTTCGTCGAATTGCGCGACCTCACCGGCGGGCCGAACGGGCTCGTGGGCGTGCCCTCGCTCTCGCTGTTCGGCTGGGAGATCGGCGCCGACATCCGCTTCTATCTGTTCGCCTGGTTCGTCGTCGGGCTGATGATGCTGCTGATCCTGAACCTGCTGCATTCGCGGATGGGCCGCGCGTTGCGCGCGCTCTCCACCAGCGAGCTGGCGGCCAAGGCGAACGGCATCGACGTGCATGCGGTGAAGCTCGGCGTGTTCGTGCTGAGCGCGGTGATGGCGGGCATCGCCGGCTTCCTCTATGTGCACCTCAACAATTTCGCCTCACCCGAGAATTTCGATTTCGCCGCCTCGGTGATGCTGCTCGTCGTCGTGGCATTGGGCGGCACCGGTACGTATTGGGGACCGTTCCTCGGCGCCCTCCTCCACGTCGTTCTGCCCGAGGCGCTGCGCGCGTTCTCGGATTTCGAGATCCTGGTCTACGGGATCAGCCTCGTGGTGGTGCTGCTGTTCTTCCAGGGCGGCCTCGCCGGCGCGGTGGCGAAACTCGGCCAGATCTTCGGCCGCGGAGCATCGCGATGATCGCGGCCGCGCCGAACGAAGCGCTGCTCGATGTGCGCGGCCTCACGCGCATGTTCGCGGGGCTGGCCGCGGTGCAGGAGCTGGACTTCCGCGTGACGCCGGGCGCGATCAAGGCCGTGATCGGCCCCAACGGCGCGGGCAAGACGACGCTCCTCAATCTCCTCTCGGGATTCATCGAGCCGAGCGCGGGCGAAATCCGCCTCGACGGCGCGCGCGTCGATGCGATGCCGGCGCATGTGCGCGTCGGCCGCGGCATGGCGCGCACGTTCCAGAACCTCCAGGTGTTCGGCCGCATGACGGCTTTGGAGAACGTCATGGTCGGCCGGCATGTCCGGAGCCGGGCCGGATTTATCGCCGGCCTGCTGAACACGCCGGCCTCGCGCCGCGAAAGCGAGGCGGCGCGCGAAGCGGCGCTGGCGGCGCTGAAGCGCGTCGGGCTCGAAGGGCGCGCGAACACCGAGGCCACCGACCTCAGCTTCGGCGAGCTGAAGCTGCTGGAGCTGGCGCGGGCGCTCGCCTGCGAGCCGCGGCTGCTGCTGCTCGATGAGCCGGCGGCGGGCCTGGCGCTGGCGGAGACCGATCGCATGGCCGGCGTGATCCGCGAGATCAACGCGCGCGGCGTCACGGTGGTGCTGGTCGAGCACAACATGCGGCTCGTGATGTCGATCAGCCACGACATCCTCGTGCTCAATTTCGGCCGCCGCATCGCCGAGGGGACGCCCGAGGCGGTGCAGAAAGAGCCGGCCGTGATCGAAGCCTATCTCGGGCGCGACGACGATGCTTGACGTCTCCGCCCTCGTCTCCGGCTATGGCCGCATCCGCGTGCTGAACCGCGTTTCGCTCAATGTCGCGGACGGCGAGATCGTGTGCCTCATCGGCCCCAACGGCGCCGGCAAGACGACCCTGATGCGCACATTGGCCGGCACGCTTCCGCCGTGGGAAGGCGACGTCCGCCTCGCCGGCGAGCCGATCGGCGGCCGGCGCGCCGACCACGTCGTCGGCCGCGGCCTCGCGCTCGTGCCCGAGGGACGCCGCATCTTCATGCCGCTCACCGTCGGCGAGAATCTCGAGATCGGCGCCTATGTCCGGCTCAAGGCCGGCGCCAAGGCCGAGGCGCGACAATCGCTCGACGAGGTGCTCGCGCTGTTTCCGCGCCTCGCCGAGCGCCGCGGCCAGCTTGCCGGCACGCTTTCGGGCGGCGAGCAGCAGATGCTCGCGATCGGCCGCGCGCTGATGGCCAAGCCGCGCCTCTTGCTGCTCGACGAGCCTTCGATGGGTCTCGCGCCGATGGTCGTGTCCGCGATCTTCAAGGCCATCGCCTCGCTGCGCGGGCGCGGCACCACGGTGCTGCTTGCCGAGCAGAACGCGCGCATGGCGCTCAAGATCGCCGACCGCGGCTACATCCTGATCACCGGCGAGATCGTGCGCGAGGGCGCCGCCAAGGCACTGCTCGCCGACGAATCCATCGTTTCCACCTATCTCGGGCATTGACGCCATGCTGCTGACAAAACCCGAAGCGGCCGACGACGCCGTATGCTTCCTCACGGCGACGGAAATGTCCGAGGCCTTTCGCCGGCGCACGCTCTCGC
Source organism: uncultured Candidatus Odyssella sp. (assembly GCA_964481045.1). Classification (GTDB taxonomy): domain Bacteria; phylum Pseudomonadota; class Alphaproteobacteria; order Bin65; family Bin65; genus SBBV01. Next base: position 29,054 of record CAYZSG010000013.1, on the reverse strand, counting down.
CGGTGGAGGTCACCGAGCGGATGCTCGCGCGGATTGCCGCGATCAATCCCACCATCAAGGCCTACTACCAGGTGGACGAGGCCGGGGCGCGCGAAACCGCCCGCGCCTCTGAAGCGCGCTGGGCGAAGGGCACGCCGGCTGGCCCGCTCGACGGCATCCCCGTCTCGATCAAGGACCACATCCAGACCAAGGGGCTCGCCAATCCGCGCGGCTCGTTCCTCAGCCCGCTGGCGCCGTCCGATTTCGATGCGCCGGTGGCTGCGCGGCTGCGCGAGAGCGGCGCGGTGATCCTCGGCAAGACGACGATGCCAGAGCTCAGCGTCATCCCGGTCACCGTCAGCGTCGCGTTCGGCGCCACGCTCAATCCGTGGGACGTTTCGCGCAGCCCGGGCGGCAGCAGCGGTGGCGCCGCGGCGGCGCTCGCGGCGGGCCTTTGCACGCTCGCGGTCGGCACCGACGGCGGCGGCTCGATCCGCCTGCCCGCGGCGTTCACGGGGCTGTTCGGCCTGAAGCCGACGCTCGGCCGCGTGCCCTACTGGCCCGGCCAGACCGATCGCACCGTCTCCGGCCCGATCGCACGCAGCGCCGCCGATGCCGGGTTGATGATGAACGTCATCGCGCGGTCCGACGGGCGCGACTGGATGGAGCTTCCACCCGATGGCACCGACTATGCCGCCGCGGCTGAGCGGCCGGTGGCGGGCATGCGGATCGCCTATAGCCGGGACTTCGGCTTCGCAAACGTCGAACCCGAGGTGGCCCGCGCCGTGGAGCTCGGCGTCGCCCAGTTGAAGAAGGCCGGCTGTATCGTCGAGGAAATCGGCGCGGTCGGCTTCGACGCCTTCGAGATCTACATGATCCAGGCCGCGGTGCGCCTCGCCGCCATGCGCAGGGCCACCGATCCGGCGGCGATGGCGCGTTTTCCGCGCGCGGTGCACAGCGTGCTCGATTTCGCCGAGCGCGTGAGCGTCGCCGACGTGCAGCGCATGTATGACGGCCGCAACAAGCTCGGCGACATGCTGCTGGCGCTGTTCCGGCGTTTCGATGCGATCGTCTCGCCGGCGTCGCCGATCGAAGCGCCGCCGCTCGGCCAGTTCTATCCGGAGAGCGAGTTCGATTCCGCGCCGGGCCGCAACCTGCTTGCTTTCGCCTGTCCGTTCAATCTCGTGCACATGCCGGCGGTGAGCGCGTTTTGCGGCACGACTCGCGCCGGACTGCCCGTGGGCCTCCAGATCGCGGGGCCGAAATTCAGCGACGCGACTCTGATCGCCCTCGGCGCACGGATTTCACCCGCGCCATGACTGCGGGCGTCGGCGCCTATTTGGCGTGATACCGGATATTGTTGTTGATCCGATGGTCGCCGCCCAACCAGCGGCGGAGCTCGGAATGCGCGTCGTTTCGGCGAATCTCCGCAATTTCTTCGGCATTCTCGCAATCGACCGTGAATTCGATCCGCAGATTGTCGGGGCTGTGCACGTAGATCGAGAGGCAATAGCCGTGATCGACCCGGCGGTATGAGAGACCTGCCGCTTCGAGCCGGCGGCAGATCTCGTCGAAGGTCGGCCGGTCGGTCTTGAACGCGATGTGCTGCCCGTTCTCGAGCTTCGTCGGCTTCAAGCGCTCATACACTTCGGGCTCGGCGTACTGGAAAAAGGCGAGCGCGCCGCCATCCGCCAGTCCGTAGAACGTGTGGCAATAGTCGAGGTCTCGCTTGAGATCAGGATGGAACGCGCGCTCGCACCACGTCGCGACCAGCGGTATGCCGAGGATGTCCTCGAAGAACCGCCGGTTGGCCTCCTGATCCTTGACGACGATCGCGTAGTGGTGGAGGCGCTGCGGCAGTCGCTGCAGCAGCTTGCGATTGGGGGCATGTTCGATTGTATCCATGTTCCAACCTCCCTTTCCGGTTGATAGCAAGCGCTACATCGTCAGCGCGATCTTGCCGAAATGCTCGTTCGCGCGCATGCGGGCATGCGCGGCGGCGGCCTGATCGAGCGGAAACGCGCTGTCGATCGGCAGCGTCAGCTTTCCCGCAGCCACGGCGTCCCACAGGTCGGCGCGCATCCGGCGCACGATCTCCGCGACCTCCGCCGGCGTGCGCGTGCGGAACGTGACGCCGATGTAGTCGAGGCGCTTCAGGGCGTGCAGATCGAAATTGAAATCGGCGTGCGTTCCGCCCAGCCGTCCGACATTGACGATCCGGCCGAGGATTCGCGCCGCTTTCATGCTCTGCTCGATCACCGGGCCGGAAATCATGTCGACGATGAGGTGAACGCCCTGCCCCGCCGTGGCGGCCAGCACGGCATCGGCCCAGTTTGCCTGGCGCGTATCGACAACCATGCCGGCGCCGAAGTCCTTGAGGCGCGCGCGCCGCGCATCGTTCGTGGCACTTCCGATCACGATGCCGGCCCCCATGTGGCGGGCGATCTGCAATCCCATCAGCCCCACGCCGGAACTCGCGCCCTGGATGAGCACGGCCTCCCCCGCCCGCAGGCGGCCGTTGGTCGCGATCGCGTCGTGCATGGTCAGAAGCGCGAGCGGGAGGATCGCGGCAGCCTCGAAGCTCATCGACGCGCTCGGGATCGGCATCGCGCGCGCGGCGTCGCACACGGCAAATTCCGCGTAGCCGCCGGAGCCCGAGCACATGACACGATCGCCGGGCCGGAGGCCGTCCACGCCGGCGCCCGCCTCGGCGACGACGCCGGCCCATTCGAGACCGATCGGCTTGCCCAGCGAGTCGCGCGTGGCGACTCCGGCACCCTTTGCCGCGTTGAGGTCCGCGCGATTGAGGCCCGCGGCACGGACCGCGACCAGCACCTGGCCGGGGCCTGGCTGCGGCCGCGGCACGTCGCGGATCTCGAGCCCGTTCTCGCCGGCCACGCCAGCCTTCATGCCCTGCGCTCCATCGTTGCCATGATCTCCCGGCGTTTTGCCCGTATGCGCTGTTCCATGCCACGCACGCTGCCGCCCGAGCCGCCCAGATAGGCGTCGAGGACGACGGCGTTGTCGAGCAGCTCCGCCGCCTTGCCCTGCGCGGTGATCTTTCCGTTCTCGAGCACATAGCCGCGGTCGGCGATCGCGAGCGCCGCGCGCGCGTTCTGCTCGACCACGAGGATCGTGCCGCCGGCTTTGCGAAGATTCGTGATCTGCTCGAAGATCCGCTGCACCATCAGCGGCGCGAGCCCGAGCGATGGCTCGTCGAGCAGCATGAGCCGCGGCCGCGACATCAGCGCCCGCGCGATCGCCAGCATCTGCTGCTCGCCGCCGCTGAGCGTCTGGGCCATCTGCGTCCGGCGCTCGCGCAGGATCGGAAACTGCTCGAACTGCTCGTCCATCGTCGCCGTCACAGCGGAGCGGTCGCTTCTCGTATAGGCGCCGAGGCGAAGATTCTCCTCGACCGTCATGGTGCCGAACAGCTGCCGGCGCTCCGGGACCTGCGCGATGCCCGAGCCCACGATCGCAGCGGTCGACACGCGCGCCATCGACTTGCCGTCAAAGCGGACCTCGCCCGCCCACAGCGCGATCATGCCCATCACGGTGTTCAAGAGCGTGCTCTTGCCGGCGCCGTTCGCGCCGATCAGCGCGACAATCTCGCCTTCCCGCACCTCGAGCGTGACGCCGTCGAGCACGCGGATGCGGCCGTAGCCGCTGGAAATGCCCTGGAGCTCAAGCAGCGGTTTCATACGCTTCCGTTCCCAGATAGGCCGCCACCACCGCCGGCTCCACGCGGATGCGGTCGGGCGGACCGTCGGCGATCTTCTTGCCGTGATGCATGACGACGACCTTGTCCGCGAGGCCCATCACGACGCGCATGTCGTGCTCGACCAGCAGGACGGTGATTCCGAGCGCCGAGATCTGCGCGATCAGCTCGGCCAGCCGCTCGGTCTCCGTGTCGTTCAGCCCGGAGGCCGGTTCGTCCATCAGCAGCAAGGTGGGCTGCAACGCCAGGGCGCGCGCGATCTCCACCAGGCGCATGTGCCCGAACGAAATCTCGTTCGCCATGAGATTCTCGGCGCCTTGCAGGCCCACGAATTTCAGGCAATCGAGCGCCACGCGGCGCACGTCCTCTTCGTCGCGGCGCACGCGCGGCAGCTTCGCCGAGATCGCGAGAATGTCCGACTTCTGGAGCCTGTACCGTCCGCACATGACGTTCTCGAGGACGGTCATGTTGTCGAACAGCTGCAGATTCTGGAAGGTTCGGCCGATGCCGAGCTCGGCGATCCGGTTCGGCAGCAGCAGCTCGATCGGCTTGCCCGCGAACCTGATCGTTCCGGTGTCGAGCGGCTGATAGCCGCCGACCAAATGCAGCAGCGTCGTCTTTCCGGCCCCGTTCGGCCCGATCAGCGCCGTGATCGACCCGGCCTCCACGGTGAAGCTGATGTCGTCGACGGCCTTGAGGCTTCCGAAGGATCGGTTCGCGCCCGTGACTTCCAGCAGCGGCGTGCCCGCCGGCTGCGCATTCGCGAGCCTGGGAAGGGCTTCCGGCCGCGGATCGGTCAGCGATGGAGGCCGCCCCCCGCGCGCGCCGGTCAGCCGGTCGAACTGGACGCTGATCCATCCCGCGAAGCCGCGCTGGAACGCGATCAGCACGATCGCCGTGAGCGCGCCCATGATCACCGTCTCCCACATCGGCAGCGACAGGCCGCGCAGGCCTTCGCGCAATGCGGTGACGATGGCGGCGCCCACGGCACCGCCCCAGATCGACATCAGGCCGCCAACAATGACCGCGATGACGAGATTGAGGCTGAACACGAAGCCGAACACTGTGGGATCGATCGCCCGCAGGAAATGGACGAACAGGCTGCCGGAGACGCTGGCCATGCCGGCGCTCACGACGAACATCTGCACCTTGTGCTTGACGGTGTTCATCCCGACCGAGCCCGCGGTCATTTCGCTGATCGCGATCGCCTTGAGGGCGCGGCCGATCTTCGAGCGGTCGATGTTCAGCCCGATCGCGATCGTCAAGAGAACGAAGGCCCAGACGACGAAGTAGAAGGCGATGTCGGATTGCAGCGTGAAGCCGAAAATGGCGAAGCGCGGAATGCCGTAGGTGCCCATGGCGCCGCCGGTGAACGGCAGCTCGAACGCCACGACGACGCAGATGAGCTGGAACGCGAGCGAACCCATCACCAGCACGAAACCGCGCAGTTTCAGCATCGGCGCCGCGATCGGATAGGCGATGGCCATCGAAATCAACGCGCCCAGCAGCAGCGCGGCCATCGGATCCCAGCCATACTTCACGCAGAGTATGCCGCTCGCGTAGCCGCCGATCATGCAGAAGGCCGGCTGGCCCGCGGCCAGTTGGTGCGCGTAGCCGAGCAGCAGGACGAAGCCCACCGCCCCGATCGCGAGCGCGCCCGCCGTGATGCCGACGCCGATTTCGTAGCCGTTGCGGAACACGAGCGGATAGGTGGCGACGAGGACGAGGAAAACGATCAGCGCCAGCGTCGTCTTGCGTTTGGCGAGCCCTTCCATCGGTCAGTGCCCGCCGCCGGCCGTGAGCGAGGCGCGGCCCTGGAGGAACACGCCGCCCCGGATCAGCAGGAAGGCGAGCAGCAATCCATAGACGATGGCATCCTTCCAGCCCGACGAGAGGTAGCCCGCCGCGAGCGATTCGGCGACGCCGACGCCGAGGCCGCCGAGCACCGCGACCACCGGCGAGCGCAGCCCGCCGAGAATGGCGCCGATGAATCCCTTGAGCGCATAGACGAAGCCGGCGTCCCAGCTTGCCAGCACGACCGGCGTGATGACCGCGCCCGCCAGCGCGCCGGTTCCGCCGGCAATCGCGTAGACCATCACCGTGAGGCGCTCCGCATTCACGCCCATCAGCCTCGCGGCGACGACGTTGATCGAGCAGGCCCGCACGGCACGGCCGATATCGGTATGCTGCAGGAAATAATAGATGCCGATCAGCATGGCCGCGGTGCCGCCCCACACCCAGAGCGTCTGGGCCGGCAGCACCGCGTTGAAGAGCTCGAAGACGCCGTCGCCCGAGAAGCCCGGCATGGCAAGCGGATCCTTGCCGAACAGGATGAGCGCGATGCCGCGAACGATGACGGCGACGCCGAGCGTGATGGTGATCTGGATGAAAGCGGGGCTGCGGCGCACGGGCGCCAAGGTCAGGCGCTCCTGCAGCACGCCGAGCACGGCGCCGGCCGCCGTGGCGCCGAGCACGCCTATCGGTAGCGGCACGCCGAGGATCGAAAGCCATGCGCCGAGCATGCCGCCGAGCATGACGAACTCGCCCTGCGCCATGTTCACGACGCCGGATACGTTGAAGCACAGCACGAAGCCGAGCGCGATGAGCGCATAAACGCAGCCCGTCGTCAGACCGGGCAAGACGAGTTGCGCGAGAGTCTGGAAGTCCATCGTTTCTCTTGCGTGGGGCCGGACGCATTGCGGCGGGAGAGCCAGGCCCTCCCGCCGGACTGCAGTGCGCGACTACTTCGACAGGACGGGCTTGCCGTTCTCCAGCCGGCCGATGGCGATGGAGCGGAAGTTCTGCCCGGTGTGATCGCCAGTCGTGTAGGTGACGGGGCCGTTCACGCCCGGGAGGTCCTTGAGCGCTTCGAGCGCGTCGCGGATGCCCTTGCGCGTGCCGTCGGAGTTGTTGACGCCCGCTTCCGTGATCAGGCCGACGTCGTAGCCAAACGTGTTGAAATAGGCGGGCAGATGACCGAGGCCTTTCTGAAGCTCGGCATACAGCGCCGCCATTTCCTTGCCGCCCGCCTCGGGCCCGAACGAGCCGAGCTGAATCGGGACCATGAGGCCGTCGGCGGCCTTCGCGCCGCCGATCCCCTCGAAGAAGGACTGAACGACGACGGACTGGCCCATGACCAGATGCGCCTTGATGCCCATCTGCTTGACCTGCTTGAAGGACAGGATGGCGTTCCGGCCGAACGCGCCGTTGTAGAAGATGTCAGGATTGGCGGCGCGGATGCGCGTGAGCTGCGCGTTGAAGTTCGTATCCTCGGCGCTATACGTCTCGGCGGCGACGAGCTGGAGGCCGTGCTCGGGCGCGAGCGTGCGCATCGCGGCGATCTCGGCCTGGCCGAACGCATCTGTGCCGTTCATCATCGCGATGCGCTTGAAGCCTTTGCCCTTCGCGTATTGCGCGAGCACGATCATGAAGTCGCGCACCGCCGGCGCGACCTTGAAGAGATAGGGATCGGCCGGGATGCCGATGGCGTCCGCGGCGCCCGCCGAGATGACCGGCACCTTGAACTCCGAAGCGAGCGACTTGATCGCCATGACGGAGCTCGACGGCACGATCGCGTAAATCAGCATCACCTTGGGATCGCTCGCCAGGCGGCGGAACGCGTTGGAGGCGCCGACGGGGTTGGTCTCGTCGTCGAGCGTCTCGAGGACGATCTTCTTGCCCTTGAGGCCGCGGAGCTTCATCCAGGCCCGGATGCCGTCCATCGAATCCTTCGCCGGTCCGGCGAAGCCGCCGGTCAGCGATGCGACCACGCCGATCTTGAACTCCTCCTGCGCGGCGGCCGGCGCAGCCAGGAACGACGCGGAGGCGACGAGCGCCACTGCGGAGAGAATCGAGATTCGTCTGTTGATCATGATTGCTTCCTCCCTCATTCACTCACGATGCCAAGCTCGTGAATTGTTTCACAGTCATCTTCACTCGACGATTCAGCGAATACAAGCCGAAAGCCGCTTTCGGCAGTATTCGTTGAATATACCGAGCGTCACGCGCGATCCGAGCCCACGGGCGGCCCACGCGTCCGCGAGAGATCGCGCGGATCGTTCCGCCGCCGCGTCTTGCGCGCGATGGCCCGGATGCCGAGCACGCGCTGGTGCGATGCGGCCGGATGAAGTATCCCAGCCGCGCGGCGAATTTCGGTTGCAAGCCGTCCGCATCGCCGTCGAAGGCGGCGCGCAAGAGCTGGGGAGGCCCAATGACACAGCGCAAACTTCCGATCGCGGACGAACTCGATATCCGCAACATGTTCGCGCGCTACGTTCACCTTCTCGACGGCGGCGACGGCGGCGATGCGCGCGGCTGGGCCGACCTGTTCACCGAGGATGCAACGTGGACGCGTATCAATTCGCCGCCGCGCGAGCTCGGCGGCTCCGGGCTGCCGGCGGAAACCGTGCGCGGCCGCGGCAACCTCGAGAAGATGGCGGTCGGCGTCGTGCGCGACCGCTTTCGCGGGCTGTGCCGCCACCAGATGACGGATGTCTACATCGAGGCCGGCGATACGCCGGATCATGCGCGCGGCCTGTCGCGCGCGCTGATCACCGATTGGCTGGACGGGCCGGGCAAGCTGGCGATGGTGGGCGACTACAAGCTGGAATTCGCCCGGACGCCGGACGGGTGGCGCATCAAGTCGATCGCCTGCAAGCTGGTGCCGGCCATGGGGCGATCGGGCTGACGGTTGCACGGTCACGGCTCGCGGAACGGCGGCGCGCCTTGCGGCACGTCGATGCCGAAGACGTTGAGCGTTATCGAAACCAGCGCGTAGTAGCCGAGGATGCCGACGAGCTCGACCACGCCCCGCTCGCCGAGATGCGCGAGAGCCGCCGCGTATGCCGCGTCGCCGACGCGCCGGCGCGCGTATAGCTCCGTCGCGAAGTCGTAAACCGCCGCTTCGTCGGCTGCCGTGAAGTTCGGCCGCGCGCCGGCCTGGATCGCGGCGATGATGTCTTCGCCGAGCCCCGCCTTGCGCGCGAGCGGCGCGTGGGCATACCACTCGAACTGCGCCTTCCAGTGCTGGGCCGTCACGAGGACAGCGAGCTCGAACAGGCGCGGCGAAAGCGTCGAGTTGTATCGCACCAGCTCGCCGAGCTTCTGCGCGCGATCGGCGAGCTCCGGGTTGCGTAGCCATGGCCAGAATGGGCCGGCCAGCCCGCCGCGCGGGCCGGATTTGATCTGTTCTGCGACGCGGCGCTGTTCCTCGGTAAGCCGCGCAAGTTCGATCTCGCCTAAACGGGGCATCGCCACTCGCTCTCCCCGCCCTCAGTTCAGGTCGCGGCGCACGAGCGCCGCGCCATCTGCCAGCGCCTTCAGCTTGGCGAAGGCGGTCTCGCGCGAAAGGTATTTCATTCCGCAATCGGGCGCGGGAACGAGGCGCTCGGCGGGAACGAATTTCAGCGCGGCGCGGATTCGCTCCGCCACCTCCGTCGGCTGTTCGGCGTCGCGCCGCGCGAGATCGAGAACGCCGACGATGATCGTCTTCGGCGCGAGGTCCTTGAGGACACCGAGGTCGATCTTCGGCTGCGCCGCCTCGATCGAAATCTGCTTGGCCTGGCAATCGGCGAGGCGCGCCAGGAACGAATAGCCGCTCGGCTTGTTGTTCACCGAATGCGCGTAGCCGAAGCAGAGGTGAATGGCCGTCTCGCCCGGAATGCCGGCGAGCGCGCGATCGATGGCCTTCACCCCATAGCGATTCGCGCTGTCCGGCCGCGCCTGCAGATAGGGCTCGTCGAGCTGGATCACGTCGGCGCCGGCCGCTTTCAGGTCGCGCAGCTCGGCGTTGACGGCGTCGGCATAGGCGAGCGTGAGCGCTTCTTCGTCCTTGTAGTGGTCGTCCTGTGCCAGCGCGGCCATCGTGAACGGGCCCGGCAGCGTGATCTTGATCGCGCGATCGGTGTTGCGGCGCAGGAATTCGACGTCGCGCGCTTCCACGGCGTGGCGGCGGCGGATCGGCCCGACCACGCGCGGCACCCGGATCTTGGCTCCGGTGCGCGCGACGGCACTGCCGGGGTTTTCGTTGTCGATGCCGTCGAGCGCGGTCGCGAAGCGGTTGAAATAACTCTCCCGGCGAATCTCGCCGTCGGTGATGATGTCGATGCCGGCACGCTCCATGTCGCGGATCGCGAGGATCGTCGCGTCGTCCTGCGCCTGCTCGAGCAGCGGCTCGGGAATGCGCCAGATCTCGCGCTGGCGCAAGCGCGGCACGGATTTCGACAGCGTGGCGCGGTCAATGAGCCAATCCGGCTGCGGATAGCTGCCGACGACGGTCGTGGGAAGAAGCTTGTTCATGCCTGACGAAGGTGAGAGCGAAGGAAAGCGGATTACTGGGCGGCGACGCGCGGCGTGGCGCCATTGCCGGCGTGGCGCTGGCCGGCCGCGAAGTGGGGCATCACATCGCGCCCGAAGCGTGTCAGCCAATCCTGACGCAATGCGTGCGGCAGGCCCGGCAGCGAAGGATTGACCATCACGTAGTTGAAGCCGGCGCCGAGATAGTCCTCGACCTTGCGGCGCACCGTCTTGGCGCTGCCGACGAACGACCACTCGAGCAGCGGCCCGAGATTGTCGGGATCGCAATAGATGATGCGCCGCTTGTGCGTTTCCGTGAACGGCAGATAGGTCGGCAAATTGGCGTAGCGCTCCGCGTCGAACGCGTAGTGCCGCACCTGCTGCTGATACCAGTTCGGCACATAGCGGCGCGCGAGCTCCACCGCCTCGCGATCCGTGTCCGCGAGGATCGTGATCGGCGAGCAGAGCTTGCACGCATCGGTGCTCATGCCGCGCTTCTTTGCCGCCGCGTCCCAGGCCTCGAGCACCTGTTGCTGCGCCGGCAGCGGCGTGTGGCCGGTGAGCATCGGCGGCAGGTCGAGCTCAGCGATCTTCGTGGCGCTGCTCGGCTGGCCGATCGCACCGTGGAACGTGACGTTGTCGAGCCGCGGCGTCGGGCGAATCACCACCTCGCGCGGCACGGAAAGATACTTGCCTTTGTAGGTGAACGGTTTGGCCTTGAGCGCGATCTGGATGATTTCCCAGCATTCCTCGAAACGATCCTTGGCCTCGGACATTTCGACTCCGTAGGCCTCGTATTCGAGCGGCGCGTTGCCTCGGCCGAGTCCGATGCGGATCGGGCCATCGGTGACGAGGCTCAGCATTGCGATTTCTTCCGCGATGCGGAGCGGATGGTGCCACGGCGTCACGATCACCGCCGTGCCGACGCCGAAGCCCGGGCAGCGCGCGGCGATGTGCGAAAGGAACAAGAGCGGGCTCGGCGTCGGGTAGTAGTCCGAGAAGTGGTGCTCGACCAGCCAGGCCGCGTCGTAGCCGAGCCGATGGCCCAGCTCCGCATCCGACAGCATCTCGCGATAGAGCACGAAATCGGAATCGCCGTCGGCGCCGACAGCGCCCATCATCCAGCCGAAGCGCGGTGTTTCCCAGTTCATCCCTTCATCCCGTCTTCTTGTCGTTTGCCACGAGCGCGAGCGTGCCCCCGCGCTCGCGATACGCGTCGGCGATGGATCTCGCCGTGCGCGAAAAATGCTCCGCGAGGATCGAAGCGGCGGCATCGGCGTCGCGGCCTATCGTCGCCTCGAAGAGCTGCCGGTGCTCACCGCCCGTGTCGCGGCTGCTGTGCGTGACCGTGAGGCCGAGCCGGCGATAGCGCTCGCTCTGCTCGTAGAGGATCGCGCGGAAGCGCAGCAGCCATTGCAGCCCGCACGCCGCGACCAGCGCCGAGTGGAAACGGCCATGCGCGACCGGCCACGACTCATGATGCAGCGTCTCGTCGCCCGGCTGCGTATGCGGCGCGGACTTGAGATTGGCCCAGGCCTGCTCGACGGACGCCTGCCACGCGCCGTCGCCGCGCGCGATCGACCGGCGTAGCGCCAGGCATTCGAGCTCGATTCGCGTCTGCGTCACGTCCCAGAGATCGGCGAGCGAGAGCGGGCTCACGCGGAAGCCGCGCTGATCCTCGGCGAGGACGAGGCCGTCGGCGACGAGGCGGAACAGCGCCTCGCGCACCGAGGCGACGCTGACGTCGAAGCGCTCGCTCAGCGGGCCGATCAGCAGCTTCTCGCCCGGCGGATAGCGGCAGCTCAGGATGTCCGCGCGCATGCGGGAATAGATGGCGGAGACGAGCGTGCGCGCGCTGCCGGCCTCGCCGCCGCGCTCGGGACGCAGATCGATCGCGATTGGGTCCGTGTCGTTCATCGTCGTTGGCAGGACATGATCGGTCATTGTCACGGTGGCAGGAGACAGCGTCAATCAAAAAACGATTTTCGGAATTTTCATGGCAGAGAGCGAAACAATGGGCCTTCGCCCAACACCCAATCAACCGATCCGTTGCGTCGCCCGCGATGATGTGTGGGTCAATCATTTGAATTAACACGCATTATATGAGTGCCCGGTGCCGCGCCGCGCGGGGCGCGATGGGCATGATGTCGAAATACGAAAATCGGTTTTTTCGTTGACGCCCACGCGGATTCTACGACATTGTTTCCGCAACAGTGCTCGTCTCCGGCGCCACCGCGCGGATGATCGAAGCTGCTGGGGAGGAAAACATGACGACACGGTATTCGCGCACGCTCGTCGGCGCGCTGCTGGCGCTGGCGCTCTCGCAGCCGGCCGCGGCTCAGGAAAAAGTCATCAAGATCGGCGTCCTCACCGACATGTCGAGTGTCGCAGTGGACGAGATGGGGCCGGGCTCGGTCCTGGCCGCGCAGATGGCCGCCGAAGACATGGGCGGAACGATCGCCGGCATGAAGATCGTCATCGTCGCCGGCGACCATCAGCAGAAGCCCGATGTCGGCGTCTCGGTCGCGCGACGCTGGTTCGATCAGGAAGGCGTGGACGCGATCGTCGACGTGCCGAACTCCTCGATCGGCCTCGCGGTCAACAAGCTCGCGCGCGACGCCAACAAGGTGTTCATGCCTTCGAGCTCGCAGACGATGCAGCTCACCGGCGCGCAGTGCTCGCCGAACACGATCCGCTGGACGATCGACACCTTCGTCACCTCGCACACGCTGCCGCGCGCATTGATGAAGGACGGCGCGAACAAGACCTGGTACTTCATCCACACCGACAACACCTACGGCCGCGACCTGACGCAGAACGCGAGCAAGGCCGTTGCCGATCTCGGCGGCAAGGTCGTGGGCACCGTCGCGCATCCGGTGGGCCTCGCCGATTTCTCCTCGTTCGTCGTGCAGGCCAAGGCATCGAACGCCGACGTGATCGGCCTCGCCACCTACAGCACCGACCTCAACAATTTCCTGAAGCAGGCGGGCGAGTTCGGCCTCTTGAAGCCCGGCGGCGCGCGCATGGCCGGGTTCGTGCTTTCGGCGAACAACGTGCGCGCCGCGGGCCTCCAGCTCACGCAAGGCCTCTACACGGCCAGCTCGTTCTACTGGGACCTCAACGACAGTACGCGCGACTTCGCCAAGCGCTTCAACCCGCGCCATCCGCGCAAGATCTCGGTCAACGAGTTCACCGCGGGCGTCTATGGGTCCGTGCTGCACTACCTCAAGGCCGTGAAGGCGCTCGGCAGCGCCGCCGACGGGCGCGCGGTCGTCGCCAAGATGAAGGAAATGCCGACCGACGACGTGCTGCACGGCAAAGGCCATATCCGCATCGACGGCACCGTCATCCACCCGATCTACCTGCTGCAGGTGAAGACGCCGGCCGAAACGAAGGGCCCGTGGGACGTGTTCAAGCTCGTCGCCACGCTGCCCGGCGAGCAGGCCTTCGGGCCGCTCGACAAGGCCTGCTTCCTGGTGAAGTAGACGGGCCCGACTTGACCGCAACAACGGACGTGCGGGCGCGGCGTCCCGGCCGCGCCCGATAGGGCGAACGCATGGCCGAACTCCTCGGAATCGCGCCCTCGCAGCTTTTCGGCCAGCTACTGCTCGGGCTGATCAACGGCGCCTGCTACGCGATGCTCAGCCTCGGGCTCGCGATCATCTTCGGCCTGCTCAACATCATCAACTTCACGCACGGCGCCCAATACATGGTGGGCGCCTTCTGCGCCTGGATGCTGCTGAACTACGCCGGCATCGGCTATTGGCCGGCGCTGATCATGGTTCCGATCGTCATCGGCCTCTCCGGCATCGTTCTCGAGCGCGCGTTCCTGAAGCGCATCTACAAGCTCGACCACATCTACGGCTTCCTGCTCACCTTCGGCCTCTCGCTCGTGATCGAGGGCCTGTTCCGGCAGCAGTTCGGAAGCTCCGGCCAGCCCTACAGCATTCCGGCCGAGCTGCAGGGCGGGTTCGAGCTCGGTTTCGTTTTCCTGCCCTACTACCGCATCTGGATCATCGTGCTGTCGCTCGTCGTCTGCGTCGGCACGTGGTTCGCCATCGAGCGCACGCGCATGGGCTCGTATCTCCGCGCGGGCACCGAGAACGCGGAGCTGGTGCAGGCCTTCGGCATCAACGTTCCGCGCATGGTGACGCTCACCTACGGGCTCGGCGTCGCCCTGGCCGGACTCGCCGGGGTGATGGTCGCGCCGATCTTCCAGGTCGGCTCGACGATGGGCTCCAACATCATCGCGATCGTGTTCGCCGTCGTCGTCGTGGGCGGCATGAGCTCGATCCGCGGCGCCATCATCGGCGGGTTCCTGCTTGGCACGATCGAGGGCCTGACCAAGGTGTTCTACGCGCCGGCCTCGAGCATCGCGATCTTCGTGGTGATGGGCATCATCCTGCTGCTGCGCCCGGCCGGCCTGTTCGGCACGGAGATGCCGCAGGGCGCCGGCCACGCGGTGGCCGTTCCCGCGCCGCCGCGCAATCTCGCGCGCGCGACGACGATCCTGCTGGTGGCGCTGGCGCTGGTGGCGCCGTTCGTCCTCTATCCGATCTTCCTGATGAAGGCGCTGTGCTACGGCCTGTTCGCGATCGCGTTCGGCCTCCTCATCGGCTATGCGGGCCTCATGTCGTTCGGCCACGCCGCGTTCTTCGGCGGCGCCGCCTACGTCACTGCCTACACCGTGAAATTCTGGGGTTTCCCGACCGAGCTCGGCATCCTCGCCGGCGGCCTCGTCGGCGGGCTGCTCGGCCTCATCGTGGGCGGGCTCGCGATCCGCCGCCGCGGCATGTATTTCGCGATGATCACCTTCTCGCTGGCGATGATCGTGTTCTTCTACGCGGTGCAGGCGCCGTGGACGCAGGGCGAAGACGGCATCCAGGACGTGCCGCGCGGCAAGTTCCTCGGCATCGTCGATCTCAACTCGAGCATCAACCTCTACTACTTCGTGCTCGCGATCTTCCTGCTCGGCTATGCGATCCTGCACCGAATCATCCATTCGCCGTTCGGCCAGATCATGAAGGCCATCCGCGAGAACGAGACCCGCGCGATCTCGCTCGGCTACCGCGTCAATCAATACCGGCTCGTCGTCTTCGTGATCTCGGCCACGCTGGCCGGCATCGCCGGCAGCACGAAGACGATCGTCTTCCAGCTCGCCACGCTTTCCGACGTGGGCTGGCACATCTCGGGCCTCGTCGTGCTGATGGCGATCGTGGGCGGGATCGGCACGAAGCTCGGGCCGATCGTGGGTGCCTTCCTCATCGTCGCGATGGACAACTATCTCGCCGAGGCCGGATCCTGGGTGATCGTGATCCAGGGCATCATCTTCACGCTCTGCGTGCTCGCGTTCCGGCGCGGCATCGTCGGCGAGACGCTGCACTTCCTGCATCGCGTCGGTCCGCGCAATGCGCTGCCCGATGCCGCTGGGGCCGGCCCGCTCGTCGTCTCGCCGGTGAACGCGCAGCGCACCTAGGCACACGGTGGTGCCAGCAGCACGTCAGCCCGATTCGTCGCTCGCGGCGCTGGGCCGGGCAAGCCGCACTTCGCGCGAGATGGTCGGCGCGCCGCATCGCGCCATTGCTCTCGCCGAACGAGCGCGTGCTCGATGTGGGCGCGGGCGACTGCTATCTGGACGTGGAGCTTGCGCGGCGGGCCCGGTGCGCCACCACGCAGATCGACGTGTCGGACACCAATCGCACGAGCCTGCCCGTGGACATCTACGACGGGCGTGAACTTCCCTACCCGGCCGTAGGCTCCGATACCGGCCTGCTCCTGTTCGTGCTGCCTTACGCAGACGCTCCCGGCGCGCTGCCGAAGGAAGCGAAGCGGGTATGACGCAAGCGCATCATCGCTTTCGAGGACGCGAACCTTTCATCCTGGGATCGGCGCATTTCACGGACCGGCCATCAAACCCACGATGCTGACGCGCGTCGGCGACGAGCAGATGGGCCGTTTCGTGCGCGAGACGGTCGCCGCTGAGGGCGTGGATGTCAGCCACGTCCGCACCGATCCCCGGCGCGTCACGGCGCTCGTCATCCTCGGCATTCGCGGGCAGGATTCGTTTCCCCACATTTTCTACCGCGACAACGTCGCCGACATGGCGGTGGCGCCAGAGGATTTCGATCGTGTTTTCATCGCCTCGGCGCGCGCGGCCGGCACCTGGATCGTGTTCGACATCGACTACCGCCCCGTGCTGTGGGGCCTGACGAGCCACGGCGCGAGATAGGCGCGGCTGGCGGAGGGTGTGCGACCCCAAAGGCCAACAATGGACCCCTTGTTCGGATGACGCGATCTTTGTTCGCCGGTTGATGGAGCGGATCGATGCCGAGCGCGAGCAAGACAAGGCATCAATTTCATCATCATGAAAATCCAGTTACCGGAAACGATGGGAACTGATATACTACGTCGTGCGCTCAAGCTGCCTTTCCATAAAAGTCTAGAAAAATCAAGATTTTAGGCGGCGCTGCGCCCACAGGGGCTTTAATGCGCGAGACAAGGTTCGGGTGGAGGCCGGTTCTCGTCGGCGCGGCCCTCGGCGTGATCGCCGCCGGGGCCGTACAGCCGCGTGCGGCACGTGCCCAAGATGATGCCGAGCTGCGAAGGGTCTTCGAACAGATCCTGCAGGATCCCGGGAATCCAGGTCTCAATCTCCGCTATGCGCGCCTGGCGATCGAGCGCGGCGAGATCCGCAAGGCGATCGCCGCGTATGAGCGCATCCTCGCGCAAGACCCGAACAATGAAGCGGCGAAAGCCGGCCTTCGCCGCGTCCAGAGGGAGCTCGAGCCCGCGGTTACGCGCGTGACGGCGCTGCTCGGCGGGCAATACGAAAGCAATCCGCGCCGCGTGGCGGGAAGCACGTCAAATCGGTATGACGGCGTGCTCTCCGCACGGGTTCAGGCCTTGCATGAGCGCAGGATCGGCGACCTACGCTGGCGCGCCGAGGGCGACGTTTACGCGAATTATCACACGCGTTTTCACGACATCGATTTCGGTATCGCAGGCGGCCGCGCGGGACCGGTGTTCGAGCTCGGCGAGGGCTATCGCATCCATGCTTTCATCGGCGGCTCGTACGCCTGGCTGACGCGGCGCACGTTCTATACGGAAGGCACTGCGGGCGCGACGCTGGAAATCGATGGCGAGTCGCCGCTGAAGAGCGTCTCCGTGCGCTGGGGCTACCAGTTCGTGGGCGAAGACTTCTCCACGCGCGACGGCACGTTCGTCGAAGTGTCGCCGCGCTTTGTGATGAATGCGCTGCTCGTCGAGCGATCCATCGCGGTCCTCACGCCCTATTGGCGCTACAATGGAGTCTTTGGCAGCGGTCCGCCGGGCGTCGACCCGCGCAGCGAGCCTTTTCCGGCGCGCTATCACCAGCTCGGCATCCGCGCCGACTACTTCGTGCCGGTGTTCGGCAACGTCACGTTCGGCATCGGCGCGATCTACGAATACCGCCACTACTTCGAGACCGTCACCGACAAGAGCAAGAACCGGCGCGACCACGTGATTTCGCCGAGCGCCCAGGTGATCGTCGCCGGACTCGTGAATGGGCAGGCGGATCTGATCTTCAGCTACATCTTCGAACATCGTGCCTCCAACGACCGTACCCAGCTGTATGACAACCATGCGGCGGGAGCGAAGATCCTATGGAGATTCTGATGCGCGCTTATCAATGTCTCCCCGTGTTCGCGCTCGCGGCTTTCACGGCGCACGCGCAGGCGGCGACGCCCCCGCAGATCGGCACTGCCGCCGTGACCAAGAACAGCGTGACCGGTGCGCTGAGCGGCGCGCAGCGCACGCTGAAGCGCGGCGACGGCGTCTTTCAGAACGAGAGCATCAAGACCGGCAAAGACGCCGGGGCGCAGCTGCTGTTCCGCGACGAGACGGCGCTCACGATGGGGCCGGACTCCCACGTGACGCTCGACAAGCTCGTCTATGATCCCGACAAGAAGACCGGCGAGATGAGCATTCGCGCCGTGTCGGGTGCATTCCGCTTCGTCACCGGATCCGGGCCGAAAGGCGGATACAAGATCGATACGCCGGTGGGAACGATCGGTGTCCGCGGGACGATCATTCAGTTCATCATCAAGGACCGCTGGCTCTGGGTGTCGCTGACGGAAGGCGCAGCGGTTGTCTGCGTGAGCCCGACCAGTTGCGTCACGCTCGACAAGCCAGGCACCTACGCCGTGACCAACGGCAGCCAGACAAGCTCGCCGCAGTCCAAATCCGACGAGGCCTGCGGATCGAGCGGCGCCGGATCGTTTTCGACCGGCGGAGGCCGCAACTACTGCACGGTTTTCGACGACAGCGGCCAGACGCTGTATCTCTACTTCCTCGGAATCGGCCAGGTCCTCAATGCCTTGACGCCGGCTACCGGACCTGCCGCGCCGCCCCCCAACGGGCCGCCGTCCAACAATCCGCCGCCGAACGGGCCGCCGCCACCGCCGGCGAACGGGCCGCCGCCACCGCCGCCGGGAAACGGGCCGCCGCCGAATGTTCCGCCGCCGACTCCGGGATCCGGCCCACCGCCGCCTCCGCCACCGCCCCCGACGCCCGCGGGCTTCTCGCCGATCACGAACCCCGGCGTTGGCGTTCCGCCCGGCCTCTCGACGGGTCCGCTGCCGCCGGGCCTCCAGGACCGCTGCTCGGGCGGTTCATGCACGGCGCCGGGACCGAAGAGTAATCCGCCAGGGCCTCCGGCGACGCCGCCGGGGCAGCTCAAGAAGCCGTAGAGCGAGCGCCCGTCGCGTTCAGCGAGCCGGATAGGTTCGATAGAAATCGTTCGGCCACCTGAAATTGGTGTAGGTGGCGCTGATGGCAAAGCCCTCGGATCGCACCTGATACCACCACGCGAGCGGCATATAGAGAATCTCGCCCGGCGAAAGCACGACATCGTAGGTGCGCACGTCCGCGAGGCCAGGATATCGCGCAGCGTCGATGCCGGGCGCATCGAGATCTTCGATCTCGCTGAGAACGTGCAGGTGATTGTGGAGCTTCGCGACCTCGCCCGCCGCAATGATCTTGAACCGGTTGCGGCCGACGATCTGGGCGACGAGGCTGTTGACGAGGTCGTGGTGCAACGGCGTGAGCGCGTTCGACGCGCCGATCCACAGCATGCCGCCGGACTGACCCGAGCTGGCGTCGAGCAGCCCGCCAAGCGATCCATGGTCCGTCCTCAGCCGCTGCGCAAGCGCCGGATTGTGCAAGTGAGCGTCGGCGAGAAGATAGGGCGCATCCTGCGCGTCAGCGCGGGCGGCGATCTCGAGGAAACGAGCGAACGACATGCTGCGGAGCTCGTCGGCCGTGCCGGCGCGCCGGCGCCCGGTCCGGCATACGATCTCTGATTCTCCGGCCGCCGCTGCCAGGCTGGCGGGAGACCATCGCGTGGCGTTCCATGCCTTCATTGCGCCCGTGACGATCACGGGACGGCTTTGCGAATAGAACCGCTCGAGGAATTCGTCGGCATCGATCGTTTCCCTGCGCTCGATCGTGGCGGCTTGCGGCCATAACCGCCTCTGCCGCTCCATGGACTCGAGCAGCCAATCGCGTTTGCGCAGCACGGCCCCCATCGCGCGCCCGTTCGCGATCAGCGGATCGTCGTAAGCGGTGTCGATGATGCGCCTCGCTTCGGCGTGCGGCGCACCGAGCGCGACGATGCGCTGGATCAGGTTCGCGCGATCGGCTCCGAACATCAGATCGCAGGCGATCGCCTGCATCTCTCGCTCGACGGCGCGCCTCGCGACGGCGGCTTCACGGCCGGCCGAGAGCTGCGGCGGAGCGTAAGCGCTCTTGAACGTGCTCGACATCGTGAAGCGCCGGGGTGGCGCGGCGATCACCTCCCCGACCGGCTGCGCCTTCGCGGCCTTTGGCTGCTCCTCGGGCCTGCCCTGCTCCGGAACCGCCTCCGGCCACTCGCGATAGCAGGACAGTGCTTCTTCACCGAGCGACCAGTCGAGGCGATTCCAGCTAAAGCGGCCGGGCCGCGTTTCGAGGTATAGCCCGCTGTCGAATGGCACGTTGATCGTTTCTGCCCCCGCATAGGTGAACTTGAATGGACGCGGCTCGAAGAAGAGATCGTTCTTCGCCTGTGCGATCGCGACATGACGCTGGGTCAGCCCCGAGAAGGCGCTCCCCGGCGTTCCGACGAACTCCTGGGCATGGCGCAGGACAAGATGCGCCATCCACGCGTGCACCGCCTCCTCTTGCACGGGAAGCTCTCGGAGCCCGCGGGCGAAGTCGCCGGCGATCAGCGTTTCGAGGAACACGTGCTGCGGGAAACGGGCCGTGATCGGCGCGAAGAAATCCGCGTTGTCCGGCTCGTCCGTCGAAATGACGAGAAGTTCGTCGGCGCTCAGGTTTCCGGCGAGATTGTTCACGATCTCGCGCGCGTAATCGAGGCCGCGATTCGGCGGCAGCTTGCGGGCGTCGCCGACCAGAATGTGCGCGCCGTTGAAGCGCCCGAGCGACCGCGCGATCTGCGCGGCGAGCGCGGCAAAAGGCGCGCGCGGGGCGATTCGTTCGAGCGTTGCATAGAAGGACGGCTTCGGCGCGAAGACGATTCGGGAGTAGTAGCCGGAGTTGAGACCGCGGAGATCAAAGGTATCCTCCTGCGGATCGGAGAACACCGCTCTTGGGCCGGCAAAGTCTGAGAGCGCCGCAGGAGGCGCAGCTGCCGTGCGATCGACGAACACCGCTTCGGAAATTCGCGCAACCAGTTCGCGCGGAGACCCGCTTAAGCCCGCCACGCTTTCGGTTTCGCCGCCCAGTGCTGCCACTGGAACCGGCAGTGGCTCGAGGAGATCAAGAATGCATGGAGAAGCAGCGGGCCGGCTGCGCCTCCCCGCCCCGCCTCCCGCATGCTCGCCAACTGCGTGAAGCGGAAAGAGCGTGCGGCCGGTAAGGTGTGCGAGCCCGACCCCGATCTCGAGCGAGAGAAGCTGGTCGAGGGGATTTGAACCATGGAGCGCGAAGAGCAGACGTCGGTCGGGTTTGCTCATTGGGGGATCGGCGCGGCTTCTCTGCCGCGATCAATGTTGAGGCAAAGTCCCAGACCGCGCCAAATGCCCGTTCGTTGCGCGAGGCGTTTATCTGGCTGCGCCAAATCTACGATCGAACCCTGCTGCGACGGATAACCATCACGAGCCACGCTGGCCCGCCCAGACGGGAACGGCTTACGCTTTGGCGCCGCCTGAGCTAGACAAACATAATACATGTAAGCGACCAACACGTCGCGCGCAAACCGGCGAAAAAGATGTCTGGCGCCAGCATGAATTTGTCGGGCCTTGGGGGCATTCGCGTACTGGCCAATCTCGTGACCGGTTTCGGCAGAGACTCGGAGGCCCGCCTGCTTTCGAAAATCGATCGGCGGCGCAAGGCATTCGCGGATCTGGACGAGACTGCAATCCGCGCGATCCTGCAAAGCCTGCGTGGACGCGCGGATGCCGATGTCGGCTCGAATGAGTGGACCGTCGAGGCCCTCGCGCTCGCATGCGAGGCGGCGAAGCGCACGCTGGGTCTCGATCCGGATCCGGTGCAATGTCTCGCCGCGCTCCATCTTCGCCGGGGACGCGTCATCGAGATGGCGACCGGTGAGGGCAAGACGCTCGTGGCGGCGTTGGCCGCCTGCATTTTCGCGACGGCGAACCGACACGTTCACGTCGTGACCGCCAACGACTACCTGGCCGCGCGCGACGCGCGATGGATGTCGCCCCTCTATGCCCTTTGCGGGCTTGGCGCCGGCGTTCGCCAGGGCGGCCAATCGGGTGACGAAAGGCGCTCCGCGCATGCTCACGAGATCGTCTACGGCACGGCATCGGAGCTCGGTTTCGACTGGCTCATGGATGGAATACGGCACGACGCCGACGCGCGCATTGGCCGGTCATACGACATCGGCATCATCGACGAGGCCGATCATATCCTCATCGACGAAGCCTCCAATCCACTGACGGTCACGGGCGACCTTCCCGGCGATGAGGCCGCATGCCGCGCTGCCGATACGTTTGCCGCCAATGCGCGCGAAGAACAGCTCGCTATCGACCGGCAGCGGCGCACCGTATGGCTCACCGATCTCGGTTTCGCGGATGCCGAACGGCTGTTTTTGGAGCACGGGCTGCTCGCCGAGGGTGGCCTTCATGGGATGCCGAATCTCACGCTGGCGAACAGAGTCGCGCAAGCACTGCACGCGCGCCGGCTCATGCAGCGCGACATCGACTATGTCGTTCTGGACGGCAAGGTCGTGGTCATGGATCAGCGGACCGGACGCCCGACGCGCGGGCGTTTTCCCGACGGCCTGCAGCAGGCACTCGAAATGCGCGAGGGCGTGCCGCTTACGCCGGAGCAGAGGGCCGTCGCGGCCTTGAGCCTTCGGGCGTTCGCCAAGCTCTACCGGCATTGCTGCGGCATGACCGGTACGGCCATGGCCGATGCCGGGGAATTCGCCGAGGTCTATGGGATGCAGGTTGTCGAAGTCCCGCGCGCGTCGCCGAGCCGCCGCACCGGTCACGACGATCGCATCTATCTCTCCGCGGGCGAGAAGATGTCCGCTCTGCTGACGCTTGTCGCCGAACGCAATGCGCGCGGCCAGCCCATCCTGATCGCCACGTCGACCATTCCGAAGGTAGAGGCAATCGGGTCTGCACTCGCGGCGCGCGGACTTCGTCACCGCACGCTGCATGCGCTTCGCCTGGACGAAGAAGCCGCCATTGTCGCCGATGCGGGCCGCCCCGGCGCGATCACGGTGGCGACACTGATGGCCGGGCGCGGCACCGACATCGAACTCGGCGGCCGAAGCGAGGACCAGACGGACAAGGCGCGCCAGCTCGCCGAAGAAGCGGGCGGTCTCCTGGTCATCGGCGCGGAACGGCAGCGCCTGCGGCGGCTCGACGATCAGCTGCGCGGCCGCGCCGGCCGGCGCGGCGATCCGGGCGAGACGATCTTCTTCGTCAGCCACGACGACGACCTGCTCGAACCGCTGCGCGGCGAGAAGCTGCGCGCGCTCGCGGCAGCTTCTGCGCGCGGCGAGGATGGCCGGCTGCTCGACCCCGGATTGCCCAAACTCATAGCGGCGCTGCAGGCGAAAAACCGCATGGCCGATGCAGCCGGCCGAGGAACGGCCCGCCCGTACGACGAAGTCATGGATCTTCACTGGCGCGTCTTTCAGGATGCGCGCGAACCGCTGCTGCTGCCGGAGCGCGCGCCGGCGGCCGATATCGAGCGAGTTCTGCGACATGCGGCTTCGTTCGCGAAATCGCCACCACCCGCCGCGGACCGAATGGCGGCCGATCTCGCGCGCCGAATGGTCGCGCTTCTCGACGAATCGTGGCAGGAGCACATGGTATCGATCGGGGAACTGCGCCAGGGAATTGGCTTGCGCGCGATCGGCGGCCGCGACCCGCTGATCGAATACAAGCAGGAAGCGCTGGCCGGCCTCGAACGGATGCTCGATCGCGCCCGCGCCGCAATGGCTGCGGCGCTGACAGCCGCGGCCTGATTGGACCGGCGTCAAACGGAGCCGTAGTCCCGCCGCCGGCCGAGAAAGCGCTCGTTCGCCGGGTTGCGCGCGAGCGCCGCCTCGATCGTCGCCAGCATGCCCTCGCGATCATGCATCTGGTGATAGGCGACGAACAACCACTCGTAATACTCGTCGCCGTCGTAAATCTTGATGTCGAGATTCGCGATGCCAAGCGTCGGCGGCGGAATCGTACCCGCGATCTGGAACAGCCGCAACGCCTCGGCGAAGTGCTGACGCCTCCAATGAATCTGGCCGGCGATGAAGAACGGCTCGCGCCACAGCGGATAAAGCACGATTGCGCGCCCGAGCGCGTGCAGGGCTTCCTCAAGCCGGTCGGTCAATAGCAGCTTGCGCGCGAACTCCACGCAGAGCTCGGAATGCAGCGGCGGCGCGAGCTGGGGCCCGAACTCGGCCAGCACCTTGCGATAGTGGTTGATCGACTTCTCGGGCGCCTCTTCGGCCGCGAGCAGCCACCACATGCGGAAATCGCGGCGGTAGGCCGGCGTTTCGACCGCCCGCGAAAGAATCCGCAGGTTGCGAACATTGCTGGGCTCGCGGCGCTTCAGATTGCGATGATAGACGTTGATATCCGTATTGTTGGCGACCTTGGCGCCCGGCGGATACTTGACGCATTCATGTATCGGATACTCGAACCTGAAGCCGCGGTGATTGCGGAAGAGCCGCTCGCGGCGGGTGAGAACGGTCGTGTTCCCCTGCGCGTCCTGCACGTAATGGTAGGGAAGCATGATGATGTCCCACCAGACGTCGCCGGAGATCAGCGGGCGGATGCGCTTGGCATCCTCTTCGGGCACGACGTCGTCGGCGTCGAGCCACAGCACGAAGTCCTTCGTGCACCGCTCGAGGCCAAAATTGCGCGCGGCCGAAAAGTCGTCGCACCATTCGAAGTCGTATATATGCGGCGTGAATTTTCCGACCTCCTCCTTGGTGCGGTCGGTCGAACCCGTATCGACCACGACGATTTCGTCGGCGAAATGATGCGCGGTCGCGAGAAGCTGCGGAATGTGAATTTCCTCATCCCGCATGATGATCGTGAGCGATAGCGACGGTGCCATTGCAGTTCCGGGGCTCGTCAGCGTGAATGGGGGCTTGTGCAGGGCATGGCAATCGCTAGCTCGCGATTTTCATGATGTAGAGCTGATACAGCGTTAAGCCGAAGATCACCTTGAGTTTCCCGGCGAAGCAGGTCGTGAACGCGTCGACGCCGGCCTTGGGACGATGCAGGATATTCTCGTTTCCCTCACCCCACAGGTAATCGTCGCATGCGATGACGCCGTTGACCCGGCACAACTGAAGCGCGAGAAACAGATCGCCGAGGACGTCCGGCGCCTGATGGCTGCCGTCGACGTAGACGAAATCGAAGGTCTCCCGATGTCCGCTTGCGAGCAGACGGATCATCTGATCGTGGGACTGCCCCTTCAGCTTCACGATCTTCGTTCGCGCGTACAGGCCTTGCGCGATCTCGACGTTGCGGTCGAAACGCCCTTCGACGGCGGACATTTGCGTCCGGTCGTGCTCCTCTCCGCCGCTCCAGGTGTCGATGCAGTAGATCTCCCCGCCCCGTTCCGGATGCAGCGCGCGCTCAGCCAGCCATATCGTGCTGCGTCCCTCGTACGAGCCGATCTCGAGAAGCTTGAGCGGGTTCGGCAAATGCTCCGAGAAAATCCGCTGCCAGTTTCCGACATTGTGAGAGAACCAGTCCGAGGAGAACTCAAAACCGCCCATGCATTCACCCGATCGGCGATCCAAAAACAGCAGCGGCGCTCAGCCGGACGGATAGGCGCGATACGTCTCGCTCTGCCAGCGAAAGTTCGCGTATGCGATCGTGACGCCGAAATCGAGCGCCTTCGCCTGGTGCCACCAGCCGATCGGCACGAACAACGCCTCGCCGGGACTGAGGGTCACGTCGTAAATGCGCATGTCGTCGAGCGCGGGATAGCGCTCGCGATCGATGCGCGGATCCTCGAGGTCGGCGATCTCGCTGAACACCTGATCGTGGTTGTAGATCTTTGCCACTTCGGCGGCTGCCACCATTTTGAGCCGCTTACGTCCTACGATCTGCGCGAAGAGATGGTCCGTGAGATCGTGCCGCAGCGGCGCGGCCGACCCGGCCGGCCCGATCCACGTCGTTCCATGCGGCTGCGCAGCCGCGCGGTCGAGGAGCTTGTCGAAGCAGGCGAGATCATCTCGCAGGCTCGCAATCGCTTCGGCGTTCCTCGCCGAGGTGGCGGTGGTCATGCAGGCGCCGTTACCCGGGCCGGGTCGAATGGCCATGTCGATGAAGCGATCGAACGGCAACTCGGCGCGATGCGCGCTCTGATGTGCTTCGAGGCGCTCGTTGCCAGTCCGCGCGTCTTCGATGTCGATCATGCGGGCGCCGATGCGCTCGCGAAGATAATCCGGCGACCACTTCGCAAGCGCGGGCCATTCGGCCATGTCGCCGACGAGGATCACCGGCCGGCCGGGCGCGAAATAGCGATCGAGGAACTCCTCGCCCGAAAGGCCGACGCGGCGCTCGATCCGCTCCGATCCCGGGCGAAGCTGCCAGTGCTTTTCCATCGTCTCCAGCAGCCAGTCGCGCTTCCTGAGCGCCCTGGCCGCGGCGCGGCCATTGACGATCAGCGGATCGTTGACCGCGGTGTCGATGATGCGCCGCGCTTCCGATTCGGGCGCACCGAGCGCGATCAGGCGCTGCACGAGCGGCGCGGGTTCGGCGCCGAACATCAGCTCGGTGCCGATCGACTGCAGCGCGCGCTGGATCGCCGCCGGTTCCGGCGCGAATTGCGCGGGCGCCGCCTGCGCGGCCGGAGCGGCCGCTTTTACTTCCGCCACGAACGGCGCGAGCACCACGGGCTGGCGCTTCTCGCGCGGAAGCGGCGCGCCGCCCGCCGGCGCATCGGCCGGCGCGAATTCGGCGAGGCGCGGCTTGATCTGGTGGTCCGGCACGGCCTGCTTCTCATCCATGTCGACGCCGCGGTAGTAGCGCTTCTGCCACTTGTCGGCGCCGGCCGCCGGCTGATCTTTCGCCACCTTCACCTGGAACTGGTCGCGCGACGCGCTCCACGCCCTGAACTGGCGCATGAGATCCGCGTTCGACTCCATCGGCACGAGCTTCGGTTTCACCGCGTCGAGATAACCGCGCTGCACCGGATAGATGAAGCAGATCGGCTCTTTCTCGTCGAACCGCACCCAATGACCCGGCCGGGTGAAGCGCCAGTTCATCGTGAAGGTGTAGGGCGACCAGTCCGTCTCGACGATTCCCGAGAGCGGATAGATGCCGTCCTTGGGCGCGTTGGGGGAGCCACCCACCCAGAGGTTCCAGCCCGGCGGCGTACGGAACAGGCCGAAGATGTGGAACGTGAGCACGCCCTGGCCGAACAGCGAGACCGGCGCGAGCGCGTGTTGCGCGCCGGCGGGAAGTTTGATCTCGACGTCCTTCACGGTGTTTCCGCCGTTCCAGCGCGCCTCGAATCCCATCGGGGTCAGGATTTCCCAGCCATGCGCGTTGGCGATGTTGAGCGGAAGGCAGCGATAGGCGAAGGCCTCGGGCGTGTTGTCCATCCACGCGCGCGTGGCCGGGGCCGGCCGGATCAGCGGCTCCCATCCCGGATGCAGGTAGCAGATCAAGTCCATGGCAAGCCTTCAGGTTGCCTCAGGATAGCAGCATCGCAGTCGCCGCCGACACGCGCCAGATGACCACGTCTCCCCCGGGCGTGGATGTGGTCATTCGTAGTCATTGGTGGACATCCGTGGACATCGGCGGCCGCTCAGGAGCCGCGGCGCTCGCGGGCGCGGCGCTCGCGCTCCGCCATTTTCCGAGTCGCGTAATGATGCTCCGCCTGCTCGGCGAGCTGCACGCGGCCCTCGGCTTCCGCTTTCTCCGCGGCGGCATCCACCGGCGCGGCGCCGGCGAAATCGCCATAGCGCAGGGCCACGAGCCGCTGTTCGGCCGCGTGCGTGCGCGCCCAGAATTCCTGCTCGTAATCGCGCGGATCGCGGCGCAGGATTCGCACGCCGGGCAGATAGTCGGCGAATCCGGCAAGGCGCGCCTTCATCGTCAGCGCCTGCATCGCGGCGTAGTAGTCGGCCTTCTCCATCGCGGCCTCGAACACGGCCTCGGCCTGATCGATGATCGTGTCGCGCTGCACCTGGTGATCCTTCCCGCGAACGTCGCGGAGCTCGTAGATGCGGCGGATCACGAGCGGGTGCTTGAGCAGCCGCGTGGCCTGCCGCCGCGCGGCGGCCGGCGCATAGCCGGCCGAGCGCGCGGCCTTGATGCCCACGGGAAGCTCCACATAGGCGCGGCAGAAGGCTTCCTGCCGCTCGTTCAGCGCATCGCCCGGCGTCTCGAGCACCGGCTCCTGCTCCGGCGGCGGCGGAACGGGGTCGTTGTGCTGCCAATAGGGCAGGCCTTCGCGGTATTCCCTCTTCCAGTCGTAGCCGGGCGGCAACGGGGACGCGGCCGGGCGGGCCGCGGACGGCGGCGCGGCCGGAGATTCGCTTTTGCTGTGGGGACGCAGCGGATGAATGGAGCCGAACTCGGATGTCATGATGGAGACCTCATGTAAAAGAACGTATATAAAACATCATAGGATAAAATTCAATATTCGCGCGAAATGCGCGCTCGGACGGATTCAAATCGCCGTTCAAACATCCTCGATATTCCATGATATATCACGCCGCATGCTTCATCGAGATCCCGTCTGGGAGCGACCGGAGTTCCTGCGCCAGCGGGCATGCTGGTATCGCGCCCATGCCGAGACGCATGGCGGCGGAGCCTGGGCGCTGCAGCTCGCAGAGGACCTGGAGCGGCGCGCCGACGAACTCGAAGCCACCCAGGCGAAGCTGCCGCGGGTTAAGTCGAAGCCGGACGACCCGGCCTGAATACCGGACGCGAGCGCGCCGCATCCGAGGCTGCGCCAACGAAAACGGCGGGCCCACCGAGCGGTGCCCGCCGTTCGCCGTCACTCGTCTTCCCGTCCCCTATGGCTGTCCGGGCGGCCCGGCCGCGCCGGGCGAGCACTGGTTATACCAGTTCCAGAAGTTGGTCATGAAGTTGACCGCGCACTGATCCGGCGGACCCGCGGCGTCGGGCGCCGGCGCCGAGCCCGGACCGGCCGCGGGCGCCAACTGACCAAGCGTGGTCGCGGACGGCACCGGCGGCGCAGCGCCCTGCTGCGGCGCAAGCGGCCCGCGCAGAACGCCGGCCATCTGGCCGTTCAGCCCGAACGCACTGTCGAAGGCTTGATAGAAATATGGGCCGCCGTTGGGCTGCATGTAGAACGAGGTGCGCAGCCCGTCGATGAAGTTCAGATCGACCCACGGAACGTGATTCCAAGCGTCGGCGTTCGACGGCACGTCGATCAAGCCCTGCGGCGGCCCCGGCGGAGTTGGGGTCGGCGTCGGAGTTGGCGTTGGCGTGGGAGTCGGCGTCGGAGTTGGCGTCGGAGTTGGCGTCGGCGTCGGAGTTGGCGTCGGCGTCGGAGTTGGCGTCGGCGTGGGAGTCGGCGTCGGAGTTGGCGTCGGAGTTGGCGTCGG
>CAYZSG010000012.1:43563-44160 GCA_964481045.1 uncultured Candidatus Odyssella sp. | reverse complement strand
CGTCGTCGGTGACGATGTAGCGCGCGGGGCGCAAGCCGTTCCGGTCGAGCGTGGCGCCGATCTGGCGCCCGTCGGTGAACGCGATCGCGGCCGGCCCGTCCCACGGCTCCATCAGCGCGGCGTGATATTCGTAGAACGCGCGGCGGTGCGGATCCATGAGGGCGTGGCCGTGCCACGCCTCGGGAATCAGCATCATCATCGCGTGCGCGAGCGAATAGCC
The DNA here is from genome assembly GCA_964481045.1 of uncultured Candidatus Odyssella sp. Classification (GTDB taxonomy): domain Bacteria; phylum Pseudomonadota; class Alphaproteobacteria; order Bin65; family Bin65; genus SBBV01. Next base: position 43,940 of record CAYZSG010000012.1, on the reverse strand, counting down.
TCCGGCGACGAGCAGCTCCAGCGCGTTGTCGAAGCAGGCCGTGACCGTCTGGCCTTCATAGGAGATCGGCCACAGCTTCGAGATGTCGTTGCCGAACAGTTCGGAATCGACCGTGGCCTGGCGCGCCGCCATCCAGTTCACGTTGCCGCGCACCGTGTTGATCTCGCCGTTGTGCGCGAGGAAGCGATAGGGGTGCGCGAGGCGCCACGAGGGAAACGTGTTCGTCGAGAAGCGCTGGTGGACGAGCGCGAGGGCCGATTCGGCGAGCGGATTGCGGAGATCGGTGTAGAAGCCGTCGACCTGGTGCGCGAGCAGCAGGCCCTTGTAGACGATCGTGCGCGACGAGCAGGAGGCGATGTAGAGATCGCGCATCCCCT
>CAYZSG010000012.1:0-43553 GCA_964481045.1 uncultured Candidatus Odyssella sp. | reverse complement strand
GAGGGGAATTCGCGCGCGCTGTTGAGCGTCTGCTTCCGGATGACGATGAGCTTGCGCTCGAACGCGTCCTGGTCCTTGAGCTTCGGGCTGCGCGCGATGATCGCCTGGCGGAGCGTCGGCATCGTCTCGAGCACGCGCTCGCCCAGGCCGGTCGTATCGATCGGCACGTCGCGCCAGCCGAGCAGCGTCTGCCCCTCCACCTGCACGAAGCGCTCGAAATGCTGCACCGCGATGTTCCGCGCCTTCTCGTTGCGCGGCAGGAAGCACATGGCGACGCCGTAGCGGCCCGGCGGCGGCAGCAGGATGTCGTTCTTCGCGGCCCAGTCGCGCAGCAGCGCGTCGGGGATCTGGATCAGGCACCCGGCCCCGTCGCCGACCAGAGGGTCGGCGCCGACCGCGCCGCGGTGATCGAGGTTCAGCAGGATCTCGATGCCGCGCCGGATGATGTCGTGGGATTTCTTGCCCTTGATGTTCGCGATGAAGCCGACGCCGCACGCATCGTGCTCGTTCCGAGGGTCATAAAGGCCTTGGGCGTGCGGCAGGCTCATCGTTTCTTCTCTCCCCTGGCCCGGAAGCGGCAGGCAAATTCCGGGCCTTATCATGGCTATATCTTACGTCCGAAGCGCCAGGGCAAGCATTTGAACGCCGCGCCCGCGGTGCCCGCCGACCGCCGCCGCCGTCGCCCCCAATATTATGCGTCGGCGTCGAAATCGGGCACTGCCCCTCGATTTTTTTCGCCGACCCCCCGTTTTTGACGCTTCGCATGACGCTGGCTTGACGCTCGACCCGCTAGCTTCGCGCCGACCGGCCGGCAGCAGGGGGTGGGGCCATGCGGGCGAAAGCGGAATCCAACGGGGCGCGGCGCGGCAGGGCCGCCGTGGGGGCGCCGGAGGTTTGGGGTTTCCTCGGCGTCCTGCTGCTGGCGCTGGCGCTCACGACCCAATCGCGGCTCGGCCTCGCCGCGGTGGGCGGCGGCGCAGGCAACACGACCACCACGACCTCGACGACGAATGGCACCGTATTCACGTTCTACGGCCCGGGCGGCGGCTTTCTCTCGAGTCCCGCGGTGCTTGCCGCATTGCAGAAGGCCGCGGCGGCCGGCCCTTCGGCGGTCGCGCTCAATCACACCGAAACGAGCGTCACAACCACGACCACGTTCGGCCCGGCCACGATCCTGATCGGCGACGACCAGAGCCAAACCTTCTTCGTCGCGGCAGGCACCACCAACGTCAATACCAACGTTCACACCCAACGCTTCCTCGATGTGAACTTCTCCGCGTCGTCCCCGGCTTTTGCCTGGGTGACGGGGGATTTCCACGCGTCGTTCCAGACCGCGCTCTTGGAGCAGAACTGGAGCTTCCTCGACGCCCTATTTGGGCAATTGCGCGGCCTCGACGTCAACGGCGCGGGGCCGGGCGCCGGGCTCAACACACAGTTCGCGGCGCTCGGCGCCGACGATACGCGCGGCGTCAACATCGCTCAGGCCGGGCCGGACGGCCGGATGCGCCCGTCGCGGTGGTTCGTGTGGGTGCGTCCGTTCGGCGTGCTCGGAAAGATCGACAGCTCCGCCGAGCGTCTTGGCTTCCGCTACGACATCGCCGGCGTCAGCGCCGGGCTCGAATATCACTGGCCCGGCCCGTGGATCGCCGGCGCCACGCTCGGCTATGCGCACACTTCACTGATTCAGCGCACGACGAACGACAAGGGCAGCATCGAAAGCCTGCAGATCGGCGCATACGGCGGCTATCGCGACGCGCGCACGCACGCCGTCGTCGCCGCGCTGTTCCAGCAGAACTGGATCGGTTCCGAACGCCTGACGGCCCTCTCGCCCACGATCGCGACGGCGAGCTACTCGGCGCAGGCCTATTCGGTCGGCTTCGAGGCGGGCCGGAAATATCCAGTCATGGGCGCGTGGGTGCAGCCGCTGGCGAGCCTCGTGTTCACGCACGTCCGCCAGGGCGGGTTCAGCGAGAGCGGCGCCACGCTGCTCGAAATCGCCAGCGCGAGCACTTCAACGAACGCGCTCAAGCTCTCGCTCGGCGCGCGCGTGTGGCGCGAGTTCGACATGGGCTGGGGGACGATCACGCCCGAGTTCCGCGCCCGCTGGGTCCAAGACCTGCTCAATGAGCGCCGCGCGATCACCGTCCGCTTCGTCGGCGACGCCTCGCAGACCGCGTTCTCGGTCAACGGCGCGAAGCCCACGCCGGCGGCGGCGGTGATCGGCGGCGGCGTGACGCTCGGTGCCGGCCCCGGCTTCAAGCTCACCCTCGCCTACGACGCCGAGCTCCGCGCCAACAGCCGCAGCCACACGATCCAGGCCCAACTCAAATTGCGCTGGTAACGCTGATCGACGAGGCATGGGGACGCCAATCAGCCCGGGGAAGGAACAATGCAGGATGCAAAAAAGCGCCGCCGAATCGACAATCGGCGGGGGCCGTGCGGGAAGACCGCACTGATCGGTTCGCTGGCGGCCGCAATCGCGTGGTTCTGGAGCGCGATTCCGGACGGCCGCGCCGCCGTGGGTCCGGGCGGATGCACGTCCGACCCCATTCCGGTCTGTAGCGCGAACACCGCATCGAGCTCGACGACGACCGGCATCGGCACGAGCATCACCGGCGCCACGCAGGCGCTGTCGCAGTTCTTCGCCAGCCAATCCATCCAGCCGGCGCTGAACTTCTACGCCCGCCGAGGCTCCTTCACCGGCAACATCGGCGGCTCGACGACGACGATCACGTCGGAGCTGTTCATCACCTTCGTTAGCGTGGCGCCGCTGACGATGGTCGCGGGCGACAACGTCGCCACCTGCGACGGCCCGCCGAGCACGTGGCCGCCCGGCGCCAATTGCACGATCGATCCGGGCGCCTTGAAGTTCATTCAGACGCCCGGAACGGTCAACGTCAACACGAACACGCATACCCAGATCGAGACGACGCTCTCGGGCGAAAGCCCGCTCTTCGGCCTCGTCCTCGGCGACTTCCACACGTCGTTCCAGACCGCGCTGCTCGAGCAGAACTGGACATTCCTCGACGCATTGTTCACGCAATTGCGCGGCTTCGGCCTCAATGGCACGGGGCCGGCCGCCGGCTTCGACGCGCAATTTGCGTCGATCGGTGCCGACGATGCGCGCGGCGTCAACATCGCCCAGGCTGGTACGGACGGGCGGATGCGTCCCTCGCCGTGGTTCGTGTGGGTTCGCCCGTTCGGCACGCTCGGGAAGATCGACAGTTCCGACGAGCGGCTCGGCTTCCGCTACGACATCGCCGGCGTCAGCGCGGGTTTGGAATATCGCTGGCCCGGACCGTGGATCGCCGGCGCCACGCTCGGCTACGCCCATGCCTCGCTGACCCAGGCCACGACGAACGACAAGGGCAGCATCGAAAGTCTCCAGATCGGCGCTTACGGTGGCTATCGCGACGCGCGCACGCACGCCGTTATCGCCGCGCTGTTCCAACAGAACTGGATCTCCTCCGAGCGCCTCACCGCGCTGGCGCCTTCGATCGCCACCGCGAGCTACTCGGCGCAGGCCTACTCGGTCGGCATCGAGGCGGGCCGCAAGTACCCGGTGATGGGCGCCTGGGTGCAGCCGCTGGCCAGCCTCGTGTTCACGCATGTGCGCCAGGGCGGGTTCAGCGAATCGGGCACCACCCTGCTCGAGATCGCCAGCGAGAGCCATTCCACGAACGCGCTCAAGGTGTCGCTCGGCGCTCGCGTGTGGCGCGAGTTCGACCTGGGCTGGGGCACGATCACTCCCGAGTTCCGCGCGCGCTGGGTGCAGGACTTGTTGAACGAGCGCCGCGCGATCACCGCGCGCTTCGTGGGCGACGCCTCGCAGACCGCGTTCTCGGTCAACGGCGCGAAGCCCACGCCGGCCGCGGCCGTGATCGGCGGCGGTGTCACGCTCGGCGCCGGCCCCGGCTTCAAGCTCACCTTCGCCTACGACGCCGAGCTCCGCGCCAACAGCGGCAGCCACACGATCCAGGCGCAGTTGAAGCTGCGCTGGTAGCGGCAGCTTTTCCCAACCTCGTCATGCTGAGCGGCCCCGCTTGGGGCCGCGAAGCGTCTCTATGCGCGGAGACGTGAGGGCGCACGTCGTGCGTCGGCGCGGTGCCACGTCGCCGAGAGATGTTTCGCCGCCGCGCCAAGCGGCGCGGCGCTCAACATGACGACGCTGGAATGGGATAGGCGCGGCGGCCGCCGGCGTGATTCATGCGCGAAACATCTGCCCCGAAGGCCGATTCCGCGCTCGCCCTTCGCCCGCGGGCGCATTACATCGATGCGTCGCCTCGCCCTGCCACACAGGATGTTCCATGGATTTCGGCCTTTTCTCGAACGGCTTCCGCAAGCACACCAGCGCGGGGCGCACCTATGACGAAGACATCCACGAGATCGCGCTGGCCGAGCAGCTCGGCTTCTCGGTGGCCTATATCAGCGAGCATCACGGCGAGCCGCCCTATATCGGGCGGGTCGACACGATCCCCGCGCCCGACATGCTGATGATCAAGGCGGCGGCGCTGACCAAGCGCATCCGCATGGGCGCGGCCGTGACGCTCGCGCATCTCCACCACCCGCTCGACGTCGCGATCCAGGCGGCCGTCGCCTCGCATCTGATCGGCAACGGCCGCTTCATCTTCGGCTTCGGCTCGGGCTTCCCCTCGCCGCTGTTCTCGGCCGAGCGCGGCCTTACCTACGAGGACCGGCACGAGCGCCTTTCGGAATCGCTCGATTTCATCCTGAAATGCTGGACCGAGGACGCGCCGTTCGACTGGAACGGCAAGCACTGGAAGGCGAAAGGCGTCGTCTCGCTGCCGAAGCCGCATCCGGCGCCGCTGCCGATGGCGACCGCGACCGATACCGAGGCGATGCTCGCGCGCGCCGCCGCGAATGGCTGGACGCTGCTCACCGCGTTCCTCGAGCCGGCCCCGCATGTGCGGAAGAAGGCCGACAAGTTCGAATCGTTCGCCCGCGCGGCCGGGCGCGCGAACGCACGGCGCAGCGTGATCGGCTCGCGCATCGTCTATGTCGCCGATTCGAAGCGCCAGGCGATCGAGGAGATGCGCGAGGCCGTGGCCTACGAGGTGAGCGTGCAGGCGCAGCGCGGCTTCCTCACGATGCTGAAGAAGCTTTACGGCCTCGACGTGCCGAACGGCCCCAACGCGATCGAGGCGCTGGCCGAATCCGGCTTCTACATCGTGGGCGCGCCCGACGAGGTCGCCGCCGAGATCGCGCGCTTCTACGAGGCGTGCGGCGGCTTCGGCACGTTCCTGATGGTCACCGGCAAGGACTGGGCGACGCGCGCCCACCGCGATCGCTCGATGCGCCGCTTCATGGAAGAGGTGGCGCCGCAGCTCCGCCATCTCGATCCCGTCTCCGAGACCGCCGCCGCCGCGTCGTAACCGGCCGGCGCCGTGCGGGCGGAAGCGGAAGGTGAGGGAACAGGAGGCGGGGAGACGGGGAGAAGCAAGACCGCGCGCCAAGGGCGCGCAAGAATCTTTGCTCCGTGTCCTCCGTGTCTAAAACCTTCCTTCTCCCCGCCTCCCCGCCTCCTGTTCACTTTCCTCGGCTGCCCCAGTCTGGATTCGCCGTGTGGACTCAATCCTCGGGCTCTCCGCGCGCGCGGGCGGCGGCGCGGCGGATCTGGGCGGCTTCGAGCTCGGCGAGCACGCGGGCGGCGATGGGATCGCGCGCGATGCCCCGCCAGTAGTCCGCGAGACGCGGATGCGGCGCGAACGGATCGCCGCCGGGAAACAGCGCCGGATGCATGCGCGCCGCGCGCGCCGCGAAGAACAGTAGCGGGACGAGCGCGCAATCGGCCGTGGTGAGCCGGTCGCCGACCGCATACGCGTGCGCGCCGCCGCCGAGATTGCGCTCGATGTGGCCGAGCGCGCGCTCCACCGCCGCGCGCGGCGCGGCGGCGCTTCCGGCCTTCGCCGCCTCGAACAATTCCTTGAGCGGCGGCGCCAGATGCTCGTCGGCGAGCCGCGCGAGCAGGCGCGCCCGCGCCCGCTCTTCCGGCGCATCCGGGCGCAGCGGCGGCGCCGGGAAGCGGTCTTCGAGATATTCGACGATGATCTCCGATTCGGGGATCACGGTGCCGTCGTCGAGCGCCAGCGCGGGCACGAGGCCGAGCGGATTGATCGCGCGATACGCGGCCGAGCGCGCGCCGCCCGGCGGCGGCGTCAATGAAGCCGTCAGCCCCTTCGCATAGAGCGCCATGCGCACGCGCGCCGCGAACGGCGAATGATCGAGATCGTAGAGCCGCATGGATCGAAGCCTTTAGATCGACGGAGTGAGGAAGGGATCTGAACCTCCAATATAACCGTGGGACCTCAGCGCACGCGAATTGCCGTGTCGGGCGCACGGCCATATTATCGCGCCGCATCACGCCGGAGCCTTCCGATGATCGAACTGCGCGATCTTTCCTATGTGCGGCTCGGCACGCGCGACATCGCCGCCGCCGAGCGCTTCGCGACCGACATCGTCGGCCTCCAGGCGATCCGGCGCTCGGCGGACCGGCTCTATCTGCGCAGCAACTACCGCGACCACTCGCTCTGCTATTTCCGCGGCGAGGCCCGGGAGCAGGCCGTCGGCATCGAGCTCACGAGCTGGGACGGCGTCGAGGACACGATGCGGCAGCTCGAAGCCGCCGGCCGGCCGGCCGTGCGCGGCACGCGCGAGGAATGCGCCGACCGCGCGGTCGAGGATTTCTGCTGGTTCACCGACCCCACCGGCAACCGCATCGAGCTCGTCGCGCGACCGCACGAGGCGAACCGGCGCTATTTCCCGGCGCGCGACGCCGGCATCAAGGGCTTCGGCCATATCGGCCTCAACACGACCGACGCCGCGCGCGACCAGCGCTTCTGGACGAGCCTTTTCAACATCCGCGTCTCCGACTGGATCGGCGCGGCGCCGCTGCTGCGCATCACGAAGGTGCATCACCAGCTCGCCCTCTTTCCCACCAAGGGGCCGGGCGTGCAGCACATCAATCACCAGGTCGAGGCCGTCGACGACATCATGCGCTCCTGGTACTTCCTCCAGGAACGGCAGGTGAAGGTCGTGTTCGGCCCGGGCCGCCACGCGACCTCGGGCGGCTATTTCCTCTATTTCGAGGGCCACCAGGGCATGGTGTTCGAGTATTCGAACGCCGACCGCACGATCATCGACGACGACGAGACGCACCGCCCGCGCCAGTTCCCGATGGAAGCCGCCTCGTTCTGCGTCTGGGGCAGCAAGCCGGACATCGCGGAGTTCAAATAGGGGTCAGACCCCTTTTCGGACCGATCATTCAGCAAAGGGGTCTGACCCCTTTTAGCCCACCCCTTGCGTCAAATACGGGACCACAGGGAATTGCTATCGGTGTATCGGCTTGGGCGTGATCGAACTAGACGCCGAAGAAAATTCGAACTGAGACAGTGCCCAGCCTTGCGTTTGTTCTTTAAATGTTCCAATATGCGCGACGGCCCGGATTGGGCCGGCGGGCGGTTCACGCCGCGCGGCTGTTTGAAGATGTGAATCACCATGCGGAACGTGCGCGATGGTAGCGCGCGGGAATGCGCGCCTCGGCGGCGCACGGCCGATGCCTCGAAATGCACCGAAAAGCCTACAGATGACTACAAATGACTACACGCGGACGGGAGGGGGGCCGCGCCTCCGGTGCCCGAACGCCCTGCCCTACTCCACCCGCGCGCCGCGGCTCACCACCGTCTCCTCGCCGACGAGGCCCTTGGGGCGCAGCAGCAGCACGGAGGCCAGCACGAGGCCGATCAGGATCACCTGCAGCGCGCCGGCGCGCACCGCGAAGGCGCTCGGCAATACGGCGGCCATGAACCAGCCCGAGAAGCTCCAGAGGCCCCACACCGAGACGGCGCCGATGAGGGCGCCCTTGTTGTTGCCGCTGCCGCCGACGATGAGCATCACCCAGATCTGGAAGGTGAGCGTCGGCATCGCGTCGTCGGCGCCGACATAGCCGATGAAGCTCGCATAGAGGCCGCCGCCGAGCCCCATCAGCGCGGCGCCGATCACGAAGGCCTGCAGGCGATAGGCGAACGCATTCTTGCCGAGCGCGCCCGCCGCCACTTCGTCTTCGCGGATCGCGCGCAGCACGCGGCCCCAGGGCGAGCGCACCATCCGCTCGAGCGCCCAATAGGCCGCGCCCACGATGGCCACGATCATCGCGAGGAAGAACAGGTTCGCGTTCACGCGATCGACGAAAACGCTCGCGAGCGGGCGCGGGATCGAGACGCGGCCATGCGTGCCGCCGGTGAGCGTCTCCCAGTTCAGCGCCACGAGCTGGATCGTCACCGCGATGCCGAAGGTGGCGATCGCGAGATAATCCTCGCGCAGGCGCAATGTCGGAATCCCGACGACGAACGCGACGAGGCCGGCCGCCGCCATCGCGGCGATCAGCGCGAGTGGAATCGGAAGATCGAATCCGCCGACACGATCGGCGGCCGCCGGGCTCGCGAGGATCGCGACCGTGTAGGCGCCGACGATGAAGAAGCCGACGACGCCGACGTTGAACAGGCCCGCGAAGCCCCATTGCAGATTGAGGCCGAGCGAGACAAGGCCGTAGATCAGCGCGAGGCAGAGGAAGAAGACGAGATAGGCGGCGATGTCGATCACGCGCGCCCTCCCAGGATTCCCTGCGGGCGCAATAGCAGGATCAGGAAGAGGACGCCGAACGAAATCGCGGCGCGGTATTCCGGGCCGATGAGCATCACCGCGAGGCTCTCGCTGACGCCAATCACGAGCCCGCCGAGCACGGCGCCGTAGATGCTGCCGATGCCACCCAGGATCGCCGCCGCGAACAGCGGCAGCAGCAGATCGAAGCCAATCGAGGGCCGGAGCTGGATCGTGAGCCCGATCATCACGCCGCCGATGGCGGCGAGCGAGGCGCCGATCACCCAGGTGGCGCGGATCACGGAGGCCACGTCGATGCCCGAGACGGACGCGAGATCGGGGTTCTCGCGCACGCCGCGCATCGCGCGCCCCATCTGCGTGCGCGTGAGGAAAAGATGAAGCGAGACGACGAGCAGCGCGGTGACGCCGACCAGCGCGATCTGATCGGCCGTGATGCGCAGGCCGGGGCCGAAGCGGATCGCGATCTGGATCTCGCGGCTGAAATATTCGGGATCGGCGCCGTAGCCGAGCACGGCGAGGTTGCGCAGCACGAGCGCCGCGCCGAACGCGCCGATCACCGAGGCGATCGCGATCTTGGCACGGCGCAGGCGGCGGAAATAGATCGCGTCGAGGACGAGCGCCATCGCCGAGGCGAGCACGATCGAGGCCAGCGCCGCAAGGATCAGCGGCCAGCCGAACGAGAACGGCCCGATCGGCCCGCCGAGCAGTTCCTTCAAGTCCTGCGAGCCGCCGATGGCGCCGAGCACGGCGAGCGCGAAGTAGCCGCCCCAGGTGATGAACTCGCCATGCGCGAAATTCGCAAAGCGGAGAATCGCGTAGGTGAGCGTGATGCCGATCGCGCCCAGGCTGATCGTGGCGCCGATCACGATGCCGTCGAGGATCGATTGCAGCCAGATCGCGAGCGTCATCGCGCCATCCCCTCGGCGGGCGCCCCGCCGAGATAGATTTCGGCGATGGCGGCGTTCGACGCGACCTCGGCGGCCGGCCCCGAAAGCCGCTCGATGCCTTCGGCGAGGATCAGCGCACGGTCGGCGGTGGCGAGCGCGGCGCGCACGTTCTGCTCGACGACGAGCACCGCGACTCCGGATTGCGCGACGCGGCGGATCATCGCAAAGACGTGCTCGACGACGATGGGCGCCAGGCCGGCCGAAGGCTCGTCGAGCGCCAAGACGCGCGGCTCCACCATCAAGGCGCGGCCGATCGCGACCATCTGGCGCTGGCCGCCCGAGAGCCGCCCGGCTTTCGCCTGGCGCTTGGCCACGAGATCGGGGAACAGCTCGAACACGCGCGCCGTGCGTTCGGCGCGTCCGCGCTTCAATGTGTATCCGCCGAGCGCCAGGTTTTCGTCCACCGTGAGATCGGCGAACACATTCGCCACCTGCGGCACATAGGCAAAGCCGGCCGCGACGACCTTGTGCGGCGGCAGGTCGGCAAGGCTCGCGCCGCCGAGCCGGATCTCGCCGGCGAAGCGCGCGACGAGGCCCGCGATCGTGCGCACGAGCGTGGACTTGCCGGCGCCGTTCGGTCCGAGGATCGCGAGGATCTCGCCGGCCGCGAGATCGAAGCCGACGCCGCGCAGGATCGGCACGCCGCGCACGTATCCGGCCTCGAGCGCGCGGACGGAGAGCGCGGGCTCAGGCATGCGCGCCTTCTCCGCCGAGATAGGCCTCGATCACGCGCGGATCCTTGCGCACGCGCGCCGCGTCGCCCTCGAGCAGCAGCTTGCCGTTGGCCATGACGAGGATCGGATCGCACAGCGACATGACCAGCGGCATGTTGTGCTCGATCAGGAAGATCGTCATGCCGCGCGCGTTGAGCGCGCGGATGCGATCGGCGATCGCGTTCATCAAGGTCGGGTTGACGCCGGCGGCCGGCTCGTCGAGCAGCACGAGCTTCGGATCGGCCATGAACGCGCGGCCGAGCTCGAGCAGCTTCAGTTGTCCGCCCGAAAGGTTGCGCGCCTGCTGGCCGGCGAGATGCGTGAGATTGAGGAATTCCAGCGCCGCCATCGCCCGCGCGCGGTTCGCCTTCTCGTGCGCGGCGACGCGGCCCGGGCGAACCCACGTGTTCCAGAAGCGCTCGCCGGGCTGATCCGAATCCACGAGCATCAGGTTTTCGAGCACGGTCATCTCAGGAAACGGCCGCGGAATCTGGAACGTGCGCACGATGCCCTTGCGGAAGATCGCATAGGGCGCGCGGCCGCCGATCTCTTCGCCCGCGAAGCGGATGCTGCCGCGCGTCGGCGCATAGTGGCCGGCGACGGTGTTGAACAGCGTCGTCTTGCCGGCGCCGTTCGGGCCGATGAGGCCGGTGATCGTGCCCGGCTTCACGGCGAAGCTCACGCCGTCGACCGCGAGCGTGGCGCCGAGGCGCTTCGTGACGTCGTGGAGCTCGAGCACGCGTTCCCCTCCGCCGCGCGGGTCAGCGCACGTTGTAGGGGATTTCGCCGCTCTTCAAGCGCGCGAAGTAGTCGCCGGCCGCGGCGAGCTGCGCCGCATCGTTCCCCGCGGGCGGCGGATCGGCGGGAAAGTAGCGCGCGCGATCCTGCCCGCGCACGAGGACGACATGGCGATCCGGCGCCGACGCCTGGCGCACATGGGCCGGCATATAGACGAACGCGATGCCGAGCCGCGGCGCGTTCGTGCGGTTCTCGCCCGAGCCGTGCACGGTCATGCCGTGATGGATCGAGAATTCGCCCGCGCGCAGCAGCATCGGCACCGCGCGCTGCGCCTCGGCCGCGGCGATATTGAACTCGAGCCCCGCGGTGAGCAGGCTGTTGGGATCGCTGACCGCGCGGCTGGCGCGCGAGCCGGCGCGATGGCTGGCCGGAATCGCGCGCACGCAGCCATTCGCTTCGCCGGAATCGGAAAGCGCGAGCCACGCCGTGACCGCCTCGGCGGGCACGAGGTTCCAGTGCGGCAGATCCTGATGCCACGCGACCTGCGCCGGCCCCGGAAACTTCGCGAACGCCTTGCTCTTCCAGAGCAGGATGTCGGGCCCGATCAGCGCCTCGACGGCGTCGAGAATCGCAGGATGCCGCCCGAGCGCCGCGGCCCAATCGAGCACGCCGTGGAGATTGATGAAGTGCTTGTGCAGCGCTTCCGGCAGCGCTTCGTAGAGCGCCAGCAGCTTCGGCCGATAGAGCGCGAGCTCATCGGCCGTGAGCGCCGGGATGCCGGCGACGAATCCTTCGCGCTCGAAGACGTCGCGCGCGATCACGCGACGGTCCTGTCGAGCGCCGCGGGATCGTCGAAATGCAGGATCTCGACGAGATAGCCATTGGGATCGGTGGCGAAGAAGCCGGTCATGCCTTCCGGCATATGGCGCGGCGGACCGTCGGTCTTCCAGCCATCGGCGGTGATGCGCCGGTGCCACTCATGCACCTCGGCCGCGGAGCCCACCGTGAGATCGAGCAGCGCCGCGCCCGCCTTGGGTTCGCGCCCCGGCCCGGCGGTGACGCCGAAGAAGGCGCCCGGGTTCACGCGCCAGACGATCGCGGTGGGCGTGCGCATGGCGACGGCAAGCCCGAGCGTGCCGCCGTAGAAGCGCTCGGACAGCGCGAGATCGCGCGTGCAGAAGAACGTGAGCGCGTGGGCGAAGGCGGCCATGCCGTGCGGTCCCTCAAATTCGATATTTGATCAAAGATCATATTTGTGCTGGAATGGATGTCAACGCGATTGCGCAAGAACCGCGAGGAGGAACCGTCTGCCATGGGAGCGCTTTCGGCCGAGACGATCGGCGTCGCCCCCGTCGTCCGCGAGACCGTGCAGGAACGCGTCTATGCCGAACTCAAGACGCTTCTGATGCAAGGACGATTCCAGCCGGGCCAGGCGCTCAAGATCGCCGATCTCGCCGCCGTGTTCGGCACCAGCCACCAGCCGGTGCGCGAGGCCATCCGCCAGCTCGTCGCCGAGCGCGCGCTCGAAGCCGCCGCGAATCGCTCGGCGCGCATTCCCGAATGGGACCGTGCGCGGATCGACGATCTCCGCAAGGCGCGGCTGGCGATCGAGGGCCTGACCGCGGAGATGGCCGCCGCGCGCGCGACCGGCGCCGACGTGGCGCGGCTCGCGCGCATCCTCGACGCCGAGATCGCCGCCGACGACGCGGCGCGCGTGGAAGCCAGCGTTGCGCAGAACCGCGAGTTCCACTTCACGCTCTACCGCCTCTCCGGCTCGGCCGTGCTGCTGCCGATCATCGAGAGCCTGTGGCTGCAGTTCGGCCCCTACATCCGGCGCAGCGCCGAATTCTTCGACGGACGCGAAGGCCGCGGCGCCAAGCACCACACCGAGGCGCTGCGCGCGCTGAAGCAGCGCGATCCGGCCAAGGTGCGGCGCGCGATCGAGCGCGACATCGAACGCGTGTTCGCGATTCTTTCCGACCTCTGGAAGCGGGAGGCCCAGGCATGAGCGGCGACGAGTTCACGCTCTACGACTTGAAGGTGGAATGGGTGGCGGGCGACAAGCCCTGCTACTGCAAGGCCAAGGCCGGCGATCATTTCACGCTCGAAGGCGAGCTCATGCGCCTGCCGCCCGGCCAGAGCTGGTCGATCTACACATTGGCCGGCCTGCTGCCCCATCTCCCCGCGCGCCAGCGCGAAACCCACCCCAACGACTGGATGAGCACCGACGAGATGATCGCCTGCCCCGATCCGAGCTGCGGCGCGCGCTTCCGCATCACGCGCACCGGCACGCGCACGTTCCGCCACGGCGAAACGACGGCCGTTCCGCTGCCGAAGAGGAACGCCCCATGACCGTCGAGCGCTTCGACATCGCGCCGGGCCTGAACGTCTCGCGCATCTGGAAGGGCGGTTGGCACCTTTCGGGCGGGCACGGCGACATCGATCCCGCCGCCGCGGTGGAAGACATGCGCGCCTTCGCCGAGGCCGGCATCACGACGTTCGACGTCGGCGACATATATACCGGCGTCGAGCAGATGATCGGCGATTTCCGCAGGAAGTATCCCGCGCTCGGCGCGCGGCTGGAGATCAACGACAAGGCCGTGCCCGACTACGATTCGCTGACGACCGTCACGGCGCGGCAGCTCGAGGACACGGTCGACCGCTCGCTCGCGCGGCTCGGCGTCGAGCGCGTGGACATGCTGCAATTCGCGTGGTGGGACACGAACCGCGGCGACTACATCGCGGCGGCCAAGACCTATGCCGACATCGTGAAGCGCGGCAAGGCGCGCTATCTCGGCGGCATCAATTTCCTGACCACCGAGATCAAGGCCATGCTCGACGCCGGCGTGCCGCTCGTCTCGCACCAATTGCAGTATTCGATCGTCGACGACCGCGCCGAGCGCAGCGGTCATATCGATCTGTGCCTCAAGCACGGCATCAAGCTCACCTGCTACGGCGTCGTGGCCGGCGGCTTCATCTCGGAGCGTTACCTCGGCGTGCCCGAGCCCGGCGAGCCCTTCGCCAACCGCAGCCTGCGGAAATACAAGCTCATCATCGAGGATTTCGGCGGCTGGGAGCTGTTCCAGGAACTGCTGCGCACGCTGAAGCGCATCGGCGACAAGCACAAGGCGAGCATCGCCAACGTCGCCATGCGCTACATCCTCGACAAGCCGGCCGTCGCTTCCGTCATCATCGGCGCGGTCAACCGCAATCACCTCGCCGACCACGTCGAGCTCGCGCGCGTGCGGCTCGACGACGCCGACCGCGCCGCGATCGCCGCCGTGACCGCCAAACGCAAAGGACCGGCCGGCGACACCTACGAGCTGGAACGGGACAAGACCGGCCGCCACGGCCGGATCATGAAATACAATCTCAATACCGGCCGGTCGTGAGCCCGGCGGGCACTGGAACGGGAGACGTGCCGTTGGTACGCTTCATGCAAGCAGGGCGACACAGCCCAGAGGAGGGAGAACCATGCTGAACCGCACACTGACGCGCCGCATGCTCGGCGCCGTTTCGCTGGCCGCGCTGGCCATCGCCGCCGTGCCCGCGCAGGCGCAAAACTGCACGATCACGATCGGCATCATCATCTCGCAGACCGGGGCGATGGCCTCGATCGGCACGCAGATGGCGAAGTCGGCGCAGTTCGCCGTCAAGCAGATCAACGACGCCGGCGGCGTCAACGGCTGCGCGCTGCGCGGCGATCTCCGCGACGACCAGACCCAGGCCTCGATCGCCGTGGATCAGGCCAAGCAGCTCGTCGACATCAGCCGTGTGCCGGTGCTGGTGGGCTCGATCACGAGCGCCGCGAGCCTCGCGATGCTCACCTCGGTGACGGTGCCGAGCAAGATCGTGCAGATCACGCCGGCCTCGTCGTCGCCGACGTTCACGACCTTGGCGAAGGAAGGCAAGACGGAAGGCCGCTTCTTCCGCACCTTCACCTCCGACGCTCTCGGCGCCGTCGCGGCCGCGAAGGTTGCCTACGACCACGTCTTCAAGAAGCCGGTGCTCGTTTATGTCAACAACGACTACGGCGTGAACCTCGCCAAGGAATTCCAGGCGGCGTTCGCGAAACTGGGCGGCAAGCCGACGCAGGCGATCGCCTACAATCCCGGCCAGGCCTCTTACGCGCCCGAAGTGGCGAAGGCGCTGCAAGGCGATCCCGACGGCCTCTACCTGATCGCGACGCCCGGCGACGGCACCACCTTCGTGCGCACGTGGATCAGCCAGGGCGGCAAGCAGAAATTCCTGTTCAGCGACGGCATGCTCTCCGACAAGTTCTTCGCCGACATCGGCGTCAAGTTCCTGGGCGATGCCTGGGGCACGCGCAACTCGGGCTTGAAGAGCGACACGCGCGACGCATGGCAGAAGGAATACGACGCGGCAAACGGCGCCGGCTCCTCCACTGCGCTCGCGGTGGACCGCGTCTATGATGCGACGGTGATCGCCGCGCTGGCGATCCAGATCGCCGGCAGCACGAAACCCGACGAGATCAAGGACGCGGTGCGCAAGGTGCAGGACGAGAAGGGCGAAGTCGTCGGCGCCGGCCTCGAGGGCCTGAAGAAGGCACTTGCGCTGGCCAAGGAGAAGAAGCCGATCCGCTATTCCGGCGTGCTCGGCCCGATCAAGTTCGACCAGTGGGGCGACATCACCGGCCCGTTCCTGGTGATGAAGGTGAACGCCGAAGGCAAGATCGCGCCCACCGGCAACGTGCTGTCGATGGAAGAGATCGACCGGTTGATGAAGTAAGCCGCGCGCCGCGTAGGGGCGCGCGGGGCGCGCCCCAACGCAAACGTCGCCAGAAGTAGCGGTTGGCGCAGCATCGCCGGCGCCTATCTCGCCGCCTTGCCGTTAGCCGCAAGCACCACAGCGTAGTCCCGCTCCGCGGCTTCGGGCGCGATGAGGCCGTCGGCGACGTCGGCGGCGACGTGCGCGGGCGGGCGATCGAGCGGATCGCCCCAGCCGGCGCCGCCCGGAAGCGAGAGTCGCAATCGCTCGTCCGCGGGAACCGTTTGCAGGCCCATCGCGCGGAACGTGGCGCCTGATGCCGTTTCGACTCTGCCCGAGGTTCCGTCGGTGCCGCCGCGCCGGCCGCGCGGCCTCGACTTCACGCGGTCGAACATCGCGAAGAATGCGAACGGCGCGCCGTCCACCGTGCCGACCTCGACCGTCTGGCCGAGCCCGCCCCGATGGCGCCCGGCGCCGGCGGAATCGGCGCGCAGCTCTTTCTTCCAGATCACGACCGGCGCGACCGTCTCGACCACCTCGGCCGGCAGCGCGCGCACGCCCGAGGGAAACGCGGTGGCGTTCATGCCGTCGGCGAACGGGCGCCCGCCGCTGCCGCCACTGTTGAAGAACATCACCTCGAACGGCTCGCCGATGCGGTTGCTCTGCGTGGGCGCGCCGGCGGCGACGCTGGGACCGCCGCGAAGCTGCGCGCCCCAGAGGCACGCCGCACCCTCGGCCGGAATGCGCTCGGGCACGGCCTTGGCGAGGCAGCCGAGCATCACGTCGGGCAGGAACTGGCCGATCACGTGCCGCGCCGAGACCGGCCACGGGTGCTTCACATTGACGATCGAGCCTTCGGGCGCCTTCACGACGATCGGCGCGAGCGAGCCCGCATTGTTCGGTATGCGCGGGCCCACGACGCAGCGGACGCCGAAGGCCGAATAGGCCTTGCAGTAGTTGAGCACGACGTTGATTCCGTGCGGGCTTGCCGGATCGCTTCCGGCGTAGTCGACCGTGATCTCGTCCTCGCCGATCGTGAGCGCGGCCTTGAGCTTCACCGGCCGGTCGTAGCCGTCGAGCACAAACTCGCTCTCGAACGTGCCGCGCGGCAGTTTCTTGATCTCGGCGATCATCGCGTTGCGCGAGCGCTCGAAGATCCAGTCGGCAAGCTCCTCGAGGCCGGTCTCGCCGAACTCGCCGAGCATCTTCACGAGCCGCCGCCCGGCCGCCTCGTTCGTCGTGAGGTAGGAGAGCACGTCGCCCTCGACCATGCGCGGCTGGCGCACATTCGCGCGGATCATGCGCAGCAGATCGCCGTTCGGCGTGCCGGCGCGCGCGAGGTGCATCGGCGGGATGTAGAGGCCTTCCTCGAATACGGAGCGCCCGTCCGGCCCCTGCCCCATGCCGCCGATATCGACCTGGTGGCAGGTGCAGGCGAAGAAGCCGAGCGGCTTGCCGGCGCGGAACACCGGCGAGACGACGGTGATGTCGTGAAGATGGCCCGAGGCGATCCACGGATCGTTGGTGATGAAGTGATCGCCGTCCTGCATCTCCGCGAGCGGGAATTCCGCGAGGAAATGCGGCACCGCCTCGGCCATCGAATTGACATGGCCCGGCGTGCCGGTGATCGCCTGCGCCACCATGCGGCCGCGCAGATCGAACACGCCGGCCGAGAGATCGCCGGCCTCGCGCACCGTGGCGCTGAACGCCGTCAGCATCAGCATGCGCGCCTGCTCCTCGACCACGGCGATGAGCCGCGACCACATGAGCTGGCGGCGGATGTCGTCGTGCATGCTCATCGCGTCTGCCCGCGTTCGAGGATGATGTAGCCGTGCGGATCGAGCGCGGCGCGGAAACCGGCGGCCACGACCGTCGTCGTGTCATCTTCCTCGATCAGCGCCGGGCCGGCAATCGCGGCGCCCGGCGCCAGCGCCTCGCGCCGGTAAAGCGGCACCTCCACCGCGCGGCCGGAGAGCGGATCGATGAGCGTGCGCCGCGCGGCCGGCACGGGTGCGCCGGATGCGCGAGCGGCGAACGGCGGCACGGCCGCCGCCGACTCGCTCGCAACGACGACGGCACAGGCGACGCACTCGATGTCGACGCCGTCCATGAGCCGGCCGTATTGCGCGCGATACGCGGCATCGTAGGCGCGGCGGACGATCTCGGCGCTCGCCGATGTGAGCGATGCAAGCGGCACGGGTACCGGAATCTCGTGGCCCTGGCCGAGATAGCGCATATAGGCGATGCGGCGTTCGCCGCGCGGCCGGTCTCCTGCCGCGCGGGCGACGATCGCGTGCGCCTCCTCGGCCATCGCGGCGAAGGCGCGGTTGAGCGCCGTGGCGTCGAAGCGCGAGAGGCGCACATAGACGCTGCGCGTCACCTCGTAGGCGACCGGCGCGCGCAGGAAGCCGATCGCCGAGCCGACGCCGGCGCCCGCGGGAATCAGGATGCGGTCGATCTCGAGCTTCTCGGCGATGCGCGCGGCGTGCAGCGGCGCGGCGCCGCCGAACGCGATCAAGGTGCGGCCGGGCAGCGACTTCCCGCATTCGATGACGTGCTCGCGCGCGGCATTCGCCATCGCCTCGTCAACGACCTCGGCGACACCGGCCGCCGCCGCTTTCGCTTCCATGCCGAGCGCCTTGCCGACGCCGTTCGCGAGCGCCGCGCCGGCTTTGGCTTCGTCAAGACGGATACGGCCTCCGGCGAAAGATTCGGGCCGGATGCGGCCGAGTGCCAGATCGGCGTCCGTGACCGTCGCCCCGCTGCCGCCGCGGCCGTAGCAGGCAGGGCCGGGATCCGAGCCCGCGCTTTCGGGGCCGACGGCGAGGCAGCCGAGATGATCGATCGACGCGATCGAGCCGCCGCCGGCACCGATCTCGACGAGCTCCACGCTCGGCACCTTGAGCGGCAATCCGCTGCCCTTCTTGAAGCGGAAAACGCGGCCGAACTCGAATGCGCGCGCGGTCTGCGGCACCGCATCGTCGACGATGGCGATCTTCGCCGTGGTGCCGCCCATGTCGAACGAGACCACGCGGTCGAGCCCGCACTGGCGCGCGATGTGCGCCGCCAGTGCCACGCCGCCGGCCGGGCCGGATTCGATCAGCCGGATCGGGAAGCGCACCGCCGTTTCGAGGTCGGTGATGCCGCCGCCCGAGAGCATAAGAAACAGCGGGCATGCGAAGCCGCCGGCTTTGAGCTTGCGCTCGAGATCGCGCAGATAGCGCTCGGCGATCGGCTGCACATAGGCGTTGGCCGCCGTGGTCGAGAAGCGCTCGTATTCGCGGATCTCGGGCGCCACTTCCGACGAGATGCTAAACGCGGCGCGCGGCAGGGCGCGGGCCAACGCCTCGCGCGCGCGCAGCTCGTGCGCGGGATTGGCATAGGCGTGCAGGAAGCAGATCGCGACGCTCTCGGCGCCCGCTGCGGCCAGCGCGGCGCCGGCGTGCGCCAGCGCCGCGTCGTCGAGCGGCAGCAGCACGTCGCCCTTGGCGCTCAGGCGCTCGGGCACCGAGAAGCGCAGGCGGCGCGGGACGAGCGGCGCCGGCTTCTCGATCGCGAGATCGTATTGCTCGAAGCGGCTCTCGGTGCCCATTTCGAGCACGTCGCGGAAGCCCTCAGTGGTCACCAGCGCGGTCTTGGCGCCCTTGCGCTCGATGAGCGCATTCGTGATCAGCGTCGTGCCGTGGATGATGAGGCCGACATCGGCCGGCGCGAGCCCGGCGGCCTTGATCACCGCGCCGACGCCATCGAGCACCGCGCGCTCGGGCTCGGCCGGCGTCGTCAGCACCTTGATCGAATGCCGCGCCGCGCCGCGCTCCAGAACGACGTCGGTGAAGGTGCCCCCGATATCGACGCCGATGCGTGCTTTCTCGCTCATGCGCTCTTATGGCGGTGTGCGCGTGGCCGCATCAAGGGGGATGCTGGCATACGGCCGCCGCGCTTGTGACCGGCGCCGCGAATTCCTACAGTCGCGCCCATGGCAGATGGCTCCCGCGACGATACATATTCGGCCGCGCTTCAGCGCGCCTCGGTCTCGGCGCTGTGGCAGCGCAACGTCTATCCGCCGCGCGGTGAGCAGCCTCGCCTTTGGCGGTGGGCCGATCTGGAGCCGCTTCTGGCACAGGCTGTGACCGAAGCCGCGGACATGCAGGCGACCGAGCGCCGCGTGCTGACCCTGATCCAGCAGGACGTGTTCGGCGCCGACGATTTCGTGACCACGACGACCAATCTCTCGGCAAATTTTCAGGTGCTGATGCCGGGCGAGACGGCGCCCTCGCACCGCCACACGATGAACGCGCTGCGCTTCGTCGTCGAAGGCGCCGGCGCCGTGACGACGGTGGACGGCAAATCCTGCCCGATGGCCGAGCGCGACATGGTGCTGACGCCGGCCTGGTGCTGGCACGAGCACGCCAATCCGGGCGGCCAGCGCGTGATCTGGCTCGACGTGCTGGATGCGCCGCTGATCCGGCAACTCGACGTCGTGCGCTTCGAGCGCGAGCGCAAGCGGCCGCCGCCGCCGATGCCGGCCGACAGCGCGTTCGCCGCGGCCGGTTTCGTGCCGGCCGAGTCGACGCCGGGCCTCCCCTATTCGCCGATGTTCCGCTACTCGTGGGCCGCGGCGCGGCTGGCGCTGGCCGCCGCGCCGGCCTCGGCCGACGGCGCCAAGCTCCTCCGCTACACGAACCTGGCCACCGGCGGTTCGGTGATGAACCTTATCGATTGCTTCCTCGCCGGACTTGCCGCGGCAACGCCGACGCGCGCCTATCGCACGACGAGCAATGCCGTGTGCTTCGTGGCGGAAGGCAGCGGCGTCTCGCGCATCGGCGATGCGCGCATCGCGTGGGCGCGCAACGACCTGTTCACGCTGCCGCACGGCCATTGGATCTCGCACGAGGCGGCGGAAGGCGGTGCCGTGCTGTTCGTCGCCACCGACCGCGAGATCCTGCGCCGCCTCGACCTTCTCGCCGACGAGCACGCGGACTGACATGGACATCGTCGTAAGGCCGCTCGCCGCGGCGGATCTGCCGGCGGCATCGCGCATCAATCGCGCGGCGTTCAGCAGGTTCTTCGGCATTCCCGAACCGGCGACGTTCCGTGTCGGCGCCGACGTGATCGGCCCGCGCTGGCGCCTGTGGCCCGAGGCCGGCGTGGCGCTCGATCTCGATGGCCACCTCGCGGCGGCGGGCCTGATGATCCGCTGGGGCAGCGTCGCGATCCTCGGTCCGGTCGTGGTGGCGCCCGAGCAGTGGAGCAAGGGGCTGGCGCGGGAGCTGATGCCGAAGCTCATCGAGACCGTGGGCCGCGGCGATTTCGCGTTCACCGGGCTCGTCACCCATCCGCAGAGCCCGAAGCACGTGCGGCTCTACGAGAGCTATGGCTTCCGCATGCAGCGCATCACCGCCGTGATGGCGAAGCCGGTGGCACCCGTGCCCGCCGCCGCGCGGCTGTTCTCGCGCCTCGCGGACGCCGAGCGCGCGCATCTTCTCGCCGCGATGCGCGAGCTCACGGACGGCATCTTCCCCGGCCTCGACGTGACGGCGGAGGCCGCCGATCTCGCCGCGCACGACCTCGGCGAGACGCTGCTGCTCGAGAGCGGCGGAAGGCTCGATGCACTGGCGCTCTGCCATTTCGGCCCCGGCTCGGAAGCCAGCGAGGGCCAGATGTTCGTGAAATTCGCGGCCGCGCGCGGCGGCAAGAATGCGCACCGGCGATTCCAGCGCCTGCTCGCGGCGTGCGAGGCGCATGCGGCGCTGCGCGGCGCCGCGCTGCTCGTGGCCGGCACCAACACTGGGCGCGCCGAGGCCTACGAGCTGATGCGGCGCGCCGGCTTCCGCACGACGATGAACGTCATCGCGATGACACGGCCGGGCACGGACGGCTATAACCGACCCGAAATCTTCGCCATCGACGACTGGCGCTGACGAAACGCGCCGGCAACATACGAGGGAGAGAACGACATGGCCGCGGCGAACAAGGTTGCTCTCATCACCGGAGCGGGCACGGGCATCGGCCGCGCGGCGGCGCTGGCGCTCGCCAAGGACGGATATTCGCTCGTTCTCTCCGGACGCCGTCCGGAGCCGCTCGCCACGGTGGAGAAGGAAGCGAAAGCGGCCGGAGCGCCGCGCGTGCTCGTGGTGCAGACCGACGTAGGCAACGAAGCGCAGGTGCGCGCGATGTTCGCCAAGACGAAAGAGACGTTCGGGCGGCTCGACGTGCTGTTCAACAATGCCGGCATCGGCACGCCGCCCGTGCCGCTCGAGGAGCTGCCCTTCGCCGCGTGGAAAGCCATCCTCGACACGAACATGACCGGCACGTTCCTGTGCACGCAGGAAGCGATCAAGATCATGAAGAGCCAGACGCCGCGCGGCGGGCGGATCATCAACAACGGCTCGATCTCGGCGCACACGCCGCGCCCGAACACGCTGCCCTACACCGCCACCAAGCACGCGATGACCGGCTTCACGAAATCGACGGCGCTCGACGGCCGCAAATACGACATCGCCTGCAGCCAGATCGACGTCGGCAATGCCGATACGCCGATGGGCTCGCGCATGAAGGATGGCGTGCCGCAGCCGAACGGCCAGATCATGCCCGAGCCGCTGATGGACGTCTCGCACGTGGGTAGCGCGGTCGCCTATATGGCGAGCCTGCCGCTCGATACCAACGTCCTCACCCTGACGATCAAGGCGACGAAGATGCCGTTCGAAGGGCGCGGCTGAGCCGGCCGCGCTACGCCGCCGGCCGGCGCGCGGCCACCGCGCGCGGCCGCGCACGTCCCGCCACGCGCGCCAGCGTCTCGGCGCCCTTGGCGCCGTAGATCGCGCGCACGAGATCGGCCGTGTGGCGGATGTGCTTGTGGATCAGCGCCACGGCGCGCTCGGCGTCGCGCGCCAGCGCCGCATCCATCAGCGCGCGGTGCTCGCCGCGGTCGTCGCGCGGCACCTTGCTGTAGGCAACGACGAGGCGGCGGTAGCGGTTCGTCTGGTTGAAGAGCTGCGCGCGGAGCTGCATGAGCCGCGCGGATCCGCAGGCGGCGGCCATCGCCTGGTGGAACGCGGTGTGGCGGCCCTCCCAATCGTCGGAAAGGCGCGGCACGCGGCCCGGCAGCTCGGAGTTCACCCGCGAAAGATGGTGGAACGCCGCGACGACCGCGGATTCCCATGCGTCGTCGCCGCGCTCGATCGACCAGCGCAGCGCGAGGCCTTCGAGTTCGCAGCGCAGATCGGTGATCTCGTCGAGATCGTCGAGCGACACGGGCGCCACGCGGAAGCCGCGGCGGTCGAAGCCGACCACGAGGCCCTCAACAGCGAGCCGCGAGAGCGCCTCGCGAAGTGGACTGATGCCGACCGCATAGTGCGCGCGCAGCGCCTCGAAGCGCAGCTTCGCGCCCGGCGACCAGCGGCATTCGAGAATATCGCGCCGCAGATCCTCGAGCACCGCGCCCGACAGCGTGGGCGCGGCGCCGGATGCGGCGGCGGCGCGCGAACGGCGCGCGGAGGAAGGCGGCATTTCGTTGCTCTATCGCCGGAGGAGGCGTTGCGGCGGCCCACAATATCGGCCGGCGCCGCGCGCGCAATCGGAAATTCGAAAATCAAGGCGATTTTCGAAAATCCATGTTGACGCCCTTGCGACTCTGCGATTTGCTCGCGCCCGAAAACGCCGCTCCGCGACGGCGCGTCGCCGCGCGCGGAGCAAGAATGTTATAGGGAGGACTAGAACGATGCTCAGCAGAATCGCACTGCTCGCCGGCGCGGCCACGCTTCTCGCCACGGCCGCCGTTGCCCAGGACAAGATCAATCTCACGATCGCCGCCGGCCAGGCGCCGCGCGCGCTGAAGCCGCTCCAGCTCGTCACCGACTCGTTCATTCCCGCGGTGAACAAGGGCATCAAGGACGCCGGCCTCAAGGTCGAGATCGTCTGGAAAGAGGCCTATGCCGGCTCGCTCCTGAAGCCGACGCGCGTGCTCGAGGGCGTGCGCGACGGCATCGCCGAAGTGGGCTTCGAGCCGACGATCTTCCACCCCGACAAATTGCCGCTCGAGAACATCACGTTCGTCGTCCCGTTCGTGACCAACGACGTGTCCATGGTCAGCAAGGCCATGAACAAGATGCACGCGACGTTCCCCGAGTACACGGCGCAGTATGCGAAGTTCGGCACCGTGCGCCTCGGCGGCAACAGCTACGATTCCTACGAACTGATCTCGAGCCACCCGGTGCGCAAGGTCGAGGACGTGAAGGGCAAGAAGATCGGCACCGCCGGCGCGGCGCTCGCCTGGATCCGCGGCACCGGCGCGGTGCCGGTGCAGAGCAACATGATGGAGTACTACAACTCCACGAAAACCGGCGTGTTCGAGGCGTTCATCATCTTCCCCTCGGCGCATCCCGGCATGAAGTATCCGGAAGTGGCGCCCTACACGATCAAGGTCGGCTTCGGCGCGCAATACGCGGCCGCGATCATCGTCAATAAGGGCATCTACGACAAATGGCCGGCGGCGCTCCAGAAGGTGTTCCGTGACGCCGGCGCGAAATGGGGCGAGGACGCGGACAAGGCGATGCAGAACGCCGGCGAGGCCGGGCTTCAGGCCGTGGCAGGCTTCAAGGGCCAGGTGATCGAGTTCCCGCGCGACGAGCAGATCAAGTGGGCGAAGATGATGCCCAACATCGCCAAGGAATGGGCGCAAAAGCTCGACGGCCAGGGCCTGCCCGGCAGCAAGGTGCTGGCGGCCTACATGGACGAGATGCGCCGCCTGGGCGCCAAGCCCGCGCGCGATTGGGACAAGGAGTAACGCGAGACGCGTGGGAAGGGAGCGGGCCCGGACGCATCATCCGGGCCCGCGAGGGGCAGGACGAACGTGCAGTGTGATCAGCAATTCGGGCCGTGCGCGAGGTCTCGGCGCGGACTTTGGCGCACGTCGAGGCGCGGCCGATGACGGGCGCTCCTCCGCCCGATGCGGGCTCCGGCGCGCCGCGCCGGGAATCCTGGTTCGGCAAGATCACGATCGCGCTGAACGCCGTCGGCACGGTGCTGATCCTCGTCATGGCCGTGGCTGTGAACGCCGACATCTTCGGCCGCGAGGCGTTCAACCGGCCGGTGCCGGGCGTCACGGAGTTCCTCGGGCTTTCGATCGTCGCCGTCGTCTTCCTGCAGATGGCCAACACGCTGCGCGAGGGGCGGCACGTCTCGAACGATCTCGTCCTCGCGGCGGTGGCGAAACGGCGGCCGCGCCTCGCCGCGTTCTTCTACGGCGTCTTCCACCTCATCGGCGCCACGCTGATGGGCTTCATCGTCTTCTACGTCTATCCGATCTTCCGGGAGAACTACGAAGGCGACTTCTACAAGGGGACCGCCGGAGTCATCGAGATCCCCGTGTGGCCGTTCATGCTCGTGGTGCTGATCGGCGGGCTCGCCACCGTCGGCCAGTATCTGATCCTGGCCGTGCACGAGTTCCGCCGCGCCCTCGCGGCGAAGGCCTGACGCCATGAGCGATATCGCGATCGGCGCGGCCTGCATGGTCGCGAGCCTCTTCCTCATCCAGACCGGCATGCACATCGGCGTGGCGCTGATGTTCCTGTCCTTCGCCGGCGTGTGGGCGATCAAGGGCGTCGCCGTCGCCGGGAAATTGCTGGCGAGCTCGGCCGCCACCTCGATCGCGTCCGAGGTGTATGGCGTCATCCCGCTGTTCGTGATCATGGGCCTGTTCGTTTCCGCGACGAACATGGGCCGCGATACGTTCGACGTGGCGGCGCTGCTGATGCGCCGAATCCGAGGCGGGCTCGGCGTCGCGACGGTCGCCGCAAACGCGGTGTTCGCGGCCTGCACCGGCACCTCGATCGCCTCGGCCTCGGTGTTCACGAAGGTGGCCGTGCCGGAGATGGTGCGGCACGGCCATTCGTGGGGCTTCTCGGTGGGTGTCGTCGCCGGCAGCTCGGTCCTCGGCATGCTGATCCCGCCGAGCCTGCTGATGATCATCTTCGGCGTGATCGCCAACACGTCGATCGGCGACCTGTTCATCTCCGGCATCGTGCCGGGGATCCTGCTGGCCGTCGCCTTTTCGATCACGATCCTGCTGCTCGGCTATCTGCGCGAGCGCTTCGTGTTCGCCGACGGCCATGCGCGCGGCGAGTATCACGGCCCCCTCGAGGGCGCGCCGATCCATGTCGTGTTCCTGAAGTTCCTGCCGATCTGCCTGCTGATCACCTCGGTGCTCGGCGGCATCTATGGCGGCTTTTTCACGCCCACCGAGGCCGGCGGCGCGGGCGCCCTCGCCGCTTTCGCGATCGGCGTCGCGCGCCGCGAGATCAGCCTCGCCAAGCTGTGGGACGTGACGCTCGAGACCGGCCGCGTCACCGCCGCGATCTGCTTCCTGTTGATGGCGGCGCAGCTCTATTCGCAGATGCTGGCGATGTCGGGCCTGCCCTATGCCGTCGGCCAGTGGCTGCAGACGGCGCAGCTCACCTTCCCGGTCGTGCTGGTCGGATACCTCATCGTCATCATCCTTCTGGGATGCTTCCTCGATTCGCTCTCGATCATGCTGATCCTGCTGCCGTTCGTGCTGCCTGTGGTCGAAGGCTTCAGCGTCAATCTCGTCTGGTTCGGGCTCATCACGATCGTCGCGATCGAGATCGGGCTGCTGACTCCGCCGCTCGGCGTTTCGGTGTTCGTCGTGAAGGCCAATCTCGGCGATGCGCCGATCACGACCTGGCGCATCTTCATGGGCACGATGCCGATGACGATCACGATGGCGCTGACCTTGATCGTGCTGACACTGTTTCCCTGGATCTCGCTGTTCCTCGTCGGCAAGGGCGGCTGGAGCTGGTGGTGAGACGCGCGACGCACAAAAAGGACGCCCGTTGATGAGCGAACCGCAGGTCAAGGCCAAGGACGTCCTCGAGGCCAGCAAGGGCATGCTTCAGAAGCAGCTCTACGTGGTCTTCACGAAACCCACGCGCGGCCTCGGGCCCGTGCTCGAGAACCTCAAGGAGCACCTCGAGTTCCAGTGCAGCCTCGAGCGCCGCGGCATCATGTTCGGCGCCGGCCCGTTCTGGGCCGACAACGAGGAGGACTGGCACGGCGAGGGCATGGTCATCATTCGCGCCGCGTCGCTGGCCGAGGCGAAGCGGATCGCCGCCGAGGACCCGATGCACAAGGCCGGCGCGCGCAGCTACACCGTGCGGCCGTGGCTGCTGAACGAAGGCACGATCACGGTGAAGATCACCTATTCCGACGGGAAGCGCGAGCTGATCTGAGGCGGAGCGCGGACGGCAAGGCAACGAGGACGGAGCGAAACGATGATGCGGGCGAAGACCGAGCGGATGGTGAAGCGCTGGGGCGAGCAGCGCTGGGCGCTGGATTCGATCATCCAGGCCGTCGGCATGGAGTGGGACCAGCCGCGCCTCGGCTACACGATGTATCCGGCGGGCCCCGACGCGATCGCGGATTTCCGCACCGTGGGGATGCGCGTCAAGAAATTCGCCGACATGCACCGCGAACTCGGCGCGGCGGGGCACCGGCGCGAGGCGAAGGCCGAGGCGTTCGACAAGCAGGGCCGCAAGGTGGCCGCGCGAGAGAGCTATTTCATCGCCGCGATGCTCTATTCCGCCGCGCGCTGGCCGATCTTCGAGAACAACCCGGTCTCGATCGACTACAACACGCGCATGGTGCGCTGCTACGACAAGTTCGCGAAATATGCGCCGCACCCGGTCGAGCGCATCGAGATTCCGTTCGGCGGCAAGGGCAAGTTCCTGCCCGGCTATCTCCACTTGCCGCGCGAGCCGAAGCCGGGCGAGAAATTTCCCTGCGTGATCGGCATCGACGGCATGGACGGCTCGAAAGAGATCATGTGCTCGATGTACGGCGACAAATTCCTGCAGCGCGGCATGGCGAACTTCATCTATGACGGGCCGGGCCAGGGCGAGTGCACGATCCACGACCTGCACGTCACCGAGAAGAACCACATGGACGCGGCGATCGCCGTGTGGAACCGCCTCGTCCAGCACCCGAACATCGATCCGGAGCGCGTCGTCGTCTGGGGCATCAGCTTCGGCTCGTTCTTCTCGCTGCAGGCGGCAGCGGCGCTCGGCGCCAAGATCAAGGGCGTCGCCGTCACCTTCGTGAACCACGAGGCCGGACTGCACTCGATCATGGATACGGCCGCGCCCTCGTTCAAAATGCGCTTCATGTACATGGCCGGCTACGACGACGAGGCGAAGTTCGACAAGTTCAAGCGGAAGTTCACGACCGAGCCGCTGATCCCCAAGATCAAGTGCCCGGTGCTGATCCAGGGCGGCGGCGACGACGAGCTTTCGCCGATCGAGAACAGCGAGGAGCTCGCGGACAAGCTCGCGGTGCCGCGGAAGTTCGTGATCTACGAGGGCGAGCGCCACGCGATCGGCGGCAATACCGCCGCTTATTTCGGCGAGAACTGGTTCACGATGCTGGCCGACTGGTGCCTCGACCGCGTCGAAGGAAAGCCCGCGCCGAACGAGCGGGTCTATATCAATTCGCTCGGCCAGACCGAGACGAAGCCCTACAAGTGAGCTCGCAGGAGAAGCTGAGATGGAAACGGGACTGAGAGGACGCACCGCCGTCATCACCGGCGGCAGCAAGGGCATCGGGCTCGGCATCGCGCATGCGCTGGCGGCCGAGGGCGTCAAGGTCGTGCTGCTCGCGCGCAACAAGGACGATCTCGCCAAGGCCGCCGATTCGGTGCGCGAGCGTCAGGTGCCGGTGCTGGCGATCCCGACCGACATTTCCGAGACCGAATCGGTGCGCGAGGCGGTCAAGGCCGTCGCCGCGCACAAGGATTTCGGCAAGGTGAACATCCTGGTGAATAATGCCGGCGGCGCCATCCGCCGCATCGAGCGGCAGATCCTGTGGGACGATGCCGACTGGCTCGGCGACGCGCAGGTGAAGATCCTCGGCACGCTCCGCGTCGTGCGCGAATTCCTGAAGCTGCTGGCGACCGACGGCACGGGCCGGATCGTCAACGTCACCGGCGTCGCCGGCATGACCACCTGGGGCCCGGCGCTGACCCACGGCTTCAACAACGCCGCGATCAACCACGCCACCGGCTATCTCGCGCAGGATCTCGCCGCCGACAAGATCACGGTGAACGCCGTGGTTCCCGGCCTCGTCTCCACCGAATGGCGCCAGATGTGGGCCGACAACATGGCCAAGCAGCAGGGCAAGACGCGCGAGCAGTTCCTCGACGAGTACTGCAAGAAGCAGGGCATCCTCGCCGGCCGCTGGTGCAGCGTCGACGAGGTGGCCGACGCGGTCGTGTTCCTCGCCTCCGACCGCGCGCGCTACATCAACGGCGCGAAGCTCACGGTCGACGGCGGCGTTACGCTGAACCCGCGCTGATGGCCTACGCGAAGCCTGCGCTCGGGCTCGACCCGCGGCTATCGGCCATCGTCGATGCCGACTATCCGCGCTTCAGCGCCGGCGAAATAACGCGGCGGCGCGATCTGATGGCGCGCGAGATGGAGAAGGCCGGCGTCGATCACCTCGTCGCCACCGCCGCCTTCTTTCGCGGCGGGCCCGTGCACTGGCTCTCGGACTGGCTCACCACCTACGAAGCCGCGCTGGTGTTCAGCCCGGGGCGGAAAGACACGATCTTCGTCCAGTTCTACAACCACATGCCGCAGGCCCGCGCGCTGATGCCCGATGTGGACATGCGCTGGGGCGGTGTCTCCACGATCCAGTCTGTGATCGGCGAGCTGAAAGCGCGCGGCGCCAAGCCGAAGCGCGTGGCCGCCGTCGGCATGGTCCCGATGGGCTATGCGAAGGCGATCGCCGCCGCGTTCGAGGACGTGATCGATCTCAATCCGGCCTATGGACGCCTGCGCCTCGTGAAATCGAAGGAGGAGATCGACTGGTATCGCATCGCGGCGCGGCTCAGCGACCTGCCGATCGAGGCGCTGCGCCGCGAGATCCGGCCCGGCCTCGACGAGCGCGATTTGGGCGGCATCACCGAGGCGGCCTATACGCCGTGGCGCGGCAGCAACATCATCCACTTCTTTTCGTCGACGGCGATGCGGGCGCCGGACTGCTTCGTGCCGCGCCAGCACGCCACCACGCGCAAGCTGTCGCGCGGCGACGCGATCTCGTGCGAGATCACCGCGAGCTTCTGGGAGCATTGGGGCCAGGTGCTGCGCACCTTCTCGATCGGCGAGCCGCTCACGCCGGAGTATGCGCGGCTGCACGAGGCGGCCGAACGCGCCTACGACGCGATCCTGGGCGTGCTTAAGCCCGGCATCAGCGCGCGCGAACTGGCGATCGGCGCGCGCGTGATCGAGGAGGCCGGCTTCACCTACTACGACGATCTCGTGCACGGCTTCGGCGGCGGCTATCTCCAGCCGATCCTGGGCTCGCCGACGCGCGGCCACGAGCCGCTCCCCGACATGACGCTCGAGACCGGCATGATGATGGTGATCCAGCCCAACGTGATCACGAAGGATCAGCGCGCCGGCGTGCAGACCGGCGAGCTCGTCGTGATCACCGATACGGGTGCGGAAACCCTCCACACCGTGCCGCGCGGGCCATACGTCGTCGGCGCGTAGGGGCGCGCTGCGCGCGCCCCTACGACGGAAGCCGTCGTCTCAAGTCCGTGCGCGCTCGTAGTACGAGAGATCGACGTATTTCGCCGAATCGGTCAGCGTCTTCTGCGGGCGGCCGTATTCGCTGCGCAGCGCGAGCACCACTTTCATGCCCTCGGCGTCCATGCGTGCCTTGGGCTCGAAGCCGCCGGGCAGCTTGAGCAGCTCATCGTAGACCGCGGCGCCGAACTCCGGGGTCATGTTCGGCACCTTCTCGGCGAGGATCGCCGCGGCGGCGGGCCTGTTCGCGCGGTCGTGCAGCCAGGCGAGGCTTTCGAGGTGCGCGGCGATGAATGCCGTCAGCACGTCGCCGTTCGCCGCCGCCCAGCTGCGCCGCGTCGCGCCGACGAGGCCCTGATAGCGCGGGAACACATCGCGGGCGCTTTGCAGCAGGCGCAGGCCGAGCTTCTGCGCGATCAGTTCGAATGGCGTGATGAGAAGGGTTCCGGCATGCTTCCCGGCCTTGAGCGCGTCCCAACGCTGCATGACGCCGCCGGCGCGCTCGAAATTGACATCCCCTTCCGCGATGCCGTTCAGCGCCAGCATCTTGCGCAGCACGAACGCGAAGCCGGTGGTGAGCGCATCGACCGACAGCGTCTTGCCCCTGAGATCGGCGTAGCCCGCGATGTCTTTCTGCACGACGAGGCGCAGGAACGCGTCGTCGCCGCCCATGAACGCGAAGAGATCGGGCTCGCGGTCGATCTTCGCCTCGCCCTGCCCCTCCTGATAGGCGACGACATTGTCGAAGCCGGTGAGCCCGAGATCCCAATCGCCGCGGACGAGCCCGGCGAGCTGCTCCATCGAGCTCGTCGTGAAGTGGAGCGCCGGCGACAGGCCGCGGCGCGCGTAAAACCCCTGCTTGATCCCGGCCCAGAGCGGCAAGTTGAAGCCGCCCGGGAATACGATGACGTTGAGCGTGCGATCGGCCACGATGTCCTCCCATTTTCCGGGACCAAAGCCGGGCCGCGCCGCCGCGTCAACGGATTTTCGAAAATTCGGACTATCTTCGAAAATCATTTGCCGCCCCGGGCGCTCCCGCTAGATTGGCCGGCAGAGCCGCCGCAACGAGCGGCCGCCGCGCCGGGCATCGAGCCGCGCGGCCAGGGAGGAAGTGACACGATGACCGAATACCGGCTGCTCACCTACCGCGCCGCGAAGGGGAAACCCGCCGCGGGCGTGCTCGTCGGCGACCGCATCTACCCGGCCGCCGATCTCGCCGGCGCCGGCGTCGACGCATCCTCCGTGCTGGGGCTGTTGCAATCCTGGGACAAGGTGCATCCGCGCCTGAAGAAGGCCGCGAAGAAGGCCGATCCCAAGCGCGGCATCGCACTGGCCAAGGCCGAACTGCTCGCGCCGCTGCTCTATCCCACCGCCCTGTTCTGCGCCGGCGCCAACTATTGGGACCACCTCGAGGAGATGGCGCGGGCCGGCGCCGCCGGGCCGAAGCTCGAAGGCCCCTATGTGCGCCCGCAAAGGCCGGCCGAGCCCTGGTTCTTCGTCAAGACGTCGGCGCATTCGGTGATCGGGCCCGGCGCGCCGGTCCACCTGCCGAAATTCTCGAAGATGGTGGATTGGGAGGTCGAGATCGGCGTCGTGATCGGCCGCGCAATGCGCAACCTCTCGGTCGAACGGGCCATGGATGCGGTGGCCGGCTACACGATCGTCAACGATCTGTCGGCGCGCGACTTCATCAAGCGCGAGGGCTCGCCTTTCGTGTTCGACTGGGTGGGGCAGAAATGCTTCGACGGCTCGGCGCCGATGGGCCCCTACATCACGCCGGCGGAGTTCGTTCCGCCGCCGGAGAACATCCCGCTGAAGCTCTGGATCAACGGCAAGATCAAGCAGGATTCCAACTCCAACCTGATGGTGCACTCGATCCGCGAGCAGATCGCCTATCTCTCGCGCCACGTCACGCTGCGGCCCGGCGACGTCATCGCCACCGGCACCCCGGCCGGCGTGGGATTCGCGCGCAAGGAGTTCCTGAAGCCCGGCGACGAAATCAAGATCGAAATCGCCAGCTGCGGCACCTTGGTGAACCGGGTGGCGATCGATTAGAATGCTACGGATGAGAGGCCTGCATTCGAGCCTCTGACGAGGGAGGAAGACCATGACCGAACGTGTCGTCGAATACGCGAAGGATCCCGTGCTGAAGCTCCAGTTCCTGTCGCACGGGACGCTCGAGTCGTATGATCTCGAGAAGACGCGGCAGTTCTACACCGAGTTCCTGGGCCTCGAAGTGGTGCGGACGAGCCCGATCTCGGTCATCATCCGGCTCGGCGGCACCAACACGATCGCCGTGGTGCAGAATCCGAAACGTGCCGGCGAGATGCCGCTCCTGAACCACAACGGCCTCGACGTGGCCACGCGCGAAGAGGTGGACAACGCCTACAAGCTCTGCGCCGAGCAGCAGGAGAAGTGGGGCATCAAGAAGGTGACCAAGCCGGTCGACCAGCACGGCACCTACTCGTTCTACCTGCTCGATCTCGACAACAATTGGTGGGAGATCCTCACCAATCCCAAGGACGGCTATTCCTGGATGTTCTCGAAGGGCCGCGACATCGAGAACTGGGGCGCCAGGGACGTGAATCCGAACGAGTACAAGCGCGAGCGCTTCAAGACCAGCGCGTAACGCGCCGCATTGCGCGGTTGAGGGGCCGGGCCTAGGCTTCGCTGCCGGACGATCTGGACGGCGCGCGAGGCCGCATGGGCCGGACCGTTATCTTCATCGGCGGCCGGGACCCGATGATGTTTCCCGGCGGCCTCGAATCCTTCGTGCGCGCGTATGGCCGGGCCGCGATATGGGCCGGCTACGAGCCCCACCATTTCTGCGTCGGCACGAGCGCGCGCGTGGAGGCGACGCCGTTCGGCGCGCTGCACGTGGCGAGAACGCCGCAGCGCCCGCTGCGCGGCATCCTCGTCGCCGCACATGGGCGCCGCATCGTCGATGCCATCGACCGGTTCGTCGCCGCCGACCGGGGCCCCTGCCTCATTCACAGCCTTGGCCCCTGGGCCGGCGTCGGCGCCGCCGCCGCGCGGCGCCTTGCGCGGCGCGGCATCGATTGCGTCACCGTGGCGACTCCCTACAGCACCTACGAGCACGAAACGCGGGCGAAGATCCGCGGCGTGACCAGCGCGCATGGCCGGTGGGCGAAGATCAAGCTCCGCTGCGAGCTGCGCTGGATCCGGCTCGCGGTCAATCCGAGCGAGCGGCGCGGTCTGCGTGAGTCCCGCTTGGTGCTCGTGAACTATGCGTCGGTCGAGTCGATCGTCCGCGCGGCCTACGGCAACGCGATCCGCTTTGGCCGCATCACCTATGCGTCCGAAATGGCGTTCGCACGCCGCGACGGCGAGGCGGCCGTTGCGCAGGCGCCGCTCGCCGGCCTTGCGCCGCCAAGCGCGCCGCTGATCGTCGCCGTGTCGCGCCATGACGCGCGCAAGGGCATCGACGTTCTGCTGCGCGCGCTGGCCAGGCTCCGCGCGCGCGGCGTGCCTTTCCGCGCCTGCCTCGTCGGCGGCGGTCCGCTCTTGGAGCGGCACCGCGTGTTCGCCGCCAAGCTCGATCTCGGCGCCAGCACGGTGCTGACCGGGCGTGTTCCCGATGCCTACGCTTACCTGAAATGCGCCGACATCTTCGCACTGCCCTCGATCGAGGAAGGCAGCGGCTCCCTCTCTCTGCTCGAGGCCATGCAGGCCGGCGCGGCGCCCGTGGTCTCGCGCATCGACGGAATTCCCGAGGACGTGACCGACGGCGAGAGCGCGCTGATGGCGGCGCCCGGCGACGCCGAGGATCTCGCGCAGGCGCTTGCCCGCGCGCTCGGCGATGCCGCGCTGCGAACCCGGCTGGCACGGCAGGCGCACGCCGTCTATCGAGCGCGCTTCTCGGCCGGTGCGTTTGCCGGCGCGTTGCGCGATGCCTATACAACGCTCGGCTTTCCGCCCGCGGATTCCGCGGATGCTTTCATGCCCGCCGCCGCGGCGACCGGTTGACAGCGAGCACCTTTACGCACAGCAATGGCGCGCGCGAACGGAGGAGCGCCGATGCCGGCGACGAAGACGACGATCGAATTGCGCGGCTGCAACATCGGCCTGATGCGCGCGGGCCAGGGCACTCCCCTTCTCTACCTGCACGGCGCCGCCGGCGCGGGTGCCTGGCTGCCGTTCATGGAGCAGCTCTCGCGGCATTTCGACGTGATCGTGCCCGAGCATCCGGGATTCGGCGAGTCGGACACGCCGCCCTGGCTCGAATCGGTCGGCGACCTCGCCTACTTCTATCTCGATTTCATCAAGGCGTTCGGCCTGCGCGACATCCACCTGATGGGTTCGTCGCTCGGCGGCTGGACAGCGCTCGAGATCGCGATCCGCAGCACGCACGCGCTCAAGACGTTGACCGTGAACTGCCCGGTCGGCCTGCGCATTCCCGACGTGCCGGTGGGCGACCTGTTCCTGTGGAGCCCCGAAGAGCGCGCGCGCAACCTCGTCCACGATCGGGCGCTGGCTGACCAGATGCTCGCGGTCCAGCCGAGCGAAGCCGAGGCCGACGTGCTGATGAAGAACAACTACGCGACGGCGCGCCTCGCCTGGCAGCCGCGCTTCTTCAACCCCGATCTCGAGAAGTGGCTGCACCGCATCGACGTGCCGACGCACATCGTGTGGGGCCGCGAGGACAAGCTCGTGCCCGTCGCCTACGCGCAGGCCTTCGCCGGGCTGATCCCGAACGCGCGCGTCACGATCATTCCCGAGTGCGGACACATGCCGCACATCGAGAAGACCGACGAATTCGTGCGCATCGCGACGGCCTTCTGCCAGGAGCGGCGGCCATGAAGTTCTACTTCTTCCATTTGATGCCCTACGCCGATCTCGATCTCTCCTACACGGAGAAGCACGAGACGAGCTGGGTGAAGCTTCCCAACACCTATTACGACCGCGAGAAGGGCCACGCGCTCTACAACCGCTATCTCGACGAGCTCGAATTCGCCGATACGCTCGGCTTCGACGGCATCGGCTGCAACGAGCACCACCAGACCGCCTACGGCATGATGCCCTCGCCGATCGTGATCGCCTCGGCACTCTCGCGCCGCACGAAGAACGCGAAGATCCTGATCCTCGGCAGCGCCATTCCCTTGCGCGAAAACCCGCTCTGGCTCGCCGAGGAGCACGCGATGATCGACACGATCACCGGCGGGCGGCTCATCACCGGCTTCGTGCGCGGCATCGGCGCCGAGTATCACGCCACCGGCGTGAACCCGATCTGGTCGCACGACCGCTTCCACGAGGCGCACGATCTCATCATCCGCGCCTGGACCGAGCCGGGGCCGTTCCGCTTCGCCGGGAAGCACTATCACTTCGACTACGTGAACGTTTGGCCCCGTCCCTATCAGCAGCCGCACCCGCCGATCTGGATCCCCTCGCAGGGCAGCCAGGAGACGATCGAGTGGGCCTCGCACCCGGATCGGAAGTACACCTACCTGCAGACTTTCAGCCCGGCGGCGGCGGTGGCGCGCTTCCTCAAGATGTATCGCGACCAGGCCGAGAAATACGGCTACGAGGCCTCGGGCGACCAGCTCGGCTGGGCCATTCCGGTCTATGTCGCCGAGACGGACGAAATCGCGAAGAAGGAATCGCGGCCGCACATCGAGGCATTCCGCAACAAGTTCGCGAAGATGCCGTTCGAGATGCTGCTGCCGCCCGGCTACCTTTCGATGGGCTCGATGAAGCGCGTGGCAGCGGCCAAGGCCGGCATGTCGATCGACATGACGCTCGAGATGCTCGACGAGCAGGGCATGTTCATCGTCGGCAGCGCGGCCACGGTGCGCGAGCGGCTCGCCGAGGCGCAGAAGCTGATCGGGTTCAACCACCTGCTGCCGCTGCTGCAGTTCGGCACGCTGCCGCACGATCTCACGATCAAGAACGCGACGCTGTTCGCCGAGCAGGTGATGCCGCATCTTCGCCCGCTCGGCGAACCCAAGGCCGAAGCGGCCTGAGTCCGCGCGCCGATGGCGGCCTGGCGCTTATCCGGCTACGCGAACCGCCTCGCCCCCTCCGCGATCCGCGCGCTGGCCGAGATGCCGCGCGCGGCGGATACGATCGCGTTCGGCCCCGGCGAGCCGGACGCCGCGCTGTTCCCGCTCGCCGAGATCAAGGACGCGATGGCGCGGATCCTGGCCGGAACGGCGGCGGCGCGGCGCGCGCTGCAATACGGACCGAGCGAGGGTGATCCACGCCTGCGCGACCTGATCGCCGCGCACATGTCCGCCCGGGGCGTGCATTGCAGCCGCGACAACATTCTGCTCACGAACGGTTCGCAGCAGGCCCTGCATCTCGCGGCGGCGCTGCTCGTCGAACCCGGCGGCATGGTGGCGGTGCAGGCGCCCACCTACCCCGGCGCGCTGCAGATCTTCGGCGCCCGCGGCGCCCTCATCCGGTCCATCGAAGAGATCGAGCGGGACCCATCCGCGCGGCCGGCGCTGCTCTACGCGATGGCGAACTTCCAGAACCCCACCGGCCGCTCGCTCGATCTCGGCGAGCGGCACGCGCTGCTCGCGCTGGCCGAGGCGCGCGGGGCGATCCTCGTGGAGGATGATCCCTACGAGGCGCTGCGCTTCGCGGGCGATCCGCTGCCGCCGCTGCTGGCCCTCGATGCGCGCGGCCGCGGCATCGACGCGGCTCGCGCGCTCTATCTCGGCACCTTTTCGAAGTCGATCGTGCCCGGCTTCCGCGTCGGCTGGGTCGTGGGCCCGCGCGCGGCCATCGCGGCGATGGCGCTGATGAAGCAGATCGAGGATCTCCAGGCCGGCACGTTCGCGCAGGCGTGCCTCGCCGATCTGCTCGAGACCGGCCTCGAGCCGCATGCCGAGCGCCTGCGCGCCGCCTATCGCCGGCGCCGCGATACGATGATCGAGGCGCTCGCCGGCGCAGCCGGCAATCTCGCCACGTGGACGGCTCCGGAAGGTGGATTCTTCGTGTGGCTTGCCTTGCCGGACGGCCACGACACCGCCGCCATTCTGCCCGAGGCCGCGCGGAACGGCGTCACCTACGTTCCCGGCCCGGCCTTTTTCCATGACGGCAGCGGCGCGAGCCGACTCCGCCTCAGCTATTCCTCGGCGCCGCCGGAACGCATCGGCGAAGGCATCCGGCGGCTGGCCGAGACGATCCGCGCCCGTTGCTAGCTTCTTGCGTGCCGCGGTCGCGACCCTATTCTGCGGCCGAGCATTCGAACGGTCCTATGGGGCAGACCGTCATCATCATCGCCGGCCGCGATCCGACACTGCAGCCGGGCGGCTCGGAATCCTATTCGCGCGCGACGGGCCGCGCCGCGCTTCTGGCCGGATACGAGCCTCATCTCTTCTGCGTCGGCACGGAGACGCGCACGGAATCGACGCCGTTCGGCGTCATCCATTGCGTGCGCTCGCCGTTCCGGCCGCTGCGTGGGCTCATGGTGGTCGCGCACCAGCACTACATCGTGAACGCGATCGTCCGCTTCATGGAGGAACGGCGGGCGCCGCGCGCCGCGCCGTGCCTGATTCATAGCCTCGGGAACTGGAACGGCGTGGGCGCGGCCGCGGCGCGGCAGCTCGCACGCGCGGGGATCGACTGCAAGACGTTGGCCTCGGTGTTCAGCACCTACAACCACGAAACCCGCGGCAAGCTCCGGGGCGTCGGCCGGCCGCACGGCCTCCGCGCCCATCTCGTCTTGCGCTGGGAAATGCTGTGGACGCAACTCACGGTCAATCCGAGCGAACGCCGCGGCCTGCGCGCCAGCGATCTCGTGCTCACGAATTACGATTCGGTGCGGCGCATCGTTGAAGCGGAGATCGGGCCGGGAATCCGCTTCGGCAAGATCACATATGCATCGGAGATCGCATTCCTGCGCGGCGAAGCCGACCCCGTGCTGATGCCGGATTTCCTGGCCGGCCTCGAGCCCAAGACCGCGCCGCTGATCCTCTCCGTCTCGCGCCACGATGCGCGCAAGGGCCTCGATGTCCTGCTGCGCGCGCTGGCGCTGCTGAAGCAGGACGGCGTGCGCTTCCGCGCGTGCCTCGCCGGCGGCGGCGATCTGCTCGAGCAGCACCGGCGTTTCGCCGTGAAGCTCGGCCTGTCCGACTGCACGGTCATTCCCGGTCGCGTGCCCGATGCCTATGCGTGCCTGCGGCACGCCGACATCTACGCGCTGCCGTCCATCGAGGAAGGCAGCGGCGCGGTGGCGCTGCTCGAAGCGCTGCAGGCCGGCGTGGCGCCCGTCGTCTCGCGCGTCGACGGGCTGCCGGAGGACGTGACCGACGGCGAACACGCGCTGCTGACCGCGCCCGGCGACGCCGCCGATCTCGCGCGCGCGCTGCGGCGCCTCGTCGAGGATGCGGGACTACGCGCGCGCCTGGCGCGCGGCGCGCAGGCCCGGTTCCGCGAGCGCTTTTCGGCGGCGGCGTTCGCGGCGGATCTCGGCGCGATCTATGCGAGGCTGGGGTTGGCCCCTTCGACGACGCGAGCGGAGGTTGGGCATTACCGCGGGGCCGTCGCCGGTCACTAACGGCGATCCCGCCTCACGGCGTGCGCGCTGCTTGGCCGGCACCGGCAGCTCGCGGCGGCGCTCGGACTTGGGTCCTGCACCATTCCGCCCGGACGCATCCCCCATACCTTCGACTATCTCCGTCACGCCGATATCTTCGCGCTGCCGTCGATCGAGGAAGGCAGCGGCTCGGTCTCTCTGTTGGAAGCGATGCAGGCCGGCATCGCTCCGGTGGTGTCGGACGTCGATGGTCTGCCCGAAGACGTCAGCGGCGGAACCAGCGCGCTTCTGGTTCCGCCCGGCGATGTCGGGGCGCTGGCACGCGCGGCGCGCCCTCGTGGAAGACCGCGATTTGCGCGGACGAATCGCGGGCGGCGCGCGCAGTTCCATTCGCGCTTCTGCGCGGAGGCGCTTATCGCGGACGTGGCGCGTGCGTACCGGCAGCTTGGGTTTGCGCCGGCGGCAAGTTGCGGCGCTGGTTGGCGCCGGGCGGCCGGGGTATAAGTTCGCCGTCTGGCGACGGGGCCGCGGGAGCAATTCGCGATGGACATGAAGACGACACCGCGCGCGGACGCCGCCGAGATCGTATTGCCGGCACCCGATTTCGACGCCACATTGAAATTCTTCACCGAGCGGCTCGGTTTCCGGCTCGACGCGATCTTTCCGGCGGACGACCCGGCGACCGCGCTCGTTTCGGGCCACGGTCTGCGGCTGCGCCTCGAGCGCGGCGGCGCGGGCGCGCCCGAAACGCTGCGCCTGCTGGCGCGCGATCCGGCGGCGCTGGCGCACGCATTCGGCGGCGGCGCATCGGCGGTGACGGCGCCGAACGGCACGCGCATCGAATTCGCCGCCGACGATCCTCCGTTCGTGCTGCCGCCCGAGCGGCCGAGCTTCGTCGTGGCGAAGATGGACGGCGGCGCGGGCTGGGGCGTCGGCCGCGCCGGCATGCTCTATCGCGACCTCATCCCCGACCGGCAGAACGGCCGCTTCATCGCCTCGCACATCCGCATCCCCGAGGGCGGGCCGGTTCCGGACTACGTGCACTTCCACAAGATCCGCTTCCAGATGATCTACTGCTATCGCGGCTGGGTGCGGCTCGTTTACGAGGATCAGGGGCCGCCCTTCGTGATGCAGGCCGGCGATTGCGTCTTGCAGCCGCCCGAGATCCGCCACCGCGTGCTCGAGAGCTCGCCGGGCCTCGAGGTGATCGAGATCGGCTGCCCGGCCGAGCACATGACCTGCGTCGACCATGCGATGCCGCTGCCGAACGGAACGCTGAACCCGGCGCACGATTTCGGCGGGCAACGCTTCGTGCACCACGTCGCCGCGAAGGCGGAGTGGGCGCCGTGGCGTCTCGCCGGCTTCACGGCGCGCGACATCGGCATCGGCGCGGCCACCGATGGCCTCGCCGGCGTCAAGGTCGCGCGCGTTTCGGGCACGCCCAAGGGCGAGACCGTGCGGCACGGCGGCGAATTCCTGTTCCTGTTCGTGCTCGAGGGCGGCGCGGCGCTGACCGCCGAGGGCCACGGCGCGCAACGCCTCGCGGCGGGCGACG
Organism: uncultured Candidatus Odyssella sp.; assembly: GCA_964481045.1. GTDB lineage: Bacteria > Pseudomonadota > Alphaproteobacteria > Bin65 > Bin65 > SBBV01. The sequence continues at coordinate 3,135 of CAYZSG010000012.1, read as the reverse complement.
CCGTGACCATGCCGCGCGGCGTCGCGCACAGTCTTTCGGATTGCAGCGCCGATTTCGAATTGCTCGAAGTTTCGCTGCCTGCGGTGCTTCCGTCCTGACCGGCCGGGGAGGAAACGCCATGTCGAGCGCGCCCGAAGCCCTGGTTCTCGATCTCGTCGAATGGGTGGCAAAAGAGCCGCGCAGCTACGCCGAGGTGCTCGACGCCTGGCGCACTTCGTGTCCACGCCTCACCGTGTGGGAAGACGCGATGGAGCGGGGGCTGGTCGAGCGCACCGCCGCGGGCGCGAGCGGGCTGATGGTGACGGCAACCGCGCGCGGCCGCGAATTGCTGCGGGCGCGCGGCCGGGCGACGAGCGGCGCTCTTTCGTAAGGGCGGGGTTCCCCGACCCTACGCCGCCTCGGCAATGCACTCGTCGAGAATGTCCAGCGCGCGATTCATTTCCGCCTCGGTGATCGTGAGCGGCGGCGTCAGCGTCAGCACGTTGCCCATCGTCGTCTTGAACGACAATCCCTTGTCGAGCGCGCGATACATGATCGCTTCCGCCTGATCCTTGGCCGGCGTCTTGGCCGCGCGATCCGTCACCAATTCGATTCCGAGCAGCAGGCCGCGCCCGCGCACGTCGCCGATCAACGGATGGCGCCGCTGCATCGCGCGCAGGCGATTGAGCGCCATCGCGCCGACGCGCGCGGCGTTCTCGACGAGGCGCTCGTCCTCGATGATCTCGATCGTCGTGAGCGCGGCGCGGCAGGTGACCGGGTTCTTCTCGTGCGTGTAGTGGCCGAACGCCCACTCCTCCGCCACGTCGAGCTCCGGCCGCGCGAGCACGGCCGCGATCGGCAGGATGCCGCCGCCGAGCGCCTTGCCCATGACGAGGATATCGGGCGCCACGCCGTCGTGCTCGCAGGCGAACATGCGCCCGGTCTTGCCGAGGCCGGTCGGGATCTCGTCGAAGATCAAGAGCGCGCCGTGATCGTTGCACGCCGCGCGCACTGCGGCCCAGAAGCCCGGCGGCGGCAGATAGGGCACCGCGCGCGCCGGCTCCGCGATCACGGCGGCGACGTCGCCCTCGCGCTCGAGCACGTAGCGGACCATGTTCGCGCAGGCGAGCTTGCACAATTCGAGCGGCGGCTGGCCGTCGCGATCCGGATAGCCGTAGGGGCAGCGATAGCAGGCGAACGGCGCCACGTGCTCGGTGCCCGACAGCAGCGGGCCGATCGGGCCCGAGCGGAACAGCGCCTCGCCGCCCACGCTGGCCGCGCCGAAGCCCGCGCCGTGGAACGAATCCCAGAACGAGATCGTCTTGAAGCGCCCGGTGGCCGCGCGCGCGATCTTGAGCGCCACCTCGTTCGCATCCGAGCCGCCGGTGGTGAACAGCACCTTCGAGAGGCCGCCCGGCGCGATGCCCGCCAGCTTCCGCGCGAGCGCCACGGCGGGCTCGTTCGCGAAGCGGCGCGGCGCGAACGGCAGTTCGTCCATCTGCCGGCGGATCGCCTCCTTCAGGCGCGGATGGCCGTAGCCGATGTGGTGGACGTTGTTGCCGTGGAAATCCATGTAGCGCCGGCCGCCGGCATCCTCGATCCAGATGCCCTCGGCCTTGACGACGGCGGAGAGGCACGGCGTCGAGACCGACTGGCGCAGGAACCAGCGCGCATCCTCCTCGATCAGCGTCCGCGTCGCCGCGTCGAGATTGCGCTGCCACGACGCGCGCCGGGCGGTGCGATTCGTGTCGCTTTCGGACTCCGATGGGCGCTTAGGAGTTTTGGCCATCGCGCCTCCTAACTTGTCGTCCCCGCGAAAGCGGTGACCCATCTCGCCGCCACTCCGTGCTCGCTCGCCAACACCACGGCGGCGGAAACGTGGGCCCCCGCTTTCGCGGGGGCGACACATGAGTGGAGAAGATCATCGGATTCTACCGCCGCCGCCATGCCTGCATGCGCCGGTCGAGGAAGCGCGCGAGCAGCACGTGCAGGACCTTGACGCCTGCCGAGGTGGCGACGATCAGCGAGGCCATCGCCGCCGCCGCCGCGATCTGGCCGGCCTCGTCCATGTGCACGATCATCACCCCCGCCGGCTTGGTGCCGGCGCCGTAGAGGAAGATCAGCGCCGAAACCGTCGTCATCGCGTTGACGAAAAGGTAGATCGCGATGTCGAGGATCGCGGGCAGGCAGATCGGCACCGTCACGCGCTTCAGCGTGACGTAGAACGGCACCTTGAGCGACGCCGACACCGCCTCGAATTCGCCGTCGATCTGCTTCAGCGCCGTCACCGCCGTGAGGTGCGCGACCGTGTAGAAATGCGCGACCGTGTTGACGACGAGGATCGCGAGCGTGCCGTAGATGAAGTTGAGCGGATTGTCCGGCGCGTTGAAGAAGAAGATGTAGCCCAGGCCGAGCACGAGGCCCGGCACGGCGAGCGGCACCATCGCCAGCAGATGCGCGGTGCCACGGCCCCAGGCGAACCCCCGCCCCTTTTCGACGATGTAGGCACCCAGGAACACGACGATCGTGCCGAGCACGGCCACGCCGGCGGCCATCTTCAGCGAAACCCAATAGGGCGACCAGCCGGACGCGTCGAAATCGCTGAACGCGAAATTGTCGAGCGTGAAATCGAGATTGTAGGGCCAATACTTGATGAACGGCGCCCACAGCGCCATGCCGAGGATCGCGAGGATCAGCGCCGCCGTGCCGACGCACCAGAGCCAGAGCACCAGATCGCGGCCGAAGCGCGGCTTCGGTATGAACGGCACCGCGCGCGCGGAGAGCAGCGCCACCTGCTTCTTCTGCACGAGCCGGTCGACGGCGAACGAGAGCACGGCCGGCGCCAGCAGGATGAAGCCCACCACCGCGCCCATGCCGAAATCCTGCTGGCCGATCACCTGCTTGTAGATGTCGGTGGCGAGCACGCTGAATTGCCCGCCGATCACCTTGGCGATGCCGAAATCGGTGATGACCAGCGTGAACACGACGAAGGCCGCGCTGATGACGCCGTAGCGCGCGCCGGGCAGCGTCACGGTCCAGAAGATGCGCCAGCGCTTCGCGCCGAGCGCGTCGGCCGCCTCGTAGAGCCGCTGATCCGCCGTGGACAGCGCGGTGATGAGGATCATCAGCGCGTGCGGGAAGCAGTAGAACACCTGC